>JACKEA010000008.1:0-300000 GCA_020633235.1 Polyangiaceae bacterium | reverse complement strand
TCGATGCCGCCGATGGGAATGCGGATCCACCACGCGTCGTAGTCGATGCCCGAGGAACCAAGGGCGCGAAAGTACCGGGAGCGGGCGCTCTCGAGCGACTCCTCCGCTTCCACGTTCACCAGTGGAGCGTCGTCCAGGTATGCCGCAAGCGCCACGCCTCAGCGTAGCGCAAATTACTCTTCGCGGGGGGCGCGGCGGCGGCGGAGCTGCGCGCTGGCACCGCCCACGTTGGTGTAGATGAGCGCGCCCTCGGCGCCTTTGTTCAGCTCCGCGGCGTTGGCCTCGTCCGTGTCGATGTGCATCTCGAGCTTGTACTTGGGGCTCACCCGCACGAGCACGTCGCCGAAGACGAGATCCCGCGGGCCGCCATCGATGGCGACCTCTACCTCGTCGCCGTCTTGCACGCCGAAGTGATTGGCGTCGTCCGGCGTCATGTGGATGTGTCGCTTGGCGCAGATCAGGCCTTCGCCCAGGTTCACGGTGCCCGCGGGGCCCTCCACGATGATGGGCGCGGAGCCGGCGACCTTGCCGGAGTCGCGAATGGGCGCGTCCACGCCCAGCAAGAACTCGTCCGTGCGCGAGATCTCGACCTGATTCTTGGAGCGCAGAGGACCGAGGAGCCGCACGCCGTCGATGCGATTGCGGGGCCCGACGAGGTTCACCTTCTCTTCACAGGCGTACTGCCCGGGCTGCGAGATGTCCCGCAGCTTGGTGGGCTCTCTGTCGGCGCCGAAGAGCTTGCCGAAGGTGTCCGCGTCCAGGTGAATGTGCCGCGCGCTGATGGCAATGGGAATGGGACCGGGGTTTTCGACCTTGGTCTTGTTGCGCACGATGTTCGCCGTCTGCTGCGCAATGCTGAGCTCCTCGTTGGTCTTCACCACCAGCGTCTTCACTCGGCTCACGTCACTGCTGATGCGAGCCACCGGCGCTTCCGCCGACACCTTGGCGTCGGCATTCGCGTCGTCGTCCAGGAGCAGGCCCAGAAACTCCAGTCGCTGCAGGATGCGCTGGCGCATGCTCACGCTGTTCTCGCCGATGCCTCCGGTGAACACCACGGCGTCCAACCCGCCCATCGCCGCGGCGTAGGCGCCCACGTACTTGCGCACTCGATGCGCGAACACGCTGATGGCCAAGCGACAGTGATCGTCGCCCTCCGCCGCACGCTTCTCGATGTCGCGCAGGTCGTTGCCCACCTTCGAAAGCCCGGCGAGACCGCTCTGGCGGTTCAACAGGTGGTCCACGCCGTCCACGTCAAGCTCGCCGCTGCGCAAGAGCGCCAGCACCACGCCCGGGTCGAGGTCCCCGGAGCGCGTGCCCATCACCAGCCCCTCCAGCGGCGTCATGCCCATGCTCGTCTCCGTGGAATGCCCCAGCTCCACCGCGCAGGCGCTGGCGCCGTTGCCGAGGTGCAGCGTGACCAGCCGCAGCTCGTTCAGCGGGCGCGCCAGGTGCTTGGCTGCGAGCTCCGCGACGTACGCGTGGGACGTGCCGTGAAACCCGTAGCGCCGCACCCCGTGCCTTTCTGCCACGTCGGGATCGATGGCGTAGGTGCGGGCGCGCCGCGGCATGCGCGCATGAAACGCGGTATCGAACACCGCCACCTGCGGCACGCCCGGCAGCGCCGCCCGTGCCGCGCGAATGCCCGCCAGGTTCGGCGGGTTGTGCAGCGGCGCCAGCGTGATGCACGCCTCGATCTGCGCCACCACGTCGTCGTCGATCACCACCGCGTCGAAGAACTTGTCACCGCCGTGCACCACGCGGTGCCCCACCGCGGCGATGTCATGCTGCTTCACTCGTTCGAACACCTGAGCCAGCGCTTGCTCGTGAGTGAGCGCCTCTCCCACGCGCTCCACCTTGTCGTGCACCAGCACCTTCGCCTGGTCCGGATCGATGACCTGGTACTTCACGCTGGAGGATCCGGAATTGATGACGAGAACGTGCATGCCTGCTCCCCTGTTTCTTTTGTGTTGGTGCGCCGCGGAAACCCCGCGGCCCGGCAGCATACGTTTTCTTTTGCACGCTGGCGCGCGTCGATTGCACGACGTCTCTGTTCCATCCGGGAGAAACGCTGTAAGTTCCAGCGATGCACCCCAGCGCCTTCCGCACCGTGCCCCGCACCGGCGTCATCTACGTCATGGCCGAGGCGGGCCGGCACGGCTACCGGCAGAGCGACCCGGCCTGGAGCAACTTGGGGCAAGGCATGCCCGAGGCAGGAGCGTTGCCCGGAGCGCCCCCTCGGGTGGAGAGCGTGAGCATCGACGTCGAGGATCAGGAGTACGCACCGGTCGCGGGCCTGTGGGAGCTCCGGGAGGCCGTGGCCGACCTCTACAACGACCTGTTTCGTCGCGGGATGCCGTCGCAGTACAGCGCGGAGAACGTGGCCATCGCCGGTGGTGGGCGGGTGTCCATCATGCGCGCCTGCGCGGCCATCGGTCCCGTGAACTTGGGGCACTTCTTGCCGGACTACACGGCGTACGAAGAGCTCTTGGACGTGTTCCGTCGCTTCACCCCCATCCCCATCTCGCTGGATCCGGAGCGTGGCTACGAGTTCACGGAGCAGGAGCTGCGGCGCGAGATCTTGGGTCGCGGCCTGGGCGCCGTGTTGCTCTCGAATCCATGCAACCCCACCGGCAAGCTGGTGCGCGGAGAGCGGCTCGCGGGTTGGGTCGGCGCTGCGCGGGAGCTCGACTGCACCCTGCTGGTGGACGAGTTCTACTCGCACTACATCTGGGACGAGCAGCCCGCGATCGTGAGCGCGGCGGAGTACGTGGAAGACGTGGACAAGGATCCCGTCGTGCTGTTCGACGGCCTCACCAAGAACTGGCGTTACCCGGGCTGGCGGACCACCTGGATCGTCGGCCCCAAGAAGGTGATCGACGCGGCGGCCAGCGCCGGCTCGTTCCTGGATGGGGGCGGCACGCGGCCGCTGCAACGCGCAGCGGTGCAGGTGGTACGCGCCGAGCATGCGCGCGCGGAGAACGCCGCGATTCATCGCGTGTTCGGAGAGAAGCGCCAGCGGCTGCTCTCGGGCCTGCGCGAGATGGGCGTCAAGCTCGACATCGAGCCCGAAGGGACGTTCTACGTGTGGGGCGACCTCTCCGAGCTGCCGCATTCTCTCCGTCTGTGCGACGACTTCTTCCGCGCCGCCCTGGAGCGAAAGGTGATCGTGGTGCCCGGTAAGTTCTTCGACGTGGACCCCGGACAGCGCCGCCACGGCCGCCCATCGCGCTTCCGGCACCACGTGCGTTTCTCCTTCGGACCTTCACTGCCGTCCATCGAGCGCGCTCTGGGCGAGCTCAAAGAGATGGTGAACGACGCGCGGTGAGCACGGCATCGCGCCGCGTGGGTCGGCTACTGCCTTCGCATGCTCGATGAGGGTCGCATGGCGACCGTGTTCCCCATTTGTGGCCTGGCGCCCGCGCCCCCCTAGCGTACGCGCGGATCCGTGGCATACTGGCGTTCCTGGGAGGGCGACATGTTTCGTCATTGGCTGCATCTGCTTCCGCTGCTCGCGGCGGGCTCCATCGTAGTTTCCTGCGGCGGCTCCACCGACAATGGTGGGAGCTCCGGCGGCGCCAACTCCGGCGGCGCCAGCTCCGGCGGCGCCAGCTCCGGCGGCGCCAGCTCCGGCGGCGCCAGCTCCGGTGGCACCAGCTCCGGCGGCGCCAGCTCCGGCGGCACCAGCTCCGGCGGAGTGGGCGCCACTGGCGGCGGGGGAAGTGCTCCCGTGTTCTGTGGCGGAGTAACCTGCGCCGTCGGGGAAGACTGCTGCGTTGCGGACGGCACCTGCTTCGATCCCGTGGCCGCCCCCGGTGCCTGCGCGCCGCCCAGCGGTGGCCCCAACCCACAGGGCCAAGCGCCGTGCACGGCCAGCTCTCAGTGCGGGCCGGACGAGTACTGCCTCCCCGACAAGCTGTGCCTGGGTCCGGGCCACTGCGCGTCCAAGAGCAACTGCCCGACGTCGTCCGGCGCGAGCTTCTGTGGTTGCGATGGCGTGACCTATCCGGATGCGCAGACCGCCTGCCATGCGGGTGCAACCGTCATCGGAATGGGCAAGTGCGGCGAGCCGCAGACCGTCGGCGCCGGGGGTGGCAGCGCCGGCAAGTCCGTCATCTACTGCGCGTCGAACGCCACGTGCCCCGCGGGGCAGGAGTGCTGCAACATCACCGGGCAGTGCTACGACAGCACCCAGCCCGCGCTGTGCGACTTCCCTCCGCCCGGCACGAACCTTCCATGCCTGGATGACACGCAGTGTTTCGACGGCTTCGAGTACTGCAAGAAGGACGGCTGCGACGGCCCGGGGGGCTGCGTCGCCGCGCCGGGCACGGGGAGCTGCACGGGAGAGCTCACGCCCGTGTGCGGCTGCAACGGCAAGTCCTACACCAACGCGGCCTGCGCCGCAGTGGACGGCACGAACGTGGCCCACGCGGGCCAGTGCACTCCCTGACTACAGCCCCGCCATCTTGACCGGGACCAGGAGTCCGCTGCCTTCGAGCTTGTCGATGGAGCTCTTCACGCCCCGCCGGATCTCCGCGTCCTCGATGGGCTTGCCCTGAGCGTTCTCCAGGTGGCCCCCCACGTGCTTTCGGAAAGTGGCGATTGCCGTGAGCATGCGTTCGGCGACCAGGTCCGGCAGCGGCACTTCGTCGATGTCGAAGCCGAAGGACAGGGCGGCGTAGCTTCCGCTGGAACGCTCGAAGTCGAACTGGAACGGCGCCGACGCCGGCCTCAAGGTGATGAGTCGGTCGCTGCCGACGCCCGTCGTGTTGCTCCACGCAAAGCTGCCGAAGTCGCTCCGCAAAAAGCCGAGCGCCTCGGCGATGCGATACACGTCTTGAGCGCGAAACGCCTTGGCTTCCGACACCAGCTGGACGTCCACCACGGCGCCGGCTTCCTTGCGTAGGGAAGAGAGCTTCTCCACCCGGCCTTTCACCACGTTCTCGTTGAGCGCTCCCGCGGGTTTCGCCCCCAGACGAAAGCCGAGGTTCTTGCAGCCGGCGATGAGCTTCTCCAGAGCGATCGTCGGATCGTCCTCGAGCTGGGCGGCACGCACCAGGTCCATGGTGCAGGCGACGCGGGTGACCTTTTCCGTCGGGCTCTCGAGCACCGGTTGAAAGCCCGACTTGCCGTCGATCAGTACCGCCCAAGCGCCGGAGTAGGTCCGCCAGGTGGCGGAGTACGCTTGGGTGACGACCACCAGCGGCTTCTCTCGGAAGCCGAGGAAGAGCGCAGGGCGAAGTCGCGAGCCCACCTTCGGAACTTGCTTGGGGATGCGATCGATGGGGGGCAAGGGCGAGAGCTTTGCGATCTCCGCCGAGCTCGCCGTCTCGCGCTCCGTGGGCAGCGGCGCCGGCGGCGCGGTATCGACCGTGATGGGCGGTGGCGCTTCCGGCGCGCTCGGCTCCGTCTCGGAGGACGAAAGCCGCCAGATTGCCACCGCGCCGACGACGGCCAGTGCTGCGAGCCACCCCACGCTCCGTGTCTTCACGCGGGGGCGAGCTTACGCGAAGTGCGGAGCGCCGGGAAAGAGGGTCCGAACCGCGAGGTTCCGCGGTCTGCCGACATCAGGAAGCGTGGAAGAACGTGATGCGATCCTCGACTGGAGCCGAGTCCGCCGTGAGCCAAGGCTCGGCCGCAAGGGCAGGCGTGCAGGGACCGAAGCTGGCCAGGCGAATGGGGCGGCGGCGGGCTTCGCCTCGCAGGCGCGCGAGCACCGCTTGCAGCGTGGCGCCCCGGAACGGCGTGTAGAGGTAGAACAGCGTGCCCCGGGAGAAGTCGGCAGCGCGAGCGTCGCCAAGGCGGAAGTGAGCGCGCTCGAGCTGCAAGGCGCGCGCGGAGCGTCGAGCGGAGTCCACGAAGGCGGGCTCGATCTCGATGCCCACCGCCGTTGCGGAAGTGAGCAGCGCGACAAGGAGCACCACGTGTCCGAGGCCCGCACCGAGATCGACCACGACGTCCGTCTCCCGCAGCTCGCCGCGGCGAATCAGCTCGAGCGCGTGCCGCGCGGGAGTCGGCTGGTAGAACACCCGCTCCGGGTGCTGGGCGCGCTGCTCGGGACCCGGCTCGCACAGCCGCAACAGGCCCGCGATCAGATCGTCGAGGTGATCGTAGCCGTCCCCGATGGCGTCCTTCGGGTCGGTGAAGGAGAGTATGCGACGGCGGCGATCCGGATCCTCGAGGATGTTCTGGCACAGCGCGTCGTTGTCTCGCAGCAGCGCCTGCGCGACGCGCGCATCGCCTTCGAGCTCGAGCCGCAGCAGCAGTCGACAACGCTCGCGAAACGACTCCGCCTCCGTCACGGTGCGACTATGAAACGCCGAGTTGATCCCGGTCAATTGCGGGCGTTGCCCCGCATTGTGCGGGTGCTTAACTGATCAGGGCGGACACACAAAAAAAGGAGGAGGCCATGGCCGAGAGCACACGCGTCTCCGCGATCGAGGTGATGAAGAGCTCGATCGAGGCATTGGAGGCCCGCGTCGTCGAGATGAAGAAGGCGACGGATCTGCTGGCCGTGTCGCAGGGGCTCACTCCGCCCTACGGCACCGTCACCATGACTGCGAAAGCAAGGGAGGCGTCCTTCACCCGTGAGGAGCTGCCTTCCGCGAACTTCCGCATCGAAAACGGTCCCAGCTTCAGCTCGGATACCCAAGACTGACTCAGCGCTGCACGGGTACCTCGAGCTGAACACGGGCGGCATCTTTCGGGTCCACGCGAAAGATCAACGTGGACCCGACGGCAAAGTTCGACTGCATTCGAGCAACGATCATGGTCTGCGTACGGTAGCGATGAGCCGGAGCGTCGTCGGGCGTGACCAATAGCTCGATGTCGATGGGGATGCTGCCTTCCACCGGCCGTTCCATCTGTGTGCAGCTCAGCACGTGAGCCACGTGGGAAGTGCCGCGCAGGCGCAGCGTGTGCTCCCGTTTGTTCAGCCGCCACACGTTGATCCCAAACGGCAGGGTCATGAGCCCCACCAGGCCTCCGCACACCACGGCAATGCCCCAACCCAGCCCATCAGAATCGAAGCCCAACGCCACGCCCGCAAGGGGCAGCACCACTCCGCCCGCCGCCCACACCAAGCAGTAGACCCCCATCAAGGTGAGCAGCAGCCCCGCGACCTGTCCGCCGTGCATGGGCATCGGCTCCATGGCTTCTGCCCGGCGCTGCGCCTCCGCCAGACTCCGCGGGCACAGTTGCCACGCCGCGTGAGCCTGGATGAAGCGAATCACTCGACGGTGCGCTAGAGGTCCCAGGTCTCGACGCACCATGACCAGGACCTCCGCCGCGATCTCGAGCTCACCCATGCGCTCCCAAGCGTTCGCACAAAGCACCGCGCATTCGGGTCCGTAGGCGTCCGAGAGCGGCACGTCCCCTGCTCCCAGGACCAACAGCACGCGTGACAGCGCTCCACTCGCCGTGTCCAAGTAGGCACGGGCAAAGCGATAGGCGGTGTCCGCCAGCAGATCCTCGGAGCGCGGGTTGCACAGAGCGATCCACGCTTCCGCAGCCTGCGCGTCCCCTGCCCTGAGCGCGCTCCGAGCGAGCAGCGCATGCAGCACTTGGCGTTGGCTCGGGTCCGTCAACACAGCGAGGGCGCTCTCCGTGAGCGCACGTTGGCGCAGCAGGTCTTGCCGCTCGAACAGCGTCTCGGCCAAGCTCAGGGTGAGCAGGAACAACCGACGCGCTGCTTCTTCTTCGCCGGCCTGCCTGCGCAGCTCCGTCCAGGTCGCCCAGGCTTGGTTTTCTTTTGCCGGGGCGACGCGATCCCCGGCGAGGAGCACTGCGACGTCCGGGGGCGGCACGAAACGTCGCTCCTGAGCCACGAGCAAGGCCAACCGCTCGGGCTCGGAGCCGGCCGTCGGAGGAGCGACTGCGGCTTCCGGCCGCATTCGCACTTCGAGCGGCGCCCGGCAATGTCCACACGTGGCGCTGCCCGCTCGAGGCTGTACCTCGACGGGTGCGCCGCAGTGCTCGCACAACAAGTAGCGTCGATTCCGGTCGTACGCGCTCACGTCAATCGAGCTCCATCTGCACCATGCGATGGTCCGCGGGGTCCATGCGCACCACGGCCAGGGAGCCCGGTCCGAAGCGCTCGCGCGTGGCGGCATCCGCGTGGAACACGGTGTGCGCCTCGAACGGCACGCCTGTGGGCGGGAGCACCAGCACGCGATACGACAGCTGCGGCAAGCCGTTGGTGGACTGCTTTGTGCCGCGCGCGTGGATGATCCGGGCGGCGGCCTGCACGCCCTGGGCTCGAATACGCTTCGCGCGCCGCGCTTTGCGGAAATCGACGATGGCGATGGCAAGGAACACCGTCGCCAACATGAACGCGAAGCCGGAAGCGGCGTAGGCCGCGGCGAGCTCGCCAAACAGCGCGATGCTCGCGAACAGGATCAGTCCCAGCAACACGTGACCCGCCGTGAGCGCCAACGCCAGCAACGGCGCGCCGGCTGCTTTGGCTGCGAGAGCCACCCCCCGATCGCGTTGCAGCCCATCCGCGCGCGGAAAGCTTTCGCTGCACAGCCCGAGATCTGCGTGCCGTTCCACGAACCGGGCGCAGGCGTAGCGCAGCAAGGATGACCCTCGTTGGTTCAGCTCGTCCAAGGCCTGAACGGCCATGTCCATGCGGCCCAGCCGTTCCCAGGCGTGTGCGCGGAGCGCCGCGCACTCCGCTTCGTGATCTTGGTGCAGCATCACGTCGCGCGATGTGCCTCCGATCGTTTGGAGCACGCGCTGGGGGTCCTGCCCCGAGAGGGTGTCGAGGTACGCGCGGGTGTGGCGATACGCCGTGTCGCTCGCCAAGCCGCGCGGCCGAGCGTCGCAACGTGCCAGCCACGCCTCCGCTGCACTCGGGTCTCCCGCGCGCGCCGCGCCTCGAGCCAGGGCTGCGTACAGAACGTGTCGATCCGCGGGCGCAGTGGCGACATCCAACGCCCCCTCGAGGATCGCGCGCTGACGCAGTGGGTCCTTTGCGTTCTCGAAGTGCTGGGCGAGGGCCAGGGTGAGCAAGCGGAGGCGCGCAGCGTCTCCGCTTGCTCGCGCCGCCCGCCACAGCGCCGATGCTTCCCGCGCTTTCCAGGGCAACAGGTCCACGCCGACGAACAGATGGTCGAGGGCTCGGCGAGCTTCCGTCTGGCGCATCAGCGTCTCGCCGTCCATGTCCTCGGTGACCTTGACGGCGTCTCGGGCGATGGCGAGCGCAGCCCCCCGCTGCCCACAGTACCGACACGCTTCTTGACCGCCGGCCGGGCCCACGGACAACGGAGCACCGCAACCCTCGCAGGCAACGACGCGAAGCTCGAAAGTGAAAGCCGCCACTCGCCTTCAGGGTACCCGGCGCCGGGCGGCCTCCGAAGAGTGAATTCCGTGACGCGGGCTCAGGCCGCGTCCACCAGCTTTTCCACCATTCGGCGCCACTTCGGGAGCTCGTCTCCGAAGCCTGCGTCCTTCAGGAACTGGACGTCCAGGCTTTCTTCGGGATCCCCGCAGGTCACGATGCCGATGAGGGCGTCCGCGGCGTGAACCGCGCACAGCACGCCACGGTCCTCGCCTCGAACCGAGCCCGGAGAGTGATGGTACGCCACCGCTTCCAGGATCGAGAACGGTAGTCCCCACATGCCCAACAGATAGGCCCCCACCGCCGCGTGCGTCGTGCCCAGGAGCTCGCTCTCCACCTCGATGACCGGAGTGCCGTCTTCCGCAGCGCGACGCAGCACCTCGTTCGACTCTTCGGGTTTGGCCACCGCGATCACCATCTGGCCGATGTCGTGCAGGAGCCCTGCGGTGAACGCTTCGTCGCCCTTTCCGCGGGGCGCCAGGAAGCGCTTGGCGAGGAGTCCGCTGCGCAAGGCGAAGCCCTGGAAGGCTTCCAAGGAGAAGCCACCGGGCCGGTCCTTGCGAAATGCCGTGAACACGTGGGCGCTCAACACCAAACCGCGCAGCATGTCCAGACCCAGGTAGCTCACGGCTTCCTGAATCGAACTCATCTTGCGGACGGTGCCGAAGAACGCGGAGTTGGCCAGCTGGAGCACCTTCACCGTCATCGCCGGGTCGCTCTGGATGATCTGCGCGACCTCCGCCATGCCGGCGTTCGACTTGGACATCAGGTCCGTCAACTGCAGGTAGATGGTGGGGACGGACGGGAGGCGGTCCAAGCGCCCGATCACGTCCTGGAGCTCCGAATGCGCGAACACCTCTTGCAGGCAGAAGGTGCGCTCGATCGCCTCCCGTAGCTGGTCGTCCGTCGAGCCGAAGCCAATGATCTGTTGAACCGCCGAGATCGACCGTGGGCCCTCTTTCGCGCCGCTCCGCACCAGGCCGATGCGCGCCACGCTCGGCGTCGAGTCCTTCACCTGGCCCAGGAATGCAGTGCCGTCCAGCTGTGGTGATTCGATGTCCGCAACGACGACTTCCACCGGGACCGACTCGAGGCGTGCCCGCGCCGTTTCGACAGAATCTGCCTGCAACACGTGCCAGGCCTGCTTGCTCGAGGCGAGGACGGTTTCCAGACGCCCGACCATTTCGGACGAGCTGCCAACCACCAAAACATGCTTGTGAGTCATGATGCCCCCGGGGCTACTTCGATGGGGTGTTTCGGTACCAGCGCGTGCTTGAGACGCTCCGCCATGGTGGAGGAGATGCGAGTACCCGCGCCGAGGAGAAGCATTCCTCGTGCGTTGAAGACGTCCTTCGCCAGGACCATTCCTTCGCGGAGGGTGTCTGCGGTGACTTTCACGTTCTGCTTGGAGCACAACCCAATGCGCACCACGATGCTGGCGCCTTGTGCCGACAGGACGAAGCTCTCCTGCCGCTGGCAGGTCGCCGAGTAGTGATACAGATGGTCCGGCGGCAGGGGCTCGGGGAGGCCGCCGGTGAAGGCGAACGCACCTTGGCTGAAGGCTTCCTTGAGCGCGCCCATGCCCATGTTCGCGAGCTCGCTCAGCATGTCACCTTCGAGCTCGGCGGAGTCCTCCCCGAAGACGTGGGCCGTGAGGCTCTGGGCGCTGTGGGCGTCCATGGCCACCGCCAGCCGGACTTCGAGCTGGTGCTCCGCATTCGAGAGCAGGATGCCCGATGCAATGGCAACGTCCGCGGTGTCGGGGGCCGGAGCATCCACGGCGACGTCCAGCATCAAGAAGGTGTCCACGACGCCCTTGAGCTCTTTCTGCATCGACTGCCAGGCGTCGGACGCTGCGACGGCATCCAAGGGGGTGGCCGGCTCGTCCCCCGCGCTGCTGGGCACGCGGGTGGACTCGGCAGGCAAGTCGACGCCCGCGCGGCGCAGCAGCTCCGCCTCCAGCTCGAGAATTCTGTGCGGCGCGACCAAACGCGCCGCCAGCTGCCCGGCGGACAAGGGCTTGTGCAGCTCGCCGTCACATCCGGCTTCGTACGCCGCCCTGAGGTGCGTCTCCGCGAGCCCTTGCGTCATCAGGAACACGTACACATAGTGCGGCAGCACGCGGGAACGCAGCTCGCGGATGAACCGAATCGCGTCCGCCGGCGGCAGCTGCGCGTCCACCAACACCACGTCCGGCACCTTGGCGGCGATCCGGCGATTGGCCTCCAGCTCCGTCTTGGCCGAAACCACCTCGTGGCCCAGCTCTCTGAGGGCGGCGCTGGTTCGAGCCGTGTCCCCCAGGTCTCGATCGACGACGAGTACGCGCATCACTCCGCTTCCGTGTTGTGAGTCAGCCCGCTCTCGAGCACCGTGACTCGCAGAACGTCCGCACCCAACTTGAAGTGCAGGCAATGGATCGGCTTGGTTCCGGCGATGCTGATGGATTGGTCACCGACGATGGGCAGCGACAGGTGGCACGGGCCCTTCTCGTAGGATGCGAACAACGACTTCAAGTTCCCACCCACCACGTTTACGATTTCGCCCATCGCATCCCGCGCTTGCTCGTCCGTGAGCTGCTCGAGGGAGCAGCCGAACATCTGAGCTGCCGTGCGATAGGCAAGAATCCTGGAGCAAGCGATGACCACGGCGCCGCGCCAGGGGCCATCTATGGTGACGCAACCAGCGAGAACGTCTCGTGGTTCGAAAGCGCAGTGGCCCTTCTCGGCGTGGGCCAACGCGGCCTCGGTGCCCAAGAGGGCGGTGGAAACCGCTTGAACGACGTCGACGATCTCCTCCGTCCACGCGATCATCTGGTCTCCGGACCGACCTGGTAGTAGCCGGCTTTGTCGCATCCGACCCGCGTCCACTGCGGGTCGACGTTGAGTGTGGTCTCCGAAGCGCCCAGAAACAGTCCGCCGTCCCCATTCATCTCCCGGGCGACCCGCTCGAGGATCTTCCGCTTGGTGGGGACGTCGAAGTAGATGAGCACGTTGCGCAGGAACACGATGTCCGGACGCCGCGAGAGCTTCCATTCGCCAATCAGGTTGAGGTTCGAGAACTCCACTCGCTTTCTGACGTGCTCCACGACCTCCCACTGTGTGCCGGAGCGAGTGAAGTACTTGATGAGCATGGTCGCGGGTAGGCCGCGGTTCACCTCGAGCTGGCGGTAACGGCCGCTCCGAGCGCGCTCCAGCACCTGGTCCGAGATGTCCGTACCAAAGATCCTCACGTTCCAGTCCGTGAGGTTCGGGAAGTGCTCGTGAAGCAGCATGGAGATGCTGTACGGCTCTTGACCCGTAGAGCACGCCGCACACCAGATGGTGAGCGAACGCGAGGTCTGCCGCTTCTCCAACACCTTGGGCAGCAGGTTCTTCTTCAGGCACTCGAAGGGCGCGACGTCGCGGAAAAAGGACGTTTCGTTGGTGGTGAGAGCTTCCACCACCTTCGACTCCAGACCTACCGTTCCTCGCCGGGTCTCCCCCAAGAGGGCATCGATGGACTCGTGCCCCGTCTCCAAGGCCAGAGACTCGAGCCGAGACTTGATGAGGTACTCCTTGCTCTCGTCCAAGACGATCGCAGAACGGTCGTAGACGAGCTTGCGGACGAAGTCGGCCTCGGTGGGGCTAAGCGACATTGGGCTCCTGAACGGTTCTTCGACGGAACGCATCGACTCTGCGCGTTACTTCCGCCCCCAAGTCCGAAATGGGCAGCACCGCCTGGGCCAGCCCTGCCTTGGCGATGTAGCCCGGCATCCCCCAAACGACGGAGCTGAGCTCGTCTTGAACGACGGCCTGCCCTCCGGCTTCGCGAATGAGCTTGGCTCCCACGAGACCGTCTTGCCCCATACCTGTGAGCACCACCGCCAGGGAGCTCGCGCCAAAGGTCGCCGCCACCGAACGGAACAGCACGTCCGCTGCCGGCCGGCAGGAGTTCTCCTGTGGGCCCTGGTTCAGCACCAACTTGAGCCCGCTCGGCCCCCGCGCCACGGTGAGGTGGTAGTCACCGGGTGCGATGTACGCGTGACCGGGCTCCGGGGTCTCGCCGTCCACTGCCTCTGACACCCGTACGTCGCAGCTCGCGTCCAAGCGTTCTGCGAACAGCTTGGTGAACAGCGGTGGCATGTGTTGGACGATCAGGATGGGCACCGGGAAGCGCTGCGGCAGCTTCGCGAACAATGTCGTGAGAGCGTTCGGCCCGCCCGTCGACGCGCCGATGGCCACGACGTCGATGCGCGAAGGTGCCGTTTCGGGAATGATGACGCGTGCACCTGGCCTGGAGACCGAACGCGGAGGCGCGCTCGCGCGAGCGCGGGCCTTCAAGGCTCGCGCGCCCAGCGACTTCACGATCGGCACCAACTGCTGGCGCACGTGCTCGATCGCCTGCTCGCGATTCGTCATGCCGCTGGGCTTGGTGACGACGTCGGTGCCGCCACGAGCCAGAGCTTCCAGCGTCTGTTTTGCCGAAGATCCGTCGACGGAGCTGAACATGACCACCGGAAGCTCCGGATGGGTCTTGCGCAGCTCCGTCAACGTTTCCAAGCCGTTCATTTGCGGCATCTCGACGTCCAGGGTCAGTACGTCGGGATGCGTGAACGGGAGCTTGGCAAGTGCAATGCGACCACTCGCGGCGGTCGCCACGACCTCGATCCCCGGCTCGGCGGACAGGATGTCGCTCAACATCCGCCGAATCACGACGGAGTCGTCGACCACGAGGACGCGAATGTTCTCCATGACTCACTGAGCTTCGGCGAGGCCCAAGAGCAAGAGCTTTTCGCGCAGAGCTTCCTCCGTGAACGGCTTCATTACGTACTCGTTTGCACCGGCCTCGAGCGCCCGCTGCACCTGAGACATCTCCGTTTCGGTGGTGACCATCATGATGGGCATGGGGTCGAACTCGCGCTTCGCGCGGATCTGCTGAAGGAACTCGTAGCCCGTCATCACGGGCATGTTCCAATCGACGAGAGCAAGGTCCAGGGGACCGCTCTGTTGCAGCTGGTCGAGCGCTTCCGCACCTTGCCCAGCTTCCACCACGTCGAAGCCGACCTTGGTGAGAACCCTTCGGAGGATCGTCCGCATCGCGCGGGAGTCATCCACGACTATTGCCTTCACGACGTTCTCCTTTGACTAGTACTGGAACCGGGAAACCAGCTGCTGGAGCCCAGAGGCCATCTCCGCCAGCGCGCGAGCGGCGTCGTTCGACTTCGTGGCGCCGATCGACGTGTCTTGAGCGGCCTTGGCGACCTCGCCGATGTTCTGCGCGATGTCTCCGCCGCCCTTGGCACCCTCGGCCAGATTTCGCGCCATCTCGCTGGTGGTGGCGGTCTGCTCCTCCACGGCGCTAGCGATGGTGCTCTGGATGTCGTTGATCTGATTGATCACCGCGCCGATCTCGGCGAGAGCGTTCACCGCATTCTGCGTGTCGGACTGAATCGTCTCGATCTTCTGGCCGATGTCTTCCGTCGCCTTGGCCGTCTCCTTCGCCAGCTCTTTGACCTCGTTGGCGACGACGGCGAAACCCTTGCCCGCTTCTCCGGCGCGCGCCGCTTCGATGGTTGCGTTCAGGGCGAGGAGGTTCGTCTGCTGGGCAATGGAGGTGATGACCTTGATGACCTTGCCAATCTCAGCGCTGCTGTCCCCCAGCTTGCCGATGATCTGGTTGGTGGCCGCAGCCTTCCCCACTGCCGCGGTGGCGACGCGCGCCGCTTCCGTGGCGTTGCTCGCGATCTCGCGAATGCTGGCGGACATCTGCTCCGTCGCGGCCGCGACGGTTTGCACGGTGACGCTCATCTCCTCGGCCGCGGCCGACACGGAGTTGGCCTGGGCCACCGTCTCTTCCGAGTTGGCGCTCATCTGCTGACTGACCTCGGAGAGCTCGTCGGACGCGTTCCCCAGGGATCCGGCGCTGGTGGCAATCTGGCCGATGCTCTTGCGCAGATCCGCCAAGAAGGTCTCGAGGCCGCCTGCAAGCTGTCCGATGGCGTCGTCACCCCGCACGGGGATCTCGCGGGTGAGATCGCCCTTCGCCGCGGAGGACACCACTTCCAGAATCGCGTCGACCTTGGAGTTGAGCTCCTCCACCGCGCGACGTTCCCGCTCTTGCTGCTCCTTCAGCGCGCGTTCGGTCGCGATTCTCTCGGTCACGACCTCCCAGGTGAGCATCGCTCCGACGTAGTTTCCTCCGCGGTCGTAGATCGCGGACACCAACAGCTGGAGCTTCTCCGGTCCGAGACCAATCAACGCCTTGTGCGGAAGGTTCTTCGGATCCGCGATGATGCGCCGAGGCCCGGCGGGGTTTCGGTGGAAGATGTCGAAGCTCTTCCCCACCAGCTCATCGGCCTTCACGGGCAGATACTGCTCTAGCTTGCGCAGAGTGTTGATCGAGGTCTGGTTCACGAACTGGATGTCTCCATCCACCGTGGTGAACATGATGTTGACCGGCGCTCCGTTCACCATCTGCTGCAGTCGTTCGACCTCAGCCAGTGCTTCCCGCAAACGGTTGTCTTCGGCTCCATTTCGCTTGGACGCCGTGGGCGCTTCAATCGGCGCGGGCACCACGCTGTGTCCGTTACTCTTGTCCATGATCCCTTCCTTCGGTGGAGCGGAGCGTTTCGCCTCGTGTGGAGAGCTCCGTATCCAGCAGCAGCAGCAGCTGCCGGTTCAGCTTGTAGACCCCGACGATCAAGGCCTTCGTGCTGGCGCTCAGCGTCTCGGGCGGACGCTCGAAGTCCGATGCATGCACGTCCACGACGTCACCGATTTCGTCCGCCAGCAGACTCACGGCGCCGTCTTCCGTGCGCACCACCACGTTCATCGGAGGCTCCTCGGACTCGCGAGGAGGAAGCTGCAGCAACGCTCGGAGGTCGATCGCGGTCACGATTTGGCCGCGCAAGTTGATGAGACCGCTGACCACCGGCGACGCAAGCGGGACGCGCGTCATCTCCTGGAATCGGATGACTTCCTGCACGCGTGTCACCTCGATCCCGAAGAACAACCCGCCCACGTAGAACGTGCAGAGCTGCGTGGTGTCGGCGACCGGCGCGGTCATGCGGCGCTCCTCTCGAAGAAGGTCGGATCCTGTTCCGTGATGAGCGAGTGCGCGTCGATCAGCTCCGTCACGCGACCTTGCAGGACCATGGTGCCGAGAATGCCGTGGCGGGAGACGGCGTTTCTCTTCGCGCTGGACTCCTCGACGATGTCGAGGATCTCGTCCACGACCAAGCCGATGCTGCGACCGTTGTCGGAGTAGACGACGACATACAGCGTCTCCCCGAGCTCCGGAGCTTCATCGCACACCGCTTGGGAAACCTCGATCAGCGGCAGAACGTCGCCGCGGTACTGCACCACGGACCGGGGTCCGGCCTTCTCGACCTGGCTGCTGGGGAACTCCTCGAGTCGCGCCACGGTAGACAGCGGAATCGCCATCCGCCCGCCGCTTCCCACGCGCACCAAGAGCAGCCGCTCGATGTCACCGTTCACCTCTGCCCGCGCGCTCGGGCCGGCTTCTGCCTCGAGCAGGTTCTTCTCGCGTGGCGGAGAGGCGGCGCCGGCACTCTGGGCGACGCCGAGCACGTCCAGAATCAACGCTACCTTGCCGTCACCCATGATCGTCGCACCGGCAAATGCCGACACCGACTTGAGCTCCTTGCCCAACGGCTTGACGACGATCTCTTCCGTGTCTCGCACCTCGTCCACGGTGAGACCGAAGGTCTGGTCTCCCGCCTGCACCACCACGATGTTGACGACGTCTTCTTCTCCGTGAGCCTCCTCGGTATCCAACCCGAGGACGTGGTCCAGATGGACGATGGGCAGGAGGTTGCCGCGGAGGCGATAGACGGGCGTTCCGTGGATGAACTCGATGCCCTCGCGGGCCTGCTCGCCTTCCAGCCGCACCAGCTCCAGGAGGCTTACCTGGGGAATGGCGAAGCGGTGACCCCGGCTGGTCACTACCAACGCGGGAACGATGGCCAAAGTCAGCGGGATCTTGATCTTGATCGTCGTTCCGTTCGGCGAGCTCGCGAGGTCTACCGTGCCTCCGATCTTCTCGATGTTGGTCTTGACGACGTCCATTCCCACGCCCCGGCCCGACACGTTCGACACCTTCTCTGCGGTGGAGAATCCCGGGACGAAGATCAGCTGCGCCACTTCCCGATCGGTCATGCGCTCGGCACGCTCCGGCGTGACGAGGCCGTTCTTGATGGCCTTGCGGCGCACGGCCTGGGCGTTGACGCCACCGCCGTCGTCCGAGATCTCGATGTTGACCTGGCCGCCCTCGTGGAACGCGCGAAGCATTAGGGTGCCCGTCCGCGGCTTGCCGTGGGCGGCGCGCACGTCCGCTGCCTCGATGCCGTGGTCCACCGCGTTCCGAACGATGTGCGTCAGCGGGTCCTTGATCGCTTCGATGATGGTGCGGTCGAGCTCCGTTTCCTTGCCCACCATCTCGACGCGCACCTGCTTGCCGCAGCTGACGCTCAAGTCTCGCACCACCCGTGGAAGCTTGTTCCACACGTTCCCGATGGGCTGCATGCGGGTCTTCATCACGCCTTCTTGCAGCTCGGTCGTGATCAGATTCAGTCGCTGCGAGGCGCTGATGAATGCGCTGTCTTCGATGGACGCTCCAAACTGCACGACTTGATTGCGGGCCAGCACCAACTCGCCGACGAGGTTCATGAGCTTGTCCAAGAGGCCCACGTCCACGCGCACGCTGCTGTCGGACACGGCAGGGCCCTTGATGACGCGCTCCGGCTCCGCGGGTGGAGGGGGCGGCGTGGGAGCGCCCGCGGGCTCGGGCTCCGGTTCGGGCTCTTCGGCAGGTGGGTGTACGGACCAGACCTCCACCCCGGCGACGGATTCGGGCGGAGGGGGCTCCGGCGCGGGCGCTGCGCTGCCCTCTGAAAGGGCGGTCAGTGTCGAAATGATGACACTGCAGTCGTCCGCTCCTTCGGCGCCGGTGCTTTCGATCTGACTGAGGAAGGCACGGACTTGATCCACCATTGCGAGCAGGGCGGAGGTCTTGTCCGCGGTGAGCGTCATCTCCCCGTCCCGGAGCTTGGCCAGCAGGTTCTCTCCGGCGTGGGTGAGGGATTCCAGCTTGCCGAATCCGAAGAAGCCTGAGGTCCCCTTGATCGTGTGGATCGTGCGAAAAATGCCCGCAATGCGCTCCTTGGCAGCGGGGTCCGTCTCGAGAGCGACGAAGTCCTGGTCCAGCTGGTCCAGGTTCTCGTAGCTCTCCACCAGGAACTCCCTGAGGACCTCGTCGTCAGCAAACGTAGATGTCATCCAAACCTCGAGCCGTTGAGTGCGGGTGCTGATTACTCAACGTCCGAGTATCGATAACCTTTAGGGGAACGGCTTCCGCTCAAGGTCCCTCGTGGGTGACCGTACAGGCCTTCGTACCAAGGAGGCCTCGTGGCACTGGCGGTCGTAACGAATGCAGTCGAACGGTTCTTCGGCGAAGACGACATCATCGTCTCCAAGACCGACACCAACGGTCGGATCACCTACGCCAACCGCACGTTCCTGGACATCGCGGGCTACTACGAGCGGGAGGTGCTGGGGGCAGCCCATAGCATCATCCGCCACCGGGACATGCCGCGGACGGTGTTTCATCTCCTGTGGGAGACCATCGCGAGCGGACGCGAGATCTTCGCCTACGTGGTGAACCGCACCAAGGACGACGCCTTCTACTGGGTGTTCGCCCACGTCACCCCGACCTTCGACGCGAATGGTCGCATTTCCGGCTATCACTCGAACCGTCGAGTGCCGAACCGCGAATCCGTGGACCGGATTCGACCCATCTACGCCAAATTGCTCGAGATCGAAGCCGGCGCTCCGAGCAAGACGGCAGCATCCACCCTTGGACGCCAGTGGTTGGCGGAGCATCTGGAGCGGGAGCGCACGACCTATGACGAGCTCGTATTTTCCATCTGAGATTTCCACGCCGCCGAAGACGCGTTCGAACGCACCGTCGTCCAATGATGCGGAGCTGCTCGGCAAGGCGGTGGAGGTATGCCGCGAGGCGGCTTCCGGAAACCTCGAGCCCCGCATCTTGGGTGTGGCGGAAGCTGAGGGCGACATGGCCGAGCTCTGCCGCATGGTGAACCACCTGCTCGACATGACGGACGCGTTCGTCCGCGAAGCCAGCGCCTCACTGGAGCACGTGGCAAACGACAAGTTCCATCGCCGGGTGGTGCTCCGCGGCATGCGCGGGAGCTTCCGTAGAGCGGCGGAGGTCATCAACCACGCCAGCGACCAGATGGGGCAGCGATCCCGAGAGCTGGAAGCAGTGAAGGCGCGACAGCTCGAGATGGCCGACCAGTTCGAGCAACGCGTGATGACGGTCGCGGAGTCCGTCGCGGCGGCGTCTACCGAGCTTCAGGCATCGGCCAGCACACTTTCGGCCAACGCCTCGGAAGCTCTGCGCGACTCCGAAGCCAGTGTGAACGCAGCCGAGAACACTACGTTGAACGTGAAGGCGGTCGCCGACGCCGCTGACGGCCTCAGCGAGTCGATTGGGGAAATCAGCCGCCAGGCCCAGCACGCGAGCTCCGTCTCCCGCGAGGCCGTGGACGGAGCGAG
Organism: Polyangiaceae bacterium; assembly: GCA_020633235.1. Taxonomy (NCBI): domain Bacteria; kingdom Pseudomonadati; phylum Myxococcota; order Polyangiales; family Polyangiaceae; species Polyangiaceae bacterium. The sequence goes on along the minus strand of JACKEA010000008.1, from coordinate 280,089 downwards.
CCGCGCCGACGCCGTGGTTCTTGGCCTGGCAAACGCGGCAAAGCAGATCGGCCGCGTGGTGAAGCTGATCAGCGGGGTCGCCAGCCAGACGAACTTGCTCGCCCTCAACGCGACCATCGAGGCGGCACGCGCCGGCGAGGCGGGCCGCGGTTTTTCCGTGGTCGCCTCGGAAGTGAAGAAGCTCGCAGCGCAGACGTCACAAGCCACCGAGGAGATCGAGCAACGTATCTCCGAGATCCAGGGCGCCAGCACTCTGGCCATCGAGTCCATTCGCGGAATCAGCGACACCATTGGGCAAGTGCACGGTGCTGCCGAGGCGATCGCCGCAGCGGTGCACGAGCAAGAAGTGACCAGCCGGGAAATTGCCGGTCGTGTCGAGCAGGCTGCGACGGATACCAAGTCGATGGCTCAGAACGTCAGCACCATCTCCAAGAGCGCCGAGTACACCGGCATCGCCACCAGTGAGCTCCGCGACGCTTCCGAGAGCCTATCCCGGCATTCCGAGCTGCTGCGCCAAGAAGTTCATGTCTTCTTGGCGGACATTCGCGGGGACCGACGTCGAGTCAAAGCCCCATGAGCTTGGCCAGGTAGTAGGTCATCGTCTCGCTGGTGCCGCCGCCGATCTTCAGCAACCGAGCGTCGCGCCAAGCGCGCGCGATCTGATACTCCTCCACGTAGCCCCAGCCGCCGTGGAACTGCAGACAGCGGTCCATGATCTCGGCGACCAGCTCTCCTGCCACGATCTTGGCCATGCTGATGAGCTTGACGGTCTCGAAGGAGACGTTCTCCTTCTGGACGTAGCGTTCGTGGTTGAACTGGTCCACCACGCGGTTCACGAACGCGTCGGCCATCTCGAGCTTCGTGTACATGTCCACGAACTTGTGCTGCCAGACCTCGCGCTTGATGATCGGCTTGCCGAAGGCGACCCGCTCTTCCCCGTACTTGCGCGAGAACTCCACCGCCAGCCGCGCGCCGGCGAGGCCGCTCACCGCGCCGATGAGCCGCTCGGACTGGAAGTTCTGCATGAGGTACATGAACCCCATGTTCTCTTCGCCCAGCAGGTAGCGTTTCGGGATCCGGATGTCCTCGAAGAACAGCTCCGCCGTGTCGGAGGCGTGGTTTCCGATCTTTTCCAGCTTGCCGCCCACGCGGAAGCCCTTCGAATCCGTGGGCAGCAAGAAGAAGCTGCAGCCGTGGGCACCGGCGTCCGGATTCGTCTTTGCCAGCAGCGTGATGAAGCTCGCACGCGTGCCGTTCGTGATGAACGTCTTCTGGCCGTTGATGACGTAGTCGTCGCCATCCTTGCGAGCCACGGTCTTGATGCCAGCGACGTCGCTGCCGGCCGCCGGCTCGCTGACACCGATGGACGCGATGCGATCACCCGCGAGGGCGGGCTTCAGGAACTCCTCGATTTGTTCCTTGGTTCCGAGATCCGCAATGACCGGCGTGGCCATGTCCGTCTGCACCAAGAGCGCCATGGTGATGCCCGCCGAGCGCCCCTTCGGCAACTCCTGAGCCTTGGCCACGGAGAACCAGTAATCGCCCCCGGAGCCGCCGCACTCCTCCGGGTAGTGCGCTCCCAGGATGCCGAGGTCCCCCGCCTTCTTGAACAGCTCGTTGGGGAAGTCTTTGGCCTTCTCCCATTCGTCCGCGTAGGGCGCGATCTCCTTCTCCGCGAACTGGCGGACGGTCTTGCGAAAGTGCTCGTGCTCCTCGGTATACGGATTCCACATGGCGGCTCTCCAGGTTGCGACGCGACTGTTTCGTACACTAAACTTTTCTAGACGAAAAGGATCCCCAGGGCTTTTGCGGTAGACTCCAGGCCCATTGCGTAAGCACCCATATCCATTGGCCTTTTTGGCATACCTTGGAATCCTGGCAAGCGCCTGTGGCGCCAAGGAAGCCGAGGATCCCCACGCCATCCTCGGGGATTGGACCCAGCACAACGGGACAGAGGCCCCGGCCAAGCCCGGCCAAGCGGCACCAGCGGCCCCCGAAGCCCAGCTCGCGTCCAAGGCCCAGTGCCAGGCAGCGACCCGACGGATCGAGGAGCTCGCCTTGGAAATGGCGGTGAAGGAAGAGGCGGATCCTGCGCAGCGGGCAAAGCTCGAAGAGCGGCGCAAGGCGGAAGTGAAGAGCGAGCGCATGCGGCAGCGCGTGGAGCAGGGCACCGAGGAGTGCTTGGCCCGTGAGACCACGGCACGGGAAGCTCTTTGCATCACCCAGGTGAAGACTCAGCTCGACATCGATCGCTGCGCACGTCGCTGAGAACATGGATGGGCGGAGCCCACCAGCGGTGGGTGGGGCCCTGCCGAGCCCAACTCGGCACGCGGCGTTTCTGCGCGAATTGTTCGCGGGCACAGCCGTTGCTCAAGCGCTCCCTCGAGAGGCGAAGGGTCGCCAATACAAGGGAGACACGATGAAGACCATGGCTTGGCTCAAGTACGCGTCCGCGACGGCGCTCGTTTCGATGCTCGGCGTCGCGTGTACCGTGAACAGCTCGGACAACGGAAACTCCGGCGGCGCCGCTGGAAGCAACAACAACACGGGCGGCAATTCCGCCGGCGGCTCCGCTTCCGGCGGCGCGGCGGGTAGTCAAACCGGAGGCAGCGGCGGCGTCGCGGGGGATCCGGGCACCGGAGGCGATCCGGGCACCGGGGGTGATCCGGGCACCGGAGGCGATCCGGGCACCGGAGGCGATCCGGGCACCGGGGGTCTGCCAGGTGTCGGCGGCTTTGGCGGCTTGCCCGGCACCGGAGGCACCGGCGGCGGAAGCCAAAACGACTGCGCGGGCACCGACACCTGCGCGTTCACCTGCGTGCCCGGCAAGTGCGAGACCTACTGCGGTGACAACTCCGTCTGCTCTGCCACCTGCTCCGGCAGCGGTTGCTTGCACGTGTGTCAGGGCAACGCCAGCTGCGATTTCACCTGCTCCGGCGGTGGCTGCGTGATGAAGTGCGAAGACAACTCGGACTGTAACCTCTCCTGCTCCGGCGGCGGCTGCACCTTCCAGTGCAACAACTCCGGCAACTGCGACACCACTTGCACGGGGGGTGGCTGCACGGGCGGATGACGATGACCGGGGCCGGCGTCACCGAGGTGGCGCCGGCCTCACTTGCGAAGTGTGTCTATCGTCTCGACGAAGCGAACGAGCTCTTCGTCCGTGGTGTAGTAGTGCGGGCTGGCGCGGATGCCGGCCCGTGGACGGTAGTCGTGCAGCATGCCGTGGCCGAGGAGCGCCTTGCTCACGTCTTGTGCGCCCTCGAAATCGAACACGATGGTGCCACCACGCTCTTCGTCCCGCTCCGGAGTGTTCACGTGAAAGCCGCGCTCGCGCACCATCTCGCGGAGCATCGTGGTCTGACGCAGGGACTTCTTGCGGATGGCTTCCACCCCGACCTCGAGCAATAGCTCCCAGCCCGCCCGCGCGGTGTACAGCGCCGGGATCGCCGGTGTGCCCCCCAGCAGCCGCCAGCGATCTTCCGCGTAGGCCACCGGTCCCGGCTCGAAGGCGAAGGGGCGCGCGTGACCGAACCACCCCGTCTGCGCCGGACGCAGGCGATCGCGGATCTCCGGCTTCACGTACAGATAAGCCGCACCCGGCCCGCCGCAGGCCCACTTCACGCTGCCACCACAAGCCAAGTCCACGCCCCACTTCTCGAGATGGAGCGGGATGGTACCGGCGGACTGATAGGTGTCGAGCATGACCAACGCGCCGACCTCGTGAGCGCGCTTTACCAGTGCGTGCACGTCCTTCACGCCGCTGGAGCGGAACATCACGTGGCTCACGGGGACGATCAAGGTGCGCGCGTCGATGGCCGCGAGCAGCCCCTCCATGGGGGCGTGGATGCCATCGCTCTTCACCACCACCACGTCCGCGCCTCGGCGGCGCTGCTCCTGCCACACGTAGTCCACGGTGGAGAAGTTCATGTCGCTGTACACGACCTTGTTCCGCTCGCCGGAAAAGTCGAAGCACGACGCCACCACCGACTGGATGGTGGATACGTTCTGATTGATCACCACGGTGCCCGGCGACACTCCCAGCACCTGCGCGATAAGGTCGCCGAGCTGTTCCACGGCGGGCAGCCAGTGCAGGTGCCAAGCGTCGATGGAGTCGTTCTCCCACTCCGACATCAGCTGCTCCACGTACTTGCGGGCCCGCGCGGGCATGGCACCCAGCGAGTGGCTGATGAGATGCGTCTTCTTTTCCAGCGTGGGGAACTCTGCCCGCGTCGCGAGCAAGCGTGCTTCGTCGGAGCTCATGGCGCCGGGAGCTTAATGGTCACGCAGCACGGCGAGAAGGCCCAGTGCGGCGAGCACCGCGACCACGGCCACCAGGATCCACAGCGGGCTGCCGGACGTTTCCTCGGGTTGCGCCGGCTTTCGAGCGGCGTATTCGGCGATCCGCTCGTCGATCTCGCGCTCCGCTCGCTGCCGCTCGCGTTGGTCCTTTCGTTCGTCCGCCTCCGCCTTGTCCGGCTGGCGCAGCTCCTCGCGATACACGCGGCGGAGCTCCCGGCGCAGCTCTTCTTCGGGGTCCGGAAGCACCTCGACGCAGCGCTCGAGGTGCGCCGCCAGCTCGTCCCAGCGCTCCAGCCCCGTGAGCACGCGGCGTTTCCCCTCGAGGGCGACACGCTCAGCGGGCTCGATGCTCAGGGCGCGGTCGTAGCAATCGAGCGCACGCTCCGAGTCGCCCTCCTCCACCAGCTCGCCGAGGGCGGACCAGAGGTCCACGCTCTCGGGGAGCGCCCTCAAAGCGCGCTCGAGCACGTCCTCGGCTTCCGCCATCTGCTCATGCTCGGCCAGAAGCTCCGCCAGCAGGCCAGCCGCCACCTCCGACGCCGGTTCCACTTCCAAGGCGCGGCGGCAGGCGTCCATGGCCTCTTCGTCCCGCGCCAAGGTCCGCAGATGGATCGCCAGCGACGTGGCCGCCGCAGCGTCGTTTGGCTCCGCCGCTTCGAAGAGCCGGACGCCGATCTCACTCACCCGCTCCGGTAGCGCCAAGGCGTGCATGCGGAGCTTCAAGAGCAGCCGGTCCATCTCCGCGTCCAAAGCCAGTCTTTGGTAGAGCGCCGCGGCGAGCACCAGCTCGCCGTCCATTTCCAACGCCTGCGCCATGGCTTGGCGGACGGCATCCGTGACGTCGTCCGGCTCCAGAGTGGCGTCGTCAATCACGAAGAACGCCATCTCGAGATCCCCCTGCTGCGCGAGATCCAAGGCGCGGACGACCGACGCCCGCATGGCGCGCTGACGCGCGGAGTGGCGATAGTCCTGCGAAAGGCTCTGCTCGATGCGCTCGAGCTCCGCGAGCGCGGCCTGCGCGCCCGTCCAGTCACGGCGCTCGAGGACGAGCGAAAGCTCTTCCAACGTCGCATCGATGGCGCCGATCACGGGGCGCAGCATACCCCGGCCTTTTCAGCGGTGGTCGTCTTCCCGTACGCTGACTCTTCGCCATGCCTACCAACCCCCGTTGGGTCGAGCATACCGAGCGCGCCGCTTGGGACACGGTGCAGACGCTGCGTCAGGAGATCGAGCGCGAACGCCGCCACGTGGAGCGGCTCACGCGACTCCAACCTGCTTGGCCGCGGGTCGTCGAAGCGCTGGACCGCGTGCGAGAGCGGTTTTCCTTCGGCGACGAAGAACCCGCCGTGATGATCGAGCGGCTCGCTGCTCGGGTCCAGGAGCTCGAGAAGGAGCGTGACGAGCTATCGCAGACTCTCGTCTCCGAACGCGGCGAGCGCGAGCGGGAGCGGGTGCTCGCCGGCCCGGAGGCTCCAAGGCCCGCGAGCGGCAAGGTGCGTCCCGCGGTCCGTTGGTTCGCGGACTTGCTCCACGAAAAAAGCCTCACCGTACGGCAGAAGGGACGTCGGGATCCCGCGAAGGTGATCGCGGCTCTGGAGCTGGAGGTGGAAGGTTTGGCTCACGCGCGGCAGAGCGAGCTCTTGGAGCTGGCCGTGAACGTGGGCCACCTGGCCATGCTCCTGGCGCGTGCCGTTCGCAGCCGCCAACGCTTCGGCTGAGTCAACAGGTGGGGCACTCGCAGCTCACCGCGGGGCCCCCCGAACTGTCCGTGCATGCCGAGTAGGGATCCGCGCACAGGTACTGGGCGAGGCAGCTACAGGCGAGGGCCGAGCACTGGACCGTTGGAAGCACGCAGCGGTACTCCGTGGTGAACGCCACGTACGCCGCACAGAAGCCACTGGTGCACTGGGAGCAATCCGAGATGGCGGAGCAGGCGAGGATGGGAACGCACGGTCCCCAACAGCCGGCGTTCACCGACGGGACTTGCCCCGCCGGGCAGTTCGGAACCGCCGCCTTGCAGCTGACGCTGCTGGGATTGCAGTCCACCCCGCCGCTGCCCGCCGTGCCGCCGCTACCCGCCATACCGCCGGCGCCACCCGTGGCACCACCGCTGCCTGCCATGCCGCCGGCGCCGCCCGTGGCACCGCCGCTGCCCGCCGCGCCGCCCGTGACACTTCCGGCGGCTCCACCCGTGCTACCGCCGCTTCCGGCAGTTCCTCCGGCGCCGCCATCCGATGACTCGCCCCCGCAGCCCAAAGCGACCAATGCCGCCAACACCCAAACCCTCATGTTAGGAGCGTATCAGCCTCGTTGACGCGGCGCACCCGCGCTGTCACCTCTGGTTGATGCCGGATCGCAATCCTCGCGTGGACGCCTATCTGGAGAAGGCTCCCGAATACGCTCGACCGATCTTGAAGAAGCTGCGCGCGGCCATTCACGCCGCAGACAAGCAGTTGACGGAAGACATCAAGTGGGGTTCTCCGGCATTCGTGAAGAAGGGGACGGTGTGCTCCATCGTCGCCTTCAAGAAGCACACCGCGGTCTGGTTCCACAAGGGTTCCTTGCTCGATGATCCGGACAAGCTGCTCAGGGCCGGCAACACTGCGGCGATGCGCGCCGTGCACTTCACGGATGAAAAGGAAGTGCGAGCCAAGGCCGTCACGGCGTTGGTGAAGAACGCGGTGGCGCTGGACGACGCCGGCGTCAAGGCGCCCAAGAAGGCACCCCGTGCCCCCACGGAGCTGACGGCGGCCCTCGGCAAGAACGCCAAGGCAAAGGAAGCCTTCAGTCTACTGGCGCCGTCCCACAAGCGAAACTTCGGCAACTGGATCGCGACGGCCAAGCGCCCCGAGACGAAGCAACGCCGTGTTCAGGAGACGGTATCGATGCTGCTCCGGGGCGAAAAGATCGGTGATGGTCAGCGTACGAAGAAGACCAGCAAGAAGGCGAGGGCTCGCTGATGCGCCGCCTGCTCCTGTCCCTGGCGCTGCTGCTCACTCCCGCCGGCGCCCTAGCCGACGTCCCGCCGCCAAACGCCTGCAGCGACATCGGCTCCGACTGCGCTACGGCGCCCCCGGACTACAAGACCGCCGGGGTGTGCACCAAGACCACGTGCAGCGAGCCGGCGTTCAAGGGCGGCGGCAGTCACGACTGCAACCTGTGCCTGCCGGGCAAGAGCGGCGCCAAGAAGCAGAAGAAGTCCGGATGCGCGACGTCGCCCGGCCCTGCGAACGGATCCGGAGCGTGGCTGGGACTGCTGGCCGCGGTGCTCGTGCTGCGACGCACACGGTGAACGCGAGGTTCCGCGTTGCCCCGACATAGTCCCATCCCAGATGGATGTCGGTCCGCCGCGGAACCACCCTTCAGCGCGCGTGGCTCAGCAGCACTTCCACGAACTCTGGGTGCTCTTGATAGGCGGCAAACTCGTCGTCTTGGCCGAAGGCGTCGAGATAGGTCTTGTCGGCGGCCAGGGTTCGCTGCATCGCGGCCACCAGCGCGGGGACGTCTTCCGCGGCGGCGAACACGCAGGCTGCCAGGTAGTCGTTGTACGGATCGGGGCGCAGCTCACTGCTCTTCGCGAGATCCTCGGCGGCGCCGTCGTAGTCCTTCAGCATGTACTTGGAAAAGCCGCGCAGCTGGTAGCCTTCGGGATGGGGCGCGAGCTCGGCAAGGCGGTCGAAGTCCCCGATGGCGTCCTTGTAGCGCTCGAAGACGTCCACCAAGAGCTTGCCGCGCAGGTGATAGGGCCCCGGATGGTCGGGATAGAGCTCTATGGAGCGCGTGTAGTCCTCCACGGCGCGCTCTTCCATGCCCTCCATCTTCCCGAAGCACATGCCACGATGGAAGTGGTACTGCGCCTGATTGATGGGCGGCTCCATCTCGATGGCGCGGCTGTAGTCCTCGACGGCTTCGGTGACGTTGCCCAAACGCTGATGAGCGAAGCCGCGCTGGGCGTACATGGTGACGTAGCGCTGGCGGAAGTGATCATCGAGGGCGAGCCCTTCGGAGAACTTCTCCACTGCCGCTTGCAGCTGCCCTTCGTTGATGAGGCGTTCGCCCTCGGCGTAGATCTGCTCGAGCTTCTGATACAGCCCCGGAACCGTGTGCATCGGACGATCGCTCATCGGCGGACTCCCCTTTGTGCCGATGGTACTTCCGCCTCAGAAGCGGGTGCGAGCCAGAATTTCTCGTCGCAAGTCCGGATCGTCGTTGGACAGCCCCTCCGTGAGGCGATCTGCAGGGGACAGCCCGGCCTGATTCAGATCCACGAGGCGACGGAGGTGCACGGTTTCGTCTTGGCCCTGGGCGTTCAGCCGGCCGCGGCGGGAAAGCCCGCCACTCGCGATTTCGAGCACGCGCTCGGCGAGCTCCCGGGCCGGCCGGCCACCGATCTCCGCGGCGAGGCCCGAGGCGACGAGAGCGGGGCGGGCCGCCGACACTTGTTCGAAGCTCAGGGTCCGGCTGAGCTCTTCGGCCTCCCCCAAGGCCTGCACATCGTACATCAGGCCGGTGTAGAGCGCGGAGATCGCGCAGGTCATGTCCGTGGGCAGCGAGTCACAAGGGCGAAACTCCAACGTGTTCTTGAGGCGCGCTTCCGGGAACACCGTCTGCAGGTGGAGCTTCCAGTCGGCCATCGTCGGGTAGTGGCCCTGATAGCCATCCTTCATGAAGTTGCGGAAGGTCTGCCCCGTGTTCGCGATCACTTTTCCGTCGCGCTTGAACAGGAACATGCCCGCGTCCAGCACCCACTCCGCGTAGTCGACGTAGCGCGGGCGTTCCTTGTCCCACAGCGCGGGGATCAGCCCGGAGCGGGAGGGATCCATGCGCAGCCACACGTCGCCCCGAACGCTCTTCTTGCCGGAGAGCCGCCCTTCATGAAAGGGCGAGTTCGCCGTCATTGCGTTGACGAGAGGAGCCAGAACCAGACCGACGCGCAGCTTGCGCATCGCGTCTTCTTCGTCCGAGTAATCGATGTTCGCCTGCACCGTGGCGGTGCGGCGCATCATGTCCAGGGCACCGGTGCCCTTGGTGGGCAGGTACTCCCGCATGATGGCGTAGCGTTGCTTGGGCACCCACGGCAGGTCCTCTTGCCGCGCCGTGGGATGAAAGCCGACGGCCAACCAGGAGAGGTTCATCTCACTGGTGATCTGCCGGAGCTCCGCCACGTGGCCGCGCATCTCGGCGCAGATCAAGTGGATGTCCGGCAGAGGTGCGCCGGAGAGCTCGAGCTGGGCTCCTGGCTCGAGCGTCAAGGAGGCGTTCTCTCGCTTCAGCGCGATGAGGGGACCGCCCGGGTACTCGGCGTCCGCGCGCCAGCCGTGGCTGCCCATCAAGGCGTCGAGAACCCGGACCACGCCATGCGGACCGTCGTAGGACAGGGGCTCGCCGTTGGGCGCGAGGATGCCGAACTTTTCTGCCTCCGAGCCGATCTTCCAGACGTCCCGTGGCTTCTCCGCCGCGTGGAAGGGCTCGGACAGCTGGGCAACGTCCGTGAGCCGTTCGGCCCGATCCTCGGGACTGGGGGCAATGGTGCTCATGATTCGCCGGGTCGATTGCCCTGTACGCGCCGCATGTCCAACAGGTGTCGACGGCCGACCATTTCGGCCATGACCTCCTGTCCGGATTTCGTGTCGGGCAGTATAGCGCCGGCGCCTGGGGCGCAAGAGGGGGTCAGCCGCCCGCCATGCGCCCCTCAGCCCGCCGCTTCAAGGCCGTGAGCTGGTCCGCCTGACGCAGCCGCGCGCGTACGGTCTCGAGCTCGTCGTCCACGCCCCCCAGCTTGGCGATGGCCTCCACGGTGCCCTTCACGTCACCGCCGGCCGCTGCCGAAAGTCCCTCCAGCGCCACCCGCGCCGAGCTGTCCTTGGGCGCCAGCTTGGCGAGTCCCTCGAGGGTTGCGGAAGGACTACCGGTCGCCACGCCCTTGGCGACGTCCAGCACGGCATGCTCTCGGGCGTGGGCAGCGCCGCGACGTCGAAGCCTCAGGCGCCGCTCATGCGCTCGTGGACTTCTCGCAGCAAATGCTGGGACTCGTCCGCGGAGAGCTGGAACGCCGCGGCGAAGCGCTCGATGGCGTCGGCTTCACCGCTGGCCACGAAGTCGTCCACCAGCGCCACGCCCGCTGCCATGCAGAAGGCGAGACAGCGAGAGTCTTCCGTCGTGAGCCGCTGGGCGACGCTGGCCAATCGCGCTTCGTGCCCTTGCGCTTCCAGCGCCTCCGCGAAGACGGACAGCTGCCGATCGAGGCGCAAGAGTGGCAGGCCGTACAGCGCGCTGCCTTCCGCTTCGAAGGGCTCCAGCATCGCACGCAAGCTGGCCGAGAGCTGGTGCAGCTCCTCCGGAGCCACCTCTCCATCCGAAGCCGCCATCAGGTACATGGCCTCCAGGGTGGCCTCGACCTGATCCGATTTCGCGAGCTCCTCGGCGCTGAGGTCGAAAGCGCCTTGTCGCTTGGCGTAGGCCTCCACCGCCGTGGGGTCCGCTGCATCCTTGAACATCACGTTCAGCTCGTCGCCTAGCACGCCCTCGAGGGTAGCCCGGCCCGGACTCCGCGAAAGGCGCGCGCAAAATTCCTTGTGAAAACCGAGCCTCAGGCGGGCGGGCGGATGGAGGGATGCAGGGCTCGGAGCTCCGTGACGAGCGCCTCCGTGTGGGACTCCGTGGTGCCAGCCCCACCGCCGATGATGCGAGCGCCGTGGGTGTCGAGCTCCAGAGCCCGCGCCGCCCAGATCTCCGGCTCCTCGCCGTTGGGGAAACCTCGCACGCTCTCGGCGCTGCTGGCGAGCAACACCCCGGGAAAGAGCTGTCGCGTCTTCATCTCTTCGCGCACTCCCTCGAGCACCTGGATGCCGTCGTCCACGCTGGAGACCTCGAACACGATGGCGCGGGCGCCCGCGTCCGAAAGTGCGGCCACCAGCTCCCGCCAGCTCCCACCCACGGCGAGCTCACCACCAGGAGCGCACTCCACGATGGCCCACACGGGTAGCTCGGCCTCCTTGCCGGCGGCCACCGCTGCCATCAGCTCGTTCAAGGAACCCTGGCCGCGGGCCAAGATCACTTCCACGCCGGCCGTGGCGATGCGCAGCGCGTGCTCGGTGAGCTCTTCCTGCAGGCGATCCGCGGCCATGGGCGCGATCATCTCGCTGCCCAGCACGCCCGCCACCACCACCGGGCGCGCAGCCTCCACGGTGACCTCGAACGCGAGGTCCACCGCAAGCCCCGTGAGCAGCGCGCTGCGATGCTGCATGCCGACCTCCGCGAGCGCGCGGGGCGTGGTGTCTGCGGTGAGGGCGCACAGCACGTTGACGTCGCTCTCGACCTCGGCGGCATAGTGCGCCTTGACCATCTCCGGATCCCGGCGCAAGAGCTCGCCCACGGCGCCCGGCGTATCCATGGCAACGCCACGTGCGCGAAAGGACGCGAGGGTGTCGGCGTCCAACACCAGTGGACGCCCGCGGACGAGGCGCGATGCGAGCGCCTCGTAGCTCACGCCAGCACCGCCTCGGCAACTAGTCCCAACCGCACTGCTCACCCTTGTTCTGATCGTCCAGCCAGTCGATCAACGGTTTGTAGTAGTCGATGATCGCGGTGGCATCCATCTTGGTTTCGCCGCTGATGGCCCGCAGCGCCTCCGGCCAGGGCTTGCTCGCCCCCAGCTTCAACATGGCGATCATCTTCTGACCGGCGGCCTTGTTTCCGTAGATACTGCACTTGTACAGCGGGCCTTCGTAGCCGGATGCCCGGCACAGGGCGCGGTGGAACTGGTACTGCAGGATTCGCGCAATGAAGTACCGCGTGTACGGCACGTTGGAAGCCACGTGGTACTTGGCGCCCGGGTCGAAGTCCTGTTCGCTGCGAGCCACGGGCGGGGCCACGCCCTGGTACTTCTCGCGCAGCTCCCACCAGGCCTTGTTGTAGTCGTTGGGCTTGACCCGGCCGCTGAACACCCGCCAGCGCCACTCGTCCACCAACTTGCCGAAGGGCAAGAAGGCGATGCCCTCCAGCGCGCGGTTCATGAGCAGGTTGAGATCCGCCTTGGGGTCTTCGCTCACCTTGTCGAGCAGGCCGATCTTCTTCAAGTAACTGGGAGTGACGCTGAGGGCCAAGGTGTCGCCGATGCCCTCGTGGAAGCCGTCGTTGGCGCCGGCCTGGAACAGCGGCGGCTGGTCCTTGTAGTACTCGAAGTAGTAGTCGTGGCCGAGCTCGTGGTGAATGGTCACGAGATCTTCGTGGGTGATCTCGATGCACATTTTGATCCGAAGATCCCCGCTCATGTTCACGTCCCAAGCGCTGGCGTGGCACACCACGTCGCGATCCTTGGGCTTTTCGAACAGGCTGCGCTCCCAGAAGGTCTTGGGCAGCGGCGGCATGCCCAGGCTGGTGAAGAACCCTTCTCCCAGCTTCACCATCTTGATGGGCGTGTACTTCTTCTTGACCAGCTCGGGGGTGAGGTTCACCTGCCCGTGCCCTTTGTAGGGCTCCATCATCGGGTACAGGGTGGTCCACTCCTGCGCCCACATGTTGCCGAGGACGTGGGCGGGGATCGGCGCTTTGACGCCGATTTTATCGGCGCCGTATTGCTTGCGAAGACGCGCGCGAACGTAGCAGTGCAGTCGGTCGTAGAGCGGCTTCACCTCGGTCCACAGCCGGTCCATCTCCTTCTCGAAATCCTCGGCGGACATGTCGTAGCCGCCCTTCCAGATCTCGGACATGTCGTTGAAGCCGATCTCGCGGGCGCCCTCGTTACCGAGCTGCACGAACTCCTGATACATCGGACGCATGGGTGGCGAGACCGTGCGCCAGCCCTTCCACACCTCGAGCAACAGGTCCCAATCCCGGCTCTTGCCGATGATCTTGGAGAGCTCTTCCAGTGACAGGCATTCGCTGTTCTTGTCCTCCCCTTTGCCCTTGAGCTTGGGCGAGCAGTACTGACCCTTGCCGTACATGCTCTCCATCTGCGTGGCGATCTCCGCCAGGCGCTTGCGTTTGGCGGGATCGCTCGGCGCCGGCAAGCCTGCCGAGTACTTCAGCAGGTAGAGCATGCGCGCCGTGTCCGGAGAAAGGCCCTGTACGTCGGCGAAGCGCTGGGACTCGCGGATCTTGCGGGCGGTGTACTCCATCACCGCCTCTTGCTCCTGAGACTCGATCTCTTCCGTGTCGTGGGTGATGAAGTTGGCCTTCACCCAGGCGGCGCGCTCGGCGTCCGTCCACAGCTTCTTCAGGTCTTGGTTCACCTGCGCCACGAACGCGTCGGCCTCCGCCGGCGTGGCCGGTCCCTGCTCCGGCGTGGCTCCGGCCGTCGCGCTTGGTTCGGGACCGGTGGGACAGGGCGCTTGCGCGGCGGGCGGCGAGCCGCAGGCGGCTCCGAGCGCGAGCAGCCCGAAGGGCAGCGTGCGGGAGAGACGAGCAAACGAGAGTCGGGAGCGCGCTTTCATGGGCGCGGAGTAACCGCGCAGGACGGCGATTTCAAGGCTGGCTCGGCACGCTGCCGGAGGCTGTGGCATCATGCGTGATCGGTTGACGGACGCTGAGCCGCTGATTTTCGGTCGCTACGCCCTCTACGAGGAGCTGGCTTCGGGAGGGATGGCGACGGTGCATCTCGGCCGTCTGCTGGGCACCGCGGGCTTTTCCCGCACCGTGGCCATCAAGCGGCTCCATCCGCAGTTCGCCAAGGACCCGGAGTTCGTCACCATGTTCCTGGACGAGGCGCGCTTGGCGGTGCGCATCCAGCACCCGAACGTGGCGCAGACCTTCGACGTGGTGGCGGAGAGCGGAGAGCTCCTGATCGTGATGGAGTACATCCACGGCGAGACGGCGTCGCGCTTGCTCAAGGCGCTGAAAGCGCCGCTGGCGCCGGACATCGCCGTGTCCATCGTGAGCGGTGCGCTGCACGGCCTGCACGCCGCTCACGAAGCCAAGAGCGAGCGCGGCGAGCCTCTGGGCATCGTGCACCGGGACGTGTCGCCCCAGAATCTGATCGTGGGTCGGGATGGCGTGACCCGCGTGCTCGACTTCGGCATCGCCAAGGCCGCCGGGCGCTTCCACACCACGGAAGACGGCAAGATCAAAGGCAAGCTCGCCTACATGGCGCCGGAGCAGGTGCGCGGCGAGAAGGTGACACGCCAAACCGACGTGTGGGCGGCGGGTGTGGTGTTGTGGGAGCTGCTCAGCGGCCGGCGCTTCGCGCGGGGGGATCACCCCGGGCAGGTGGTGGAGCAAGTGCTGTACGGCAAGCCCAAGAAGCCGAGCAGCATCGCGGCGGGCGTGCCGGCGGCCCTCGATGCCATCGTGCTGCGCGCCCTGAGTCGAAAGCCGTCCGAGCGCTTCGCCACCGCGAAGGAGATGGCCCTGGCACTGGAAGCGGCGCACCGCCCCGCCCTCGCGTCGGCGGTGAGCGCCTGGGTGGAAGAGGTGGCGGGCGGTTCCCTGGAGTCCCGCGCGCAGCAGCTTGCCAGTGTGGAGAGCAGCGACAGCTCCGAGAAAATGGCGTCCTTGGTGCAGAGCTTGATGGCCGATTCCGCGCCGGGCGCGACGCAGCCGTCGGTGTTCGATGCGGGCGCGACGAAGCCGTCCTCAGAGCTGCCGAGCGGCACGCTGTCCGGGACGGATGCCAGTGCGCTGGCTGCGAAGCGGCCGCGGCGGGCGGCCCTGGGCCTTCTGCTGCTCGCCGTGCTGGGTGTCGGCGCCACGGTGTGGGCCCTGTCCGCACACGGTGGGCGCGACGCAGCCAGCGCGACGCCCCGCGCGTCCGTTTCCGCGACGGCGCCGGCGCGGGCTTCCGCGACGAGCGTGCCGAGCGTTTCCGCGACGGCCAGCGTTTCCGCGACGGCCGGCGTTTCCGCGACGGCCAGCGCATCCGCGCCGGAGCCCCCACGCCCCGCGCCCACGCGAGCTTCCGCGCCGCCCCGACAAAAGCCAAAGCCGAAGGTCGACTGCAATCCGCCCTTCACTTTCGATGCCCAGGGGAGAAAGATCTACAAACGCCAGTGTCTCGAATAGCGCTCGTGCTCGCTCTGTTGCTGCTTTCGTCCACTGCCTGGGGCAGTGAAGCAGCCGTGTGCGCCCAGGCCGCGGAAGACGCCCAACGCGCGCGGGACGAAGGCAAGCTCTCCGAGGCGAAGAAGAAGCTGCTTCAGTGCAGCAAGAGCGAGTGCCCCAAGGTGGTGTCGAAAGACTGCGTGGCCTGGCTGGAGGAAGTGAGCCAGAGCATGCCCAGCGTGGTGGTGCGGGCCAAGGACGCCGACGGCAAGGACGCCGACGGCACGCTGTTCGTGGACGACGCCCAGGCGAGCGATCACCTCGACGGCACCGCCATCGAGCTGGATCCGGGTCGCCATCGATTGCGTGTGGTGTTGAGCGACGGTCGCGAGCTCGGTCAGACGGTGACCATCGCCACGGGAGAGAAGAATCGCCTGGTCACGCTCTCGGAGAAGGGCAAACCGAAGGCGAAGCCCGTACCCATGGTGAAAAAGAAAGAAACAGCGTCGTCGTCCGCGGCGCCGTGGATCCTGGGCGGCGTCGGCGTGGCCGGCCTGGTCACGTTCGGCACGCTCGAGCTCATCGCCCAAGGCGAATACTCGGACATGTTGGACGGCTGCGGCGCCACCCGGAGCTGCAGCGACGGCGAGCTGTCGCCCATCCGCACCAAGTTCGTCGCCGCCGGCGTGGCTCTCGGCGTTGGCGTGGTCGCCCTCGGCAGCGGCATCACCTGGAAGCTCCTGGAATCGGATCCCAAGGAAGACGCCGCTCGCATCGAGCTCAGCCCGGCAGCGGGGGGCGCGCTGCTTCGGGCCCGTGGTTCCTTCTGAGGGTTTGTCGGGGCGGCGCGGTCAACGTCGCTCCGTGCTGCGCGCGCGGATACGCTGGAAATGGCGCCGCGCGATGCCGGAAGCCCGCGCGGCTCGCGACACGTTGCCGTCGTTCTCCTCCAGCACTTTGGCGAGGTAGCGTCGCTCGAACTCATCCAAGAGCGCTTGCCGCGCCTTGGCGAAGGGCAATCCCAGAGCAACCAGCTCCGACAGGAAGTCCGGCGCGTCCGACGGCAGCGACTCCAGCGCGCCGAGCTCCGCTTCTTCTCCCAGGGTGACGGCGCGAAGCACGGCGTTCCGGAGCTCGCGCACGTTGCCGGGCCAGTGCCAAGCGTCCCAGCGCGCGAGCAGCGCTTCCGGTGGCTGGCCGCGACCTCCGAGCTCACGCCAGAAGTGGTCCGCCAACACGAGCACGTCCCCCTGACGCTCGCGTAGCGGGGGCAGCTCGATGCGCGCGACGGCCAGGCGATGGAACAGATCGTCCCGGAACTGGCCGTCGGCTACCTGGCGGTCGAGATCCCGCCGGGTGGCGGATAGCACGCGCACGTCCACGGACAGGGCGCGATCGCCGCCCACTCTACGCACCTCGCCGCGCTCGATCACGCGCAGCAGCTTGGGCTGCAGGGCGAGGTCCAGATCACCGATCTCGTCGATGAGCAACGTGCCGCCGTTGGCCTGCTCGAACACGCCGCGGCGCGTGGCGATGGCACCCGTGAACGCTCCCCGCTCGTGCCCGAACAGCTCGCTCTCCAGTAGATTCGCCGGTACCGCGGTGCAGTCGAACACCACGAAGGGCCCCTCGGCGCGATCCCCCTGTTCGTGGATCGCTTCCGCCAGCACTTCTTTGCCGGTGCCCGTCTCTCCCTCGATGATCACGCCCACGGAAGAGCGGGCGAGCTTGTCGCACAGCGGGTACAGCCGGCGCATGGCGCGGCTCTCTCCCAGCACGCGACCGAACCCCGTGGCGAAGGGAACCTCGGGGTTGTCGCCATCGGGTTGGTACTGCACCGAAACCCGAGTAGCCCCCAGACGCAGGCTCTCGCCGCCGCGAAGCCAGGCGTCGTTGATGGCCACGCCATCGACCCAGGTGCCGTTGGTGGAGCCCAGATCCGTGATGCGCAGTCGCTTGCCCACCAGCTCGAGGGCAGCGTGACGCCGGGAGACCTCGGGATCCGCGAGGCGCAGCGCACACGCATCCGACTTACCGACCAGCACGCGCCCTGGGCTCGCGCCGTTCACCACCAGTGTCTCCCCCGACTCTGCGCTCAGCAGGTACGTTCCGCTCGGAAGCGTGGCGGCTTGCCGGAGCAGCGTCGCGGAGAGCTCCTCGCTCATCGCCGCGAAATTAGCACGACGGCGCGAGGTTGGGCCGAGCACGGCGAGGGGTGCAAAGCCCCACCACGATGAAAAAAACCGCTAAGCTATGACGAGTGAGATCCGTCGCTGTGCTCCCGCTGCTGGTTCTCGCCGCCGGCTGCAGCTTGTTCCCCGAGCTGTCCAGCTACGGCGACTGTGCCGATGGAAAGTGTCGGGATGCGGGCAGCGCGGGAACCGGGGGCAGCATCGAGGATGCCTCCACCGGAGGCGCGGCGGGCAGCGCCGGCAGTGGCGGCAACGCGGGGACCGCAGGCGTCGGTGGCAGCGCGGGATCCGCCGGTGCGGGCGGCAGTGCCGGCGCTGACGCCGCGACGGACCCGTGTGGCAGCTACAAAGGCGCCAGCATGGTGAAGCCCAAGAACCTCGCCTTCTGCATCGACAGCACCGAGGTCACCCGCGCGCAGTACCAAGAATTTCTGGTGGACCAAGGGGCGACACCGACGGGGACGCACCCGAAGTGCGGCTTCAACGCCAGCTACAAGATCTCCGACTACCTGTGGAACGCCACCGCAGACGACGAACCCGTGCACGGCACGGACTGGTGTGACGCCGTGGACTACTGCGCCTGGGCCGGCAAGCGCCTGTGCGGCAAGCTCGGCGGCGGTGAGCTGGCCAAGGCCGAGTGCAGCACCACCCAGAGCCAGTGGATGGTCGCCTGCTCACTCAACGGCGTGCAGAACTATCCGTACGGAAACCAGTACGTGGCGGGCAATTGCCGCGACAGCGTCACCGACGGCGGCAGCAGTGGGCAGGTTCCCGTCGGCTCCCTGCCCAAGTGCGAAGGTGGCTACCCCGGCATCTTCGACATGAGTGGCAACGTGATGGAGTGGCAGGACAGCTGCACCCAAACCAGCGATCCCGCCACGGACGAGTGCGAAGCCCAGGGGGGCTCCTGGAACTTCCCCGGCGGCAGCGGCAGCGCCGTGTTCTGCGGCTTCCACGAGCCCCACGTCCGAGGAGGAGAGGGCCCGCAGATCGGCTTCCGCTGCTGCAAGGATCTCTGAGTCAGGGGTGCTTGAACTTGAGCAGCCAGGCGTAGATGTCGTGGCCCGCGCTCAGGTCGTAGGTCTTGGTCCAGGAGTCGTGCTTCACGCCCGGGTAGATCGTGAGCTTGGCTTCGATCAACGGCGGAGACGGGCACTGCATCAATCCTTCCAGGGGAACCTTGGATCCGGAGACGTTCACCGTGGGATCCTGGTCCCCGTGGAACGCCCAGATGGGCACCTTGCCGAGCTCGCACCCGCGATTGTTCCACGCGCCTTTGCCGTCCCCGGCGATGGAGACGAACGCCGCAATCTGCTGATCCAGGTACTTGTTCAGGTAGCTCCAGCTGCCGATGGCACCGCAGCTGAGCCCCGTGAGGTACACGCGGGACAGATCCACGCCGTAGCTCTGGGTGGCGAAGGTGATGAAGTCGTGCACCTCGTCCGCGCTCGGGCAGCCACTGCCCACGTGTTGGGGAGAGAGCACGATGAAGGGCCGTGAGTTGGGCCACTGGTCCTTGCTGATCAGCTTGGGCGGCCCCGCGTGCAGCACGTCGTCGAGAGCCGCCGAGTTGCCCGGGCCGTTCTCGCCGACGCCATGCAAGAACACCATCAGCGGCGCCTTTGCTGGTGGGTTCGGTGGCAAGTATTCCCAGTAGCCCTGCTTCGAATACTTGCTGCCGATGGGATGCTTGACCAAGCGATCCGACGACGGCGCTGCGTTCGCGGCTCCGGCCGCGCCGCCTCCACCCGCAGCACCCGCAGCACCCGCAGCGCCCGCCATGCCGGCTGCGCCTGCCATGCCCGCAGCGCCCCCGCTACCGCCACCGCTCGCGCCGCCACTACTCGCTCCACCGGAGCTGCTCCCGCCACTGCTCGTGCCGCCGCTGCTCGTGCCGCCGCTGCTCGTGCCGCCGCTGCTCGTGCCGCCGCTGCTCGACCCCGCGGCTCCCGCGCTGCCGCCGGAGCCGCCGCCCGCGTCGTCGCTACCGCAACCGGCAAGCGCCAAGGTCAAGATCGAAACCACGGTGAAGATGCGTCGGGAGGTGTCCATGCCCCCACGTCATCGCAAACCACGTGCCCGCGGAGCGCCGACGAAATCCGCGAAAAAGCCGCCGGTCGTCCTGCGACAAACGCGTCGCGCCGGGACAATCGCACCGCACTCACCACCAGTAACGGTAGGCGAGGAGAGCGCTCAGGGCGACGCCCAACACCACCACGCCGCGGCGCACCGGCGTGGGGGGAACGCGACGAACCACGCGGGCGCCACCGTAGCCGCCGATCAACGCACCCACGGCCATGGCCGCTGCCGGCGCCAGCTCTGCAGCGCGGGACGCGAGGAAGTAGACGGCCGCAATGCCGTTGATGCCACCGACGATCAGCGTCTTCATCGCGTTCATCTCGTGGATCGACATGCGCCGCAGCGGCGAGAGCAGCGCCAACGTCACGATGCCCATGCCGGCCCCGAAATAGCCGCCGTAGATCGAGACCACGGCCAAGAGCAGCGCGATCCACCCGAGCCGCGCGCGGGTCGGCTGCTCGGTCTTGGCCCAGCGCGCGACGCGTTCCTTGAGCAACAGTACGCCCGTGGCAGCCAGGACCAGCCAGGGCACGACGATTTCGAACACGCGCTCCGGAACCTCGAGCAACAGCGTGGCGCCCACCAGGGACCCCACGCCCGCAGCCGCCATCAGCAAGAGCGCACTCCGCTTGTTGTCGCCGAGCTCCCGCCGGTAGCCGAAGGCCGCCGCCAGGCCGCCGGGCGCGAGGGCGACGGTATTGGTGGCACTGGCGGAAACCGGCGACACGCCGAGGGCGAGCAACGCCGGAAACGACACCAACGAGCCACCGCCTGCGACTGCATTGACCGCGCCCGCGACCATGGCCGCGAGGGCCAATAGTGCCAAGCGCTCCGGCTGCATCGCGGCACTATATCACTCGGCGCATGACGCCAACGCGCGCTACCATCTCCGGCGTCGTGAAGCACCACCTACGCATCGCTACCAGCTTGGTCTCTCTCTCGGTGATCGCTTGCGGCGCTGCACCGACAGCTCCCGCCGAAGCTCCGAAGACGACACCCAGCGCCAGCACGGAGCAAGTTGCGGCGCTCGATCTGAGCCCCGTTCCGCCGCCCAGCAGCCTGCTCGCCGAAGGACACGTGAGCCAACGCCAGGCGTTGCGCGACGCACTGGACGGTGTCGCCACGGACTTGAACCCGGATCGAACGACCATCATCGCCAAGGACTCGGGGCTCTCCGATCTGGTGGTCGCGGCGGCGCCGGAGCATTTCGTCGCGCTGCTGGACACCGGCGGCTTTCGCTTGGCGCCGAGCGTGCGCTGGGTGAGCTCCATCGGCCTCTCTTCCTGGGAGGAAGCGGAGCGACGCCTGCGCGACGCCGGCGCGAAGCTCACGCCCCTGGGGCAGGACCTCCAGTGGTCGGACGCCCCCAGCGGGCCCTGTCTGCTCGCCAAGGCGCCGCCGCTCGCGCCCGCCCGCTTCATGTGCGGCCCTGCCGGAACGCTCGGCCGCGCCGCGCCCTACTTGGCGCGCACGCTGGGCCGCGAGCAAGCGGGCCCGCCGGAGGTTCTGGCCCGCATCCCCGTGCGCGCCCTCAGCGAGCAGCACGGTCCCCTGCTCGAGCGCGCCAAGCCGATGATCCCGTCGCTCCTCGCCGGCGAGCTGCGTCGGGATCCCGATCTGGCGCGCTGGATCGAGCCCACCCTGCCCACCCTGGTGGAAGAGGGCCTCGGTCTGGTCGCCGACGTGCACGAGATCACGCTGCGCCTCTCCCTGGAAGGCAGCACCGTGGCGCTCGAGAGCGAAGCCGTGCTCGCCGGCAAGCGCTCTTGGGCCGGCTCGACGTTTCGCCAAGCGCGAGACACCGCGAAGATGCCGGAAGCGTTCTCCCGGCTGCCGAAGGACGCGGACTTCGCGTGGTTCACCAGCCGCATTCCCGACGCCCGGGCCAAGGAGCTCCAGCAGTTCGTGGAACAGGTGCTGCGCGCGGGGCTCGGACCCGGCGCGAGCCGCGACTCCGTAGAGGTGGTCGCGGCCACCTTCGCTCCGGACGCGCCCATGGTGTACGCCCACGGAGACGCCTTCGGCGAAGACGCCGGTGACGTCCGCAACGGCAACGGCACCCGGCTGTTCGGCGGCGAGCGCCTCCGTCGTCAGATGATGAGCGTGTACGGCTGGCACATCATGGCCTACGACGGACCGGCGTCGGAGTACCTGCCGCGCCTGGTGCAGGGCATGAACGCGTACGACTCCGGCGATCTCCGGGACATCGTCTACCGTCAGCTACCGCGCCTGTGCCCAGGGCTGCCGCAGATCAAGCAGCGCGCTCCGAGCCCGAAGCTCCCCAAGGGCAGCGCCACCTTCGAGATGAAGCTGCCGGGCAAGCTGTTCGACGACTGCTGGGAGCAGCACCGCGACAAGAGCCGCGATCGCGCCAAGGACGCCGCCCTGGTCGTGATCTTGGTGCCCGACGGCGAGCGCACTTGGATCGGCCTCTCCCCCGACGAAGCCGGCCTCGTCGAACGACTGACGCGCGCCGTCTCCAAAGGGGCGAGCCTGCCCGTGCCCACCGGGCTCGACGTCCCGGGGGCCTTCGCCGGCGGCGTCGCGACCCTCGCCGGCATCGGCGGCATGCGCCGCTTCGTCGCGCAGTACGAGGTGCATTCCTGGCTCAGGAGCAACATGGCCGTGCTCCCGCACAAGGGGACCACGCCGATCCCCTTCGTGCTCACGCTGTCCAAGGACGATCCGCTCAAAGTGAGGTTCCGCGCCGAGCTGACAAAATCAGCCTTGGAAGACCTGCGAGCGCGGAGACAACGTAGCTACCGTCACTATCCATAGCCTGTCGGTCCGCCGCGGAAGCGATCGCCTCCGTCGTTACGTTGGGGAACCGGCGGATTGACGTCCCACGCATGGAGCGACGAGCTATCGTCAGCGCATGGCCTTTCGCGACGACCGGGGCGCCATGCGCGCTCGCGTGGAGGAGCTGGAAGACGAGCTGGCGCAGGCCAAGCACGAGCTGCAAACGCAAAAGGAGCCCCCGCTGGCGAAGGTCGGCCGCTCGAGCGCGCTCGCCTGGATCCCGATCGTGCTTTCCGTCGGCGGTCTGTTGGCGGCGGCGGTGCTCGGTGCCGGCGGTCAACAGGTCCTCGCGCTGGTCTTGACCATCGCCGCCGTCACGCTGCTCTGGCTCGGCGTGATGGTGCTCGTCGTCGGTCGTCTGCTGATCGTGGTGGCGCCGAACCAGGTGGCCGTGCTCTCGGGGCGCCGCTACATGGCGGCGGACGGCACCGTGCGGGGCTACCGAACGATCCGCGGGGGACGCGCGCTCCGTATCCCGCTGCTGGAGACCGTGGACTACATGGATGTGTCCGTGATGAAGCTCGAAGTGGAGCTCCGGAACGCGTACCTGCGCGGAGGCGGCGTGGCGGACGTGGGCGCCACGGCGACGGTGCGCATCGCGCGGGAGATGCCGCACTTGGCGAACGCCGTGGAGCGCTTTTTGGGACAGCCCCGGGAAGAGATCGCGACGGTCGCTCAGCAGACGATCGAAGGAACGCTCCGCGGCGTGCTCGCGAGCCTCACCCGCGAAGAGGCGGAGGGCAATCCACGAAAGGTCGCCGAGCACACCAAGGCGGAAGTCCAGGAGGACATGGACAAGCTCGGCTTCGTGCTCGAGACGTTCGAGCTCGAGCGCCTCACTTCTCGATGACGCGATTGGAACGGAGGCGCCAGCTGCCGTTCTTCTCGAACACCAGCGCCGAGCCGCGCACGCCTTCCACGTCGAAGCGATAGCGCAGCCGTACCTGCGAGCCGTCGCGCTCGATCTTCGTGATCACCAGCACCGCGTCCTTCGCGGACTTGGGCTCCGGCACCACTTTCACGTCGTAGCCGCCCTTGTGGGCAGCGAGCTTCTCCGGCAGGTCCGCCCCGGAGATCTTGAGCGGCAGCCGGCCCGCCTTGTCCAGATGCAGGTATTGCTCCAGGTCCGGATCGTCGAGCAGCTGTTGCAGCACGAGCGTGAGCTCCTCCTTGCTCAGGCTCTGCTTCTCCGGAGCCGCGGGCTCCGGCGCCGCGCTCTCGGGTTCTGTTTCCGCCGCTTCCGGTGCTGCTTCGGGCTCCACGGTCTCGACCGCGGCGGCTTCGGGCTCCGGCGCCGCGCTCTCGGGCGCCGCCGGCTCCGGCGCTGCTCCGCCACAACCCACCAGCACGATACCCACTGCGATGTAATGTCGCCCCGCCATGCCTTTGCTTACCACGCTCCGATGATTCGCGTCATAGCGAAGGTCGCCCCGAGGAGTACGTTTGTTCCATGGCGCAGCGAAGCTTCGTGGCGCTGTTCGCTCTGCTCGCGTGGGGGTGCGCGGATCCCGACGGCGTGATGGAAGACTTCGCCGATCGCTACGCCCGCACCCACGCTCAGAAAGATGCGGGAGCCGGTGACGCCGGCGCCTGCGAGGACGCCACCGCCGAGCAACTGGGCGGAGACTACTTGCTGTCCATCAGCCCAGCCTTCAGCCCCAAGACTCCGATCTTGTTTTTGTGTCGGCTCGACGCGGAACCGTCGGGAGAAAGCCGGCTCGCCGTGGCCATGACCCTGACGCCCCTGAGCGCGAGCGATCGCACGACTCCTGCCGGCGACGCGCTGCCCGTCATCCCGCTGGACGTGCCCGCGGGCGGCGCCTTCGTCGCGGATCTCGGTGAGCTGCACATCCCCGGCAACGCGGATCCGGTACTGCCCGGCTCCGCCATCGTCGGCACCGTCACGCTGTCCGGCACGCTGTGCGGTGCGGAGCCCACGGTGAGCTTCTTGTGCGGCGATGCCAGCGGCAACGTCACCCTGCCAGTGGCCATCGGCCTTGCCGGCTCCAGCTGGACGCTCGCGCGGGTGCCGGCCTCCGGCGAGCTGCCGGACATCGCCATCAACTGCAACCTCGACCCCCCGGATGCTCTATGAGGCGTGGGCTCGCACCATCTGCTGTGCTGTTGCTTTGCGCGAGCTCCGCTGCGGCGTCAGGCTTCGCCACGGCGCGCTTCGGCGGTGAGCACGGCCACCCCACCACGGAGAACCCGACGGCGATCTACTACAACCCCGCGGGGCTCGCCGCGAGCGAGGGCACGCACCTGTTCGCCGACGGCCTGTTCGCCCTGCGGCGCGCGAGCTACGAGCACCAGCGGGAGAGCGCCGACACTGAAGAGCCGCCGGACGCCCAGGGCGCGAACCACGGCAAAGGGACGCTGCTGAACTTCGCCGCCGTGCCGATGCTCGGCGCCAGCACCAAGATCGGGGCCTTCGCCTTCGGCATTGGCGCCTACGTGCCCTTCGGCGGCAGTGAGGTGTGGGACGACAACACGGCCTTCGAGAACGATCCGAAGTATCCGGGGCCGGTGGACGGCGTGCAGCGCTGGTACGACATCGAAGGAACGATCCAGTCCACGTATCTCACTGCGGCCGCTGCGGCGGAGCTGTGGGACAGCGGCATGAGCATCGGCGCCGGGCTGAACCTGGTGTACTCCAACGTGAACACCGCCACGGCGCGCACCGCCCTGGGCAACGACGACGTCACCCTGGAAGGACGCTCGCAGTTGGACGTTTCCGGCTGGCAGCTCGCCTTCGGCGCGGGCGCGCTGTTCGAAGCCGTCGACGATCAGCTGTGGCTCGGCGTGTCGTACCAGTCACGCCCCAACGTGGTGGGCGGCATGAAGCTCGCCGGCGAGCTCCGGAACGACTTCACGGGCAGCGTGGACGTGACCGAAGTGGAGCTGCATCAAGATCTACCGGACGTCTATCGCGCGGGGGTGCGCTGGCGCCCCACGCCGGAGGTGGAGCTGCGGCTGTTTGGGGATCTGACGCGTTGGAGCGCGTTCACCCGCCACTGCGTGGCGCGCAAAGGGGAATCCTGCGCGCTGCGCAAGGACGGCTCCGCGCCGCCGGACAGCGGCGCCGTCCAGAACGTACCTCGCGACTGGAAGGACGCCTTCGGCGTCCGCCTTGGGGGCAGCTACTTTGCGACGCGCGACCTCGAGCTGTTCGCTGGGCTGGGCTACGACTCGAACGCGGTGCCGGACGAAACCCTCGAGCCATCGCTGATGGACTTCGACGACTTCGCCGCTGCGGCGGGAGCGCGGGTGGCCGTGCTTCCGAACCTGTTCGTCGCCGGCTCGTACACCAACTTCTACGAGATCCCGCGAGACACCCGCGGCAAGAGCGTCCATCCGACGGAAGCGTCGCCCTCGAACGGCCCCGACGCGAGCGGCAAGTACTTCGAGTGGGTCGGCGTGCTCGACGTCAACGTGGAGCTCGTGCTGCCCTGACCGGGCGCCCACCGGGGTGGGCGCCACGCACAGAGTCTCTATGCCACCGCGAGCCGCTGGCGGATCAGCTCCGCATACAGCTCGCGCCGCGCTTCCGTGTCTGCCGGACGTGCCCAGTCCCGCGCCATGCGGCTCCAGCGCTCGTCGTCCGGATCGAGCCCCAGGGTCTCGATGTAGTAACGATCTACGATGAAGAAATGCCGCTTGTACGCGAGCAAGTACCCGCCGTGCTCCGCGCGGATGCTGCGGGCCTCGTCGTAGTGGGCCGACCAGATGTTCCAGTGGGCGGACGCGCCGCTGGGCGACAGCAACGTGCCCATGTCCTCCGCGGGACGTCCGTCGAGGACCGTTACCGCGTGGGACCAACCAGAAAACCCAACCTCACGAGCCAGGACCGTCAGACAGTGCTTGCGCTGGATCTCGCGGCCCAAAGCCTCGTCGTCCAACGAACGCAGCTCGGGCAACGACCGCACTCGAGCGAGCGCGTCCGCGTCTCCGTGCTTCACGCGGCCATGCAGCACGCGCGCTTTGTCCTTGAGCTCTTCGACGATATCGACCATTGCGTCCTCCGTTTCGTGGGCCGCTTCCCGCTCCGATTCGGGCCCGGGGGATTCGCAAAGAAGGCGAAACCGTTCTGTTTTTCGACGAATGCAGGGTGTTTCGACTTTTGGCGGGTGAGGCGCCCCTGCGCACCTCGAGCCCTCTATGTAGCAACGCCCTTGGACTCCCGCAAGGCGCCACGGCACGCTGTGAGCATGAGGTGGATGTCCGTACTGGTCGCGGCGGGGCTTTGCATGGCGTGCAGCGGTAGCGATGACGGGTCGAGCCCAGGCGGGGGTGGTGCGTCGAGCGGCGGCACGTCGAGCGGCGGCACGTCGAGCGGCGGCACGTCGAGCGGCGGCACGTCGAGCGGCGGCAGCGCTGGTGCGTCGGGGGCAGGCGGTAGTGCGGGGAGCGGCGGCGCTTCCGGAAGCGGCGGCGCGGCGGGCTCCGGCGGTGGAGCCTGCGTCGACACCTGTGCGGCGCCAGGCGGCGGCATCACCTGGGACTGCAAGAAGCGCTTCTTCTACGGACCCAACTACGCGTGGGAGGTCTTCGCGGGGGACTTCGGCGGGATCTCGGCGTGGGGGCAGAAGGGCGTCAGTGCGCAGCCGGCGGTCCACGCGGCGAACCTGGCAGACATTCGCAGCCACGGCGGCAGCGTGATCCGCTGGTGGATGTTCCCGGACTTCCGCGGTGACGGCGTGCAGTTCGACGGCAACGAATCCCCCACGGGCCTCGGCGGCACCGCAGTGGCGGACATCGAAAAGGCCCTGGAGCTCGCCGCACAGGCCGGCGTGTACCTGCAGCTGACGTTGTTCTCCTTCGACAACTTCAGTCCCAGCGGCACCAATTCCGGCATCTACATCCCGGGCATGGCGCCGATGATCCAGAGCGCCAGCAAGCGCAAAGCACTGATCGACAACGTCGTGCGCAAGGTCGCTCAGACCGTCGCAGCCAGTCCGTACGCCGACCGCGTGGTGTCCTGGGACGTGATCAACGAGCCCGAGTGGGCGATGACGGGAACCGACTCGTATGGCGACCCGGCCTTCGAGTCCAACTCGGGGCTGCAGCCCGTGTCCTTCTCCGAGATGGAGACCTTCGTGAAGGAAGCCACCACCGCGCTCCATGCCGAGAGCTCCGCCTTGGTTACCGTCGGCGGCGCAGCGGTGAAGTGGTCGAAGGCGTGGACCAAATCCGGCCTCGATTTCTACACCTTCCACATCTACGACTGGGTCGACACCTACTGGCCGTACTCCACGCCGGCGAGCCAGTACGGCCTCGACAAGCCCATCGTGATGGGCGAGATGCCGTTCACGGGACTGAACGGCACGCCCTACGGCACCATCGTGGACAGCTTGTACGCCAACGGCTACGCCGGCGCGATGCCCTGGCAGTACGCCGAGGTGAACGCCAGCGGTCTCACGTCCATGAAGGGCTTCGCCGACAAGCACAGCTGCGAAACGAGCTACGAGCAGACTCCGCAGATCCTGTACCCGGCGGCCGCACCCGCGGCGTCCAAGCCCGTGATCCCGAGCCTACGCCGCTGCGTCGTGGTCGACGGCATTCCGAGCTGCTAGACCCCCTGTTCACCTGGGTTGACCACCATCGGTGCCACTCCGGCGAGAGCAACGGACAGGTGCCGCCGCTGCCGCGCGTCGTTCGAGGGCGGACCAAGCGGCCGGAATGTCTGCAACGATGGCGATCCGAGACGAGTGCGAAGCGGACGACAGAATTCGACACCGCGAAGACGATTTCAGTTGACGAGATTTCGGACGCTCCGCGCTCTCATTTCGTCGCTCTCGTTCGCACAGTGCCTGCGCAGCACACGTGCGCCCACTGGGCGCGCGTTCGAAAGCAAATCGCTCTTCGAGCTGTCCGCGTCTGCGAAAGCGTCTCGAGAGGGCGCTGAAGAAGGCGAAATTTCCCATGGTATGCCCGGGGAAACCACGGGGGTTTGTCATGTCATCGTCCAAAGCCATTTCCGTAGAACCGTCTGCCACCGAGCGCACTGCGCTCTCCGCACTTCAAGACCTCTCCAATCGCGATCTCTGGTCCAGCGCGGTCGTGGCCAACGCCGGTCGGCGCAAAGCCACCGCGCACTTGGTCGCCCACCTCGCCGAAATCGACCGGCGCGAGCTCGTGTTCGACGAGGGATACTCGTCCATGTACGACTTCTGCGTGCGTGGCCTCGGGATGAGCGAGGGCACGGCGTACCGGAGCATCGCCGGAGCGCGGGCAGCGCGCTCGTTTCCGGTCGTGCTCACGCTGCTCGCGAGCGGAGATCTGCACCTTTCCGGGCTTTCGCTCTTGGCTCCGCGGCTCACTCAGGAGAATCACAGTGCGCTCCTGGAAGAAGCCGCCGGCAAGACCAGCGCGGGGATTCGCGTCGTGCTCGCGCGCTGGTTCCCCAAGCCGGACGTTCCGGACCAGGTGAAGCCGCTGCGCACTGGCGGAAAAGGTCCGGCGCCGGGCGTGGAACCGCTCTCGGAAGGGCGCTTCGAGGTACATTTTAGCGCCGGAGAGTGCCTGAAAGCGAAGCTAGAGCACGCCCAGAACCTGATGAGCCACGTGAGCCGCGAGCTCGAGGTCGTGGTCGAGCGGGCGCTCGACGCGCTGATTCGCGAGCTGGAGAAGAAGCGCTGGGGCAAGACGGACAAGCCGCGCCGCTCCCGCGGAACGAAGCCGGGCGAGCCCGGCCGTGCGGCCCGGCGCGAGGTGTACGAACGCGACGGGGCCCACTGCTGCTTCGTGTCGGAGTCCGGTGTGCGCTGCACGGCGACGGCGTATCTCCAGTACGACCACATCGAAGCCACCGGCGTTGGTGGTGGCGATGGCGCTTCCAATGGTCGGGTGTTCTGCGCCAGCCACAATTTGAATGCGGCCAAGAAGACCTTCGGCCGCGAGTACGTCGAAGAGAAGATTCGCCTTCGTCAGCGAAGGCGTTCAGACACCGAGGACGCTGCGAACGCCGAGGCGCGGGAGAAGCAAGACAAGCTCCTGTTGGCCCTCACGAGCCAAGGCTTCAAGAAGGCCGAAGCCACGAAGGCGACGGAGAAGCTCGCTGCCGAAGCCCGCAGCCTCTCGCTGGAAGAGCTGCTCCGTCGTGCACTGGCATTGCTCGTTCCGCGGTAAGCGCGATGCGCGCGGGCTGATTCCGCGCCGAACGGACGCCGGGCCGCAGCTTGTGAGAGAGGACCGACTCAGGTGAGCACTGGGGTTAGTCGAGGACTTTGGTGTCGACGAACACCACGTCAATCATGGGGCTCTTCGCGGGTTGGATAGCGAGACCCCGGCTCCTTCAAGCGTCGCGCGCGCCGCCCAAGACTGCGCTAAATGGTGACTTCGCAGGTCGCTTCCTCAGCCATCCGCTCCTCGAGCGACCCGGCGATGAAGCGAGAGATGCTCACGTCGCGCTTGGTCGCTTGATCGACCGAGATGGTCACGTTCTTCACGTCGTCACAGCGCCTTCCACGGCACGCCCCCGCCGCTCTTCATCGCTGGGGGCTCGATGGCGAGGATGTAGTCGACACGGCGGTTCTTCGCCTCGCTCACTTCGTCCTTGGTCTTGACGGCGAGCACGCTCTCGCCAAACCCGGCGAAGTACAC
The DNA here is from genome assembly GCA_020633235.1 of Polyangiaceae bacterium. Classification (NCBI taxonomy): domain Bacteria; kingdom Pseudomonadati; phylum Myxococcota; order Polyangiales; family Polyangiaceae; species Polyangiaceae bacterium. The sequence continues at coordinate 250,138 of JACKEA010000008.1, read as the reverse complement.
AGGGTTCGCGAGGCCGCGCTTCTTGAACCACTGGGCGATGGCCTGAGCGCGCTTGCGCGACAGCGTGAGGTTGTGCGCGGGCGTGCCCACGGTGTCGGTGTGGCCGGCGACGTAGAGCTTGATGGCGCCGATCTCCTTGTGCTCCTCGATGGCCTTCTGGATGCGCGCGTAGCTCTCCTCGAGCTTCGGTTCTTCGCTCTTCTTGATGAGCGCCTTGTTCGTGTCGAAGAGCACCTCTTGATGAGGGATCTTCACGGACCAGGGCGTGAGCGCCACACCCTTCCAGTAGCCGTGGGCGTCGTAGGCGTAGAGCTCGATGCGCGCGACGGCGTCGTCGCTCTTCGGTTGCCAAGTGACCACCAAGGTGGCGCCCGCGGGCTTGCCGGAAAAATCGTGCTCCTGTTCGGCGAGCTCGCTGCCGTCTTCCGCCAGCACGCGGATCTTCACCGACTTGGCCTCCCGCGACATGCTGAGCTCGAGACGATGCGCGTCCAGGTCGACCTTGTCGCGATCCACCGTCACCTTCAGCGGCGGCAGCTTTTCTTCGCTGCCTGCCGCGCCGCCGTCATCCGCAAAGGCAGGGACCGCAAACAACAGCGCCGCAATCACCGGGAGGGCACGCATGGCGCCCTCATTGTGCCACCTCAGCGCGCGAGAAGCGAAGCGCGGTAGTCCTCCGGAGCTTCGTAGCCCAGCAGGTTCAGCACCGTGGCCGCAACGTTGGAGAGACCGGCGTCCTTCACCGAACCCGAGAGCGAGAGCTCTCCGCGAGGGTCGTACAAGATGAAGGGCACGTGATTGAGCGTGTGGCTGGTCTTGGGCTGGATGCGACCGTCCGAGCTGGTCTTGAAGCCGCCCTTCTTCTCGTCGCGCATGTACATCTCGTCGGCGTTGCCGTGATCCGCCGTGATCAACGCCAGGCCGTCGAGCTCGTCGATGACCGCGAGCAGCCGCCCCAGGGAGCGATCCACGACCTCCACCGCGATCACGGCGGCCTCGCGGTCCCCGGTGTGACCGACCATGTCGCCGTTGGCGTAGTTCACCCGCGCGAAGCCGAACTTCTTCGTCCGTAGCTCCGCGATCAGCGCGTCCGTCACCTCCGCCGCCTTCATCCACGGACGCTCTTCGAAGGGCACCACGTCGCTGGGCACTTCCAAGTAGCTTTCGAGCTCCGACCGCCGCGCGCGCACCTGATACGTATCCGCGGTCTCTTCCTTCACGGGCACGTCCACGTAACGTCCGCTCTCGGGATCGTACAGACCACTGCAGTTGCCGTTCCAGAAGTACGTCACGTGTCCGTACTTCTGGGTCTCGGCGATGGCGAGCTGGGTCACGCCGTTCTGACTCAAGTACTGCCCCAGGGTGCGCTCGATCTCCGGCGGCGCCACCAGGTACTGCTTGGGCACGTGCAAGTCGCCGTCGTACTCCATCATCCCGGCGTACAGCACGTCCGGACGCCGCCCGCGGTCGAAGGGCTTGAAGCTCTCTTCCTCGAACGCTCGGCTGATCTCGATGGCGCGATCCCCGCGAAAGTTGAAGAAGACCACGCTGTCGCCGTCTTCGATCGTCCCCACGGGTTTCTCGTTCTCCGTAATCACGAAGGCCGGCAGGTTCTGATCGATGATGCCGCTCTGCTCCTTGCGGAAGGTCTCGATCGCGTCCGTTGTCGAGGGAAAGGCGCGGGCCTTGCCCAGCACGTGAGCCTCCCAGCCACGCTTGACCATGGACCAGTCCGCTTCGTAGCGGTCCATGGTCACCTTCATGCGGCCGCCACCGGACGCGATGCGATAACGACAGCCGTCTTTGCCGTCGAATTCCCTCAGCACGTCTTCCAGCGCGCTGACGTAGGTGAGCGCCGAGCGCTCTTCCACGTCTCGACCGTCGAGCAAGGCGTGCACGTAGAGCGTCTTCACTCCCGCGGAGTGCGCTCGCTTCACCATCGAGAGCAGGTGATCGATGTGACTGTGGACGTTGCCGTCGCTCAAGAGCCCCAGGAAGTGCAACGCGCCGCCCGCCGTGCTGCGCTTCACCGCCTCCCCCCACACCGCGCTCTCGAACAGCGCGCCCGTAGCAATGGCCCTGTCCACGAGCTTGGCGCCCTGATCGAAGATGCGCCCAGCGCCCAGCGCGTTGTGCCCCACCTCGCTGTTGCCCATGTCCGCGTCGCTGGGCATGCCCACGGCCGTGCCGTGCGCGCGCAGCGCCAAATGTGGCGCGCTCTTCAGGAGCCCGTCCAGCACCGGAGTGCGCGCGAGGTGCACCGCGTCCCCTTCGTCTCCGGCGCCGATGCCCACGCCGTCCATCACCACCACCAAGAGCGGCCCCGGGCGGGCCGTCAGCGCGTCGAGCTTCTTCAACTTCCAGTTCACGCCCCAAGCATTGTCACAGCTACCCGGCGCTGCAATGCCTTGTCCGATCTTCTTGTTGGCTCGGCGCGATGCCCGTCAGGGACGTTTCCGCGGCGTGTCGACAAGATCAGCCGGCTTCAGGCGCGGCGGCGACGGGGCCTGTGCTCGGGCTCGACGTCGTCTTCGATCGACTTCAGGCCGCGGCGAAAGCCGGTGATCCCCTCGGCCAAGCTCTTGCCCAGGGTCGCGAAACGGCGACCTCCGAATAGCAACACGAGCACACACGCGATGATGGCGATCTGCCAAGGACCCACGGCCAAGAGTCACCTCCTCAGGGGTTGAGCGCAAAGATGTCGGTGTAGACCAAGCGTTTGCGAACGTGAGTGCCCGAGGACGCCATTTGCGCCAAACGCTGGCCACCGGCGGATTCGTCGTAAGCTAGCGGCGTGTACCGCAGCGTACCGACGACGGCGGCGGATCTGACGGTGTCGGGTGACCTGCTCGTCCTCGAAGCGCAGTTCGAGAGCCGCGGGCATTTCGGCACGCTGGCGGTGACCTGCCGCCCCAACCACACGACTCTGCGACAGCGCTACGGCGTGCTGGTATCGGCGCTGCTCCGCTGGTTCGTCTTGAATCGCGCGGTGCGTGAAACGTCGGGGGCTCTGCGGGTCAATCGTCACCCGCCGTTGCTCAGCAGACAATCGGGCTTCGTCGATCTGGCATGGGAGCAGCTACCCATCCCGGATCCGTCGATCTTATGGGTGAAGGGCTATCGAGCGCGGCTCGAAGGCGGTGATGCCGAACGCGAATTCGTGGCCTATCAGCTGATCGCACTGCCCTTCGACTCGGACGTGCCGGAGCATGCCAAGCAGCGTTTGCACAGCCGCGCTCGACGCGATGCAAAGCGGGTGTGGCCGGTGGAAGGCCCCAAGCCATCGGACCGCGGTGTCGTGGTTCTGTCGCGACTCGGCGCGACGTTGGCACTGCAGCTGGCCGAGGTTCTGGCAGAGTACTGGGGCTACTCGGTCCTGAAGACAGAGCCCGAGGGGTGAGCGGTCGCCAGCGCCGATCGGATCCGCTCAGCGTTCGCCCCGAAGACCGAGGACCTGGCGCAAGACCGCGAAGTCGTCCTGCGTCGTCCTCTGGCAGCTCGCCTGATCTTCGGCCGGGACCGGGCCCTTCTCGAGAGAGAACCCGGTGGAAGCCTGCGACATGAGCGAGGCCTGGTTGGCATTGTGGGACAAGCCGAAGGTGTGGCCGGCCTCGTGAGCGATGGTGCGCGCGAGGTAGCTCCGAGCTTGGGCGGGCGACCAGTCCGCGGGCATGCAACCAGCCGCTACGAAGCCGACGTCGCCCAGGCTGTCGCCCTGGCAATCGCGAACCGCCAAGCCCGCGAGCGGACACGCATCGGCGAACTGGATCTCGCCGAAGGTGTTGCCCACGACCACCATGGTGAACTCGCCCTGCTGCGGTCGCTGACTGACGACATCCAGGGCGAAGGGCGCGTAGATGCCCCGCACCGAACGCACGACCTGCTCGATCACCAGTGCGCGCGTCGGAGCGTCGCCATCCATGAAGCGCGCGAGCTCGGCGCGCTGGGCCTGGTACGGACCAGGACCGTCTCCCAGGGTGGTGACGCTCAGGGCTGCGTCGTTGTGGGCGCCGTACTCGAGCAGCGCGCCCTCGAAGTTCAGGTAGAGAACGGCGCCATCGTGTGTCGCTTCGTCACTTTGCGTCACCCCACCGCACGCCGAAAGGCCCCCACAGATCAGGAACGCAAGCGCAACGCGACCGAGCTCGTGCATGGCTGGTCGGTCTGTTGCGCGCACCGCTGGAGCATTCAGGACCCTGCGGGCGGCGGCACGCTCGCGAGGCGCGGGGCGATGCCGATGGCGCGGCGCGCCTTGGCGCAGGCTTCGGAGATGGAAAACGGGATCAGATCACGGACGCGGTCCGCGGCGGAAAGGCCGCCCACCACGCGGCCGTCGATGGCCAGCATGCGCGCGGCGGCGGTGATGTCCCCGCAGGCCACGAGCCCCGCGCGGCACGACGCCAGCTCCACGGAGCGCATCCACGGCTTCAGATCCAGGCGGCCGTCGCGGGCTTGGAGCTCCTTGACGGCGCTCGTGAGCTCCTCGGCCTGAGCGGCGTTGAGGCGCTTTCGGAGCGCGGCGCCGAGCTGCATCGCTTCCGGCGGCAACGTCGTGGGCAGCACCTGCCCCACGGCGGCGACCAGCAGCGCGCGAAGCTCGGCCACCGTCGGGTAGAACGTGAGCAGCCGTCCGCTCAAGTGCTGGCTCGCGAGCTCGCGACCGATCACGAAGGCCAGCTCCGGCACCGAGCGGCCGCTGAGCATGGCCTTGCCCAGCACCATCGTGGGCTCCGGCGTGGGCGGGCACACCACGCCGCCCGGGATGCTCTCGTTCCGCGCGTAGATCTTGGGCACGCCGAGACCGAGGATGGCCGCAGCCCAGGCGGCGGTGCGCACCGCCGTGATGGTCGTCTTCTCGGGATCGTGACGCGTGCTCTCGTCCAGCCGAGGCGCCGCTGCGCGAAGCTCGATGGCCGCCGGCGCGATGGCGTGGACGATGTGGGAGACGACCTCGTCGTGCTCCGCGATGGCGAGCTCGCTCCAGGTAGATGCGTCGAGGGCCGATTGCGGCCGCACGGTCGTCTCCGGAGCGTAACGGCGATACACGACTTGCTCGTCCACGTCCGCCTCACCCAGGTGCACGAGCACGGCGCAGGCGCAGTAGTCGCGGTCGGAGTCCCCGAGGCTCGCACAGATGCGATGCAGCCCGCGAAACGTCTCCGGCCGCGTTGGGGCCCACACCGCCGCGTTCTCCAGACAGCGGGCGGCGAGCTGCAGCTCTCCCATTTGCTCGAGCAGCGCGGCGAGCCGTGTACGTGCTTCCACGTTCTTGGGGTTGGTTTGCACCAGACGGTCCAGGGCCAACACCGCGCCGTGCGTATCGCCCAACCGATCCGCCCGAAGCTCCGCCAACTTGTACAAGAGGCTCTCTTCCGCGGTCTCGTCCCCCTTCAGGCGTTCCAGCTGTCGCTCGTAGGCGCTGGCGAGACCCGAGAAATCCTCGTTCTTCTGCAGCACCGCCTCGATCGCATCGAATGCTCCGGGGGTCGCCGGCTCGTCCGCTATGGCGGCTTCGTACAGCGCCACGGAGCGCGGCACGTCCCCGGTGCGGCGCGCGCACATGCCCGCCGCAGCGGTGAAGGAGCGCGCGCGGTCGCGGGGGTTTTCTATGGTCTCGGTCAGGGCCACCTTCGCGTTCACGGCCTCCCGCCAGCGCCCAGCGGCCTCCAGACTCGCCTGCAGCCGCTCGAGGAGACGCGGGTCCTTGGGTCGGAGCACGAGCGCTTGCTCGAGGGCCTCGATGGTGGCGGACAGGGATTCGTCGGCGATGGACGACAGCTGCTCCGCGCGTTCCGTTTCGCTCTCCACCCGCGCCAAGAGCCGACGCCGGAGCGCGGCCGCCGTCGCGAGATCTCCCGCTTCGTGCGCCAGGTCGATGCGCCGCCGGAGCGCTGCTTCGTGGTCGGCCACCATCGACAGCGCGCGATCGAGGAGCGCCGCCGACGGCTTGCCGCGCGCATGCTCCACTTCCGCCAAGTGCACGAGCACCTCCGCGTGCCGGGGCCCGTGGTCCCAGGCAAGCAGCGACTCCGCCAGCGCGAAGGCGCGCTCGGCGCGGTCCAGCTCGCCCGCCGCCAGCGCCTGTGCACCTTCGGTGAGCGCTTCTTCGATGGCGGGATCCTCGACGGCCTCGAGCCTATCGGCCCGCGCTGCGAGCTCGTCGAAGCTCGCGTCCATCCGCGCAAGCACGACGTGCTCCGCCGGCAGCACCCGACCGAGGGCGTCCGAAAGCGCCCGCGCGAGGGGATCGATGCTCGGGAGCATCACCACGGACCGGGCCTCCCCCGGCGGGGAATCGAGTACGACTACGATGCGCATGAGGTTTTGTCTCGAGTAGTAACACGTGACGCCTGGCGACTCAGACGGCCGGCAAGCAGACGCACCCCACACCCCGACGGCGAACACCGGCTCAGGCGGCGCGGCGTCGCTTCTTGGGCAGGAACTTGCGATCGAAGATGCGAATGCGGCGCACCAACAGATCCAGCAAAAACACGATGATGGCCGCCAGGATGAAGCGGTTCCAGAGCTGCTCGTAGTAGACGATCTTCTCGTCCCCGGGGTTCCACACGTCCTTCACGGCGGGGTCCACGGTGCCGCCGCCCGCCGCCGCCGCCCGCTCCAACCGTTCGGTGTCCGGGCCGAAGCTCGCGTACTCCCGGGGATAGGGATTGGACACGTGGCCGTAGCTCACGCCCACGTTCTTCAGGTCCCCGTTCTTTCCGGGTTTGTTGTGGTCGGCGCGAAGAAGGAACGAGCCGTAGGCATCCAGCTCGAAGTTTGCTTCGTAGCGGCCCGGTGCGGTCTGGCGCATGGGAAACTCGCGACGATCCCCTCCGGGCTCCGGCCCCGTCACGTACAGCTTGGACTCGATGTCATTGTCGAAGCGCTCGTCCACCGTGAAGGCGTCCACCACCGCGTGCACCTTGCCGCCCACGACCTCGGTCTTCATGTCGAGCTCGCGGTGGCGCTTGTGGCGCATGTGCTCGCGCACCAGCTGCCCCCAGAACTTGGAGAAGCCGCTCCAACGCAGCCAATCCACGGCCCACAGGTTCTTCACGTCACTGGTCCACGCCAGCGTTTGTCCGAGGCCCACCCGCCAGCGCGCCAAGATGGGCTCACCGCGATCGCTCGCCAAGATCAGCTGCGCCGGCGGCCCCTTCATCTGCGTGGCCACGTAGCCATGGAGCAGCGGGGCGGACTGGATGGAAATGCCCTTCAAGAAGTCCGCGTGGGTCGCCACTTGCACCGGGAACCACTCTTCTACCGCCGCCTGCCGCGCGATGAGCTCGGTCTCCCGCGTGAAGATCTTGGGCAAGCTGTTCGGGTCCGGCACGGCGTGATAGCGGCCGCCGCCGGTGTCCGCGATCATGCGCAACAGATCCGCATCCGCTCCCTCGCCGAGGCCCACGGTGGTGACGGTAATGTTCTCCGCGATCATCGCTTGCACCAGATCCTTGATGCCCTGGGTCGGAGCGCGGCCATCCGTGAGCAGGATCACGTGCTTCTTGCGAGCCTGCACCACGCTGATGTCCTGATACGCCATGTCCAGGCCCGGGAAGATCTCCGTGCCGCCGCCGGGCTGGATGCGCAGGATCTCGTTCTGGATGCGGCTCCGGTAGCGCGCCGGCTGCATCTTCACGTAGCGCACGGGCGACGAGTCGAAGGCGATGACCTCCAGCAGGTCGTCGCCCTGGAGCGTGCTGACGGTGGCCTTGCACGCGGCCTTGGCCATCTCGATGGGTAGGCCGGTCATCGATCCTGAGCGATCGATGACCAGCACCATGGCCACGCTGGGCATGTCCTTGCGGCGCTGGGCGTCCATGCGAACCGGCAGGATGCGCTCGATGGTGGTGTGCGCCCAACCCCCCAGGCCGTACCCGCTCTCGCCGCCGGCGAACAAGAAGCCGCCGCCGAGGTCTCGCACGTACTTCTCGATCAGGTCTTGCGCCGCCAGCGAGAGCTTTTCCTTGGGAACGTCGGAGACGACCACGAAGTCGTAGCGCTCGAGCTCCTTGATGCTCCCGGGGAACGCCGCGGGCGCGCGCACGTCGACGTCGAACTGCTGCGCGGAAAGCGCGCTCGTCAGGTAGCTGGCGCGCGCCGGCTGCCCTTCCACGTACAAGATGGTCGGCCTTCCGGGCACGTCCACCGTGACGGAATAGGCGTTGTTCTCGGCGAACTTGTCGTGCTTCATCTGGTCGAGCTTGAGCGAGTACGTCACCTCGCCGCCGACCCGCACCACGCTCTTGAAGGTGATCTCGTTGTTGCCCGGCTTGAGATCCAGATCGCGAACGCCATCCAGGCCGTTCAGCGTCTCGCCCTGATACAGCCGCGCGCGCGCCTTCGTGGTGCGGCTGGAGTAGATGTCCGCCACTACGTCGAAGGGCTCGCCGATGTCCACCTTTTCCGGAATGCGTAGCCCACGCAGCGCCACCTCGCCCGGGGGCGGCCGGCGGTAGGGCATGGTGTACAGGCGCACGCCGAAACCGCGCGCGCGGTTCGCCTCCGCCAACAGATCCCCGCTGGTCTCCACGCCGTCCGTGAACAGGACGGCCCGCTTGAGATAGCCGGGCGGAAACACGCCGTAGGCCAGCTGCAGCGCCGCCTGGATGTCGCTGCCAGCACCGGGCTTCGCGAGGCCGAGCTCCTTCTTCGCGCTCTCGCTGTCGAGCTTGAGCTCGGCCACCGGCGGAACCTCGGGGCTGTCCTCGTCTCCCAGATCGATGAGCCGCGGCCGCTCGGCGAAGGTGATCAGGCGGACCACGTCCTCCTTGCCCCGGGCCTTGATGGCTTCTTCCACCTTCTGGCGAGCTTCTTCGATGGACGCGGTCTCCACGGAGTCGCTCACGTCCAACAGGAAGACGGTGGCCACCTTCTGCGTCTCTGCGGTGCGTGCCAGGCGCGCCAGCCCCAGACCGATGAGCGCCACGAACGTGATGCGCAAGATCACCGACAGCACGCGCTGTTGCCATGGCAGGTCCGCCAGCGAGCGCCCCAGCACGAACAGCAAGAGCGGCGCCGCGAGCACCACGCCGATGGTGCGGGGTTCGAGCAGCTCGTAGGTCTTGTCCCCACGGACCCACTTGAACTCGGACGCCGGCGCCTGCCAGACGAAGCGGTAGTAGGCCCAGCCCATCCCCGCCGCCACGGCGATGATGAACAGGCCCCACAGAATGCGGCGCAGGCGCGGGCTCATACCGTCACCCGCCGATGATAGGTGACCCACTCGATGGCCGACACGATCAGCGCTGCGATGAGCAGATAGAGCCACAGCTCGCGGCGCACCCCCGGATTGAAGCCGGCGGGCGCGGCCATCGCCTTGCCACCGAAGGCCAGGTCCTTCACGGGCTCGATGCGACTCTCGTCGGGGTTGCTCAAGTTGGCGGCGAACATGGTCTTGGTGGCGTCCTGTCCCTGGCCCACCGTGAGCTCGTAGAAGCCCGCTTCGTCACCGAGGTACACCGCGCGCCCTTCCTTCACCGGTACGCTCAGCTTGCGCCCGTCCGGCGTCTCCAGCTTGGCGGTCTCCGCACTGCTGGGGGCTGGGATGTTCCACACGTTCCCGGTGCTGAACGACGACACGTACGACGTGTCTTCCTCCACGAAGTCGTTGATGGTGTTCAGCACGAACAGCGGCCACGCGACGCGCAGCACGAAATCGCTCACGCGAGGGTCGAAGCCGAGCACCACGAACTTTCGTCCCTCGCGCCGTCCCGCCACCAAAATCGGACCGAGGTTGCTGGCGCCGACCACGCGATCGCCCTTGTCCGGCTTGAGCGTGTGGCCCGCGAGCACCTGCACGTCCCCCATGGCGGTCCAGCGGAGCAGTGGGCTCTTCTTGTCCCAGGTGTCGAAGCCGAACATCTCGATCGCGCGACCGAGCTTGACGGGGGAGCCCTTCTCGGGCGGATTCAGATACAGCGTGCCACCGCTGCCGGCGGCGAGAGGCGGAGCGCAGTTGTCGAAGATGGTGACGTCGAAGCTGCCGGCCGGCGGATAGTTCTTGGGCGACACCGTGGTGACCTCCAAGTACTCGTCGAGCAACAGCGTCGCTTCCAGGTAGGTGTTGCCCGGCGTGACGACCAACACGCGAGAGCGGCGGCGCTCCGGCATCAGCGCGTAAGCGTGATCGTCGGCGGGGAGGTCGTCCGGCTCGCCGTTGCCCAGCTTGATGCTCGCTTCCAACGTGCGGCTGGCGCCCGCCAAGTCCTTGTAGAAGCGAGAGAGTCGCTCCTTCGGTCCCAGCGCGAGGCGCGTGACGTCGACCGTCTGGCCATCGCCCACCAACGTGAGCTCGACGTCCGTGGGCTTGTCGTTGGTGTTCTCGACCTCGATCATCACTTCCGAGCGAGACTTGTCGAGGGGGTAGCGGCGCACGGAGAAACCCGTGATGGCCACGTTGTTCGAGCCCTTGCCCACCGGCACGTAGCGCAGATCCACGCGGGAAAGGTCCAGACCCTTGGCGATCTCCTTCGGGTCCCCCACGGCGCCATCGCTCACGATCACGATCTCGGGCTTGGACAGGCCGCTCAGGCTGTCGAGGGCGAAGCTCAGACCGCGCCGCAGATCCGCCCGCGTGTCCGTGGCGTGCATCTGATCTGCAGCGTGCTCGAGATCCGGCACCTCCCCGGTCATGGTGGAGAGCGGCGTGATGGCGGCGTCCATCTGGGCGATGAGCATGCGGTCCGATCCAGATAGGCCCGAGACGAGCTTCCTGACCTCCGCTTTGGCCACGCCCATACGGCTCGGCTTCACGTCCGTCGCCTTCATGGATGCGCTGGCGTCGACCAGCACCACCACGTTGCGCCCTTCCATCAACTTGCCGGCAATGCGTGGATCCCCGAGGGCCAGGATCAACAGCGTGAGCAACGCCAACTGCAGCAGCAGGGAGAGCAGGCGCTTGAGACGCGAAAACCAGGTGGTGGCCTCCTTGTCCCGGAGGATCCGCTCCCAGATGCGCGAGAACGGCACCGCGACCGGGCGCCGCCGGAGCTTCAAGATGTAGAAGATCACCGTCAGGCCACCGGCGGCACCGGCGATCGTCAGCAAGGTGGAGAGCGGCAGCCCGGAGAAGAGCATCAGCGCAAGAACCCTCCACGCCGGAACACCTTGAGCACCTGCTCGTCGAAGGGCGTCTCCACGTCCGCCACGAAGTAGGGCACCTGCCGCGACACGCAGAAGCGCTCGATCTCCGCCTGGTAGTCGTTCCAGGCTCGCTCCATCCGCTCCAGCATCTTCTGCGTCACGGTGATCTCGCGCTCCTCACCGGTCTCGCAGTCGTAGATGCGCACGTCTCCCTTGAGAGTGGGGCGCGCTTCCCGCGGGTCCACCACGTGCAGCACGTAGGGCTCGAACTTATTGTAGCGCAGCACGTTGATGCCGTGCTCGAACCCCGCCGGGTCGTACAAATCGCTGATCAACACCGCCAGGCCGCGGCGTTTGTGCTGCGCCACGAAGGTCTTGAGGCTGTCCCGCAGGTCCGTCACGCCGTCCGGCTCCACGTGGCGGAGGAAATCGAACACCTTGAAGATGCGCCCCTTGCCGCGGGTGGTGGGCATGCGGGCCACGATGGAATCGTTGGCCGCCACGATGGTCACGCGATCGAGGTTGGCGAGCGCAACGTATGCCAGCGCCGCCGCCAGCCTCCGCGCTTGGTCGAACTTCTTGCCGTCTCCGAAGCCCATGCTCGTGGAACAGTCCACGATGAAGTAGATGCTGAGGTCCTCTTCCTCTTCGTAGAGCCGGACCAACAAGCGTCCGAAACGCTGGTACACGTTCCAGTCCACGTAGCGGAAGTCGTCCCCAGGCACGTAGTTGCGGTGGTCCGCGAACTCGATGCCGCTGCCCTTCTTCTTGGTGCGCCGTTCGGCGCGCATGCGCCCGGCGAACACGCGTCGGCTGACGATGGCGAGGGTCTCCAGCTTGCGCTGGAACTCGTCGTCGAACAGATCCGCACGCTGGGGCCGCGCACGCCCGAGGCGGCGAGAAACCGGTGCCGCAGCTCGTTTGAAAACGTCGAGCACGCCCATGGTCTATTCGTGCCCGCCGGTGGCGAGCACGCCTTTCACGCCTTGGCCTCCGCCAGCTCGCCGAGGATCTGCTCGATGACGTCGTCCGAACGCACGCCTTCGGCTTCGCCCTCGAAGTTGAGGAGGATGCGATGGCGCAACGCCGGAGTGGCGGTGGCCTTCACGTCGTCCACGCTGGCGGCGAACCGCCCTTCGAACAGCGCGCGGATCTTGGAGGCGAGCAGCATGGCCTGGGCGCCGCGGGGTGAAGCACCGGTGCTCACGAAGCGGCGCACCTTCTCCGGAGCGTCCACGCCATCCGGATGGGTGGCCTGGAGCAAGCGCACGGCGTAATCCTGGACGTGGCGCGCGACGGGCACGGTGCGCACCAGCTTCTGCATCTCGAGGATGTCGTCCTGGCTGATGACCGGTTCCACCTGCACGGTGTGGTCGGTGGTGGTGCGATCGATGATGTCGTGCAGCTCCTCGCGCGACGGGAACGGCACCTGCAGCTTGAAGAAGAAGCGGTCCAGCTGCGCTTCCGGGAGCGGATAGGTACCCTCCATCTCCAGCGGGTTCTGCGTGGCCAGCACGAAGTAGGGTTCGTCTATGGTGTAGGTGGTGCGGCCCACCGTGACGCGGTGCTCCTGCATCGCTTCCAGGAGGGCGCTCTGGGTCTTGGGCGTGGCGCGGTTGATCTCGTCCGCCAACACGATGTTGGCGAACACCGGCCCCTTGCGAAACTCGAAGGCCTGACCGCCCACCGCGGTTTCGTCAATCACCGTGGTACCGATGATGTCCGCCGGCATTAGGTCCGGAGTGAACTGGATGCGCGAGAAATTCAGTCCCACGGACTCCGCGAGGGTGCGCACCAGCATCGTCTTGCCGAGGCCCGGCACGCCTTCCAAGAGGGCGTGGGAGCCGGCCAGCATGCAGGTGAGCACGCCGTCGACGACCTCTCGATTGCCCACGATCACTCGCGCGATCTCTTCGCGCAGCGCGCCGATCTTCTTCTGAAACTTCTCTACCTCGGCGCGAGCTTCGTCTGATTCAGCCATTTGTCCTCGGGTTTCGCATCACTCACTCGCGCGGGCGGATGAGCTGAAAGTAGCGTTGCACGTAGAAGCGGTATCCCGGAGGGATCTGGTCTTCGTTCATCACGCGCTCCGCCTGAGTCTTGTAGTCCGTGTACACGTTCTTGTACTGCCGGCCCACGAAGCCGCGCTCCGCCGCACCGTAGATCACCTGGCTGGAAGCCGAGCCCTCGCCGGTGTCCGCCGCCGCAGCCGTCACGTCCTTGGTCTTGCCGGCGAGCCCCTTGGCCTCCTCGCCCTTCAGGTTCGGGTCGTGGCCGGTGCCCCAGCTCTCGCCGCCTTGCCCCGCGCCGGAACCCGGGTCCTTGCCCCCCTGCCCCGAGCCGGATTGACCCGCACCCTGCCCGGGCATCTCTCCAGCCCCCTGGCCCGCGCCCATGCCCGGAATCGGAATCGTCTTGCCGCCGCTGCCCGGACCCATCACCAAGCTGCCGCCGCCCTGGCCACCGGGCTTCATGCCCTTGCCCTGCTCGCCCTTGCCCTGCTGGCCGCCCTTGCCTTCGCCCTGCTGCCCGCGCGCCCGCCGACCGAACTTGAGCAGCCGCTGCATGCGCTGCTTGCCGCCCTTGCCCTGTTGCCGGATCAGCTCCCGCATCTCCTGAAGACGACGGCGGAGCTCTTCCTTCTCTTGCTCCGTCATCTCTTCCTGAGCCATGCGGTTGATGTCCTGCGCCGCGGCTTCCAGATCTTCCGCGGACGCGCCGAGCTCCCTCAGCAGATCTTCCGCGGCCTTCGCCAGCTCACGGTCCAATCGCGATAGCTGCCGCTGCGCGCGCTTGGCTTGGTCCTTCTCCCGGTCCAGCCGCTCGAGCTGGCGCTCCTTCTTCTTGAGAAGGCTCTTGTCCTTCTCGGACATGCCGCCGTCCCGGTTCTTCTTCTTGAGCAGGCTCTGGCGCTCTTGCTCCAGCTTCTTGCGCTGCTCCTCGATGTTCTTCAACCGCTCGCTGTTCTTGGTGCTGGCCTTCTTCAGCGCCTCGCGCAGCTTGTCGAGCTGCGCCTTGGTGGGCTTGTTCTTCTTGTTCTTCAGCGCCTCGGCCAGCTCTCGCATGGCCTTTTCCGCATCTTCCAGGTTCTTTTGTTTGAGCGGCGCGGCAATCGGCTTGGAGAGGTCGCTCTTCTCCAGCTCTTTGGCCAGGTTCTGAAGGCCCTCTTCCATCGCCTTGCGATCCGCTTCGGCGCCCTTCATCAGGTCCCGATCCAGCTCTTCGAGACGCTTGAACACCTCGGTGCGATCCAGGCGGCGGTCGGCGATGTCCTCCACCAACTGATTGAACTTGCGCACGGCGGCTTGGACTTCCGGGTCCTGGCTCTTCTGTTCCATCTCCTTGGCCATGTCCTGGAACAGCTCGACGTCGTCCGCCGTCATGATCATCGGTTGGAAGACCTTGTCCGGCGGGATCTCCTTGATGGTGCGCACCTCCAAGAGAGCGATGCCCAACAGGCCCAGCACCAGGAAGCCGACGATGGGCAGCTCTCGAGGGAAGGCGATGGGAGCGGCCTTCCGCGGCGAGAGCTCACGGCTCGCCGTCACCGCGTCGCCGATGGCCGCTTCCATCAGCGGCGTGCGTTCCTTCTCTGGCAGCTCACGGAACGACAGGGCGCTGGTCAGTCGATCGCTCAGGCCGTGGTGGCGGTCGAGCGCCATGGCCCCGAGATGCTTCGGTCGCGATCGGAACCACACCCACAGCCCGCCGAGGACCACCACCGCCAGCGGCGCGATGCCGACCAACAGCAGGGCCTGCTCGGTCTCGATGCTCGGACGCCACACCTTCACGTAGGTGAGGGCCGCCACGGCATAGACCAGCGGCAGGGGCAGCAGCAGGACGACCCGGCTCAGGGTCTCGCTGATGCGAAGGCGGAGCGCCGCCCAGCGTGCGGCGCGGGCGATGCGTCGGAGGGAGGCTTGTCGCTCTGTGCTCACGGTGTCACTCACTCGACGTTTGTAACGTTCGAAAGTTCCGATGGCTTTCGCCGAAGCGAGCCATCAGCAGATGGTAGCGCGGAGTGGGCCAGCGCGCGGGCTGCATCGCTGTCCCGCAAAACCACGTAACTTCGTCAAGTTAGCGCATTTTCTGGCAGATGCCTCGGCGGACCGGACCAGACCTCGGGGCCA
Organism: Polyangiaceae bacterium; assembly: GCA_020633235.1. NCBI lineage: Bacteria > Pseudomonadati > Myxococcota > Polyangiales > Polyangiaceae > Polyangiaceae bacterium. The sequence goes on along the minus strand of JACKEA010000008.1, from coordinate 234,923 downwards.
TGCGGAAAGTGGGGTCCGTCGGAATGGACTCGGGGCCGGCCGCCGCCCTTGGGCCGCGAGGCGCCAAGTCCGCGAACCCTTGAGCCAAAGTGGCTTGACCGGGCGGACGCGGGTGGTCTCAGATGGGCCCCACAACAGCCGAAAGGGGCTTTGGGATCGATGTCCAAGACCGCCAAGACCGTCGTACTCGTCGCGGACGACGAGCCCAGCACTCGCGCTCTGGTTGCGGGTCACCTGCGCTCCAAGGGTTACAAGGTTCTCGAAGCCGGCGACGGCGACGAAGCCTGGGAGATGGCCCACGAGCACTTGCCCCACGCCGTCGTTCTGGACGTGATGATGCCGGGTATGAGCGGCTGGGAAGTGTGTCGCAAGATCCGCGAGGCCGTCTCGCTGAACCACACCGGCGTCGTGATGCTCACCGGCATCGGCGAAAACCTGAACGAGATGACGTCGCCGCTGTACGGTGCCGACGCCTACGTCGACAAGCCCTTCGAGTTCTCGGTGCTCGATCAGAAGGTCACCGAAACGCTCGCCAAGCGCCGAAAGCCCGACAGCGCTCCACCCGCAGCCGCCACGACAGCGCCCGTCGCCAAGTCGACTCCCGCGCCCGCGAAGAAGTCGGTGGCCCCCAAGAAGGCTGCGCCGAAGAAGGCTGCGCCGAAGAAGGCTGCGCCGAAGAAGGCTGCGCCGAAGAAGGCTGCGCCGAAGAAGGCTGCTCCCAAGAAGGCCGCGCCGAAGAAGGCCGCGCCGAAGAAGGCTGCTCCAAAGAAAGCCGCTCCGAAGAAGAAGCCCGCCAGCAAGAAGGCCGTGAAGAAGAAGGTGAAAGCGGCCGCCAAGAAGGTGAAGAAGGCGGCCCGCCGCGCGCTGAAGAAGGTCGCCAAGAAGCCGGCGGCCAAGGTCGTGAAGAAGGCGGCACGCGCCGTGAAGAAGGGCGCTCGCGCGGTGGCCAAGAAGGCCAATCAGCGCCGCGCTCGGCGCCCCAAGAAAGCTTGATTGCGCGGGCCCGCTGGGCGGAGCTCGAAAAGAAGTGAGCCCCCGGGCGCGCTACGCGCCGTACAGCGGCAGCGGTCCCGGATCGCGCGCGAAGCGTTCGTCCATGTAGCTTGCCGGAGGCAGCTCCCGCAGTGTGAACGTGATCTGACGCGTGGTCTTGTGCTCGGCGAGGTCGAGGTAGCCTTCGTCCGCCAGGGTGCACAGCATCCCGAACACGTGGCTGGGCGTGGAAATGGGGTGCGCTCCCGCGCTCGGGATGAAGCGATTCAGATCGCACGCGCGAAAGGGGCTCGCTCGTCGCTCCGTGTCGCCGAAGAAGTCTTCGAGCAACGCCCGGTAGACGCCTCGGAAGTAGCCCTTGGCGAACGTCACCCACTCGAGGGGGCGCGTCACCGCGAAGCGACCGTGGGGCGGCAACACCGCGCGCACCTCGTACGTCGAGAAGAATCGCTCGAGCACCGAGATGGTCCGGAGGTAGCGCTCGAAGGCCATGGAGTATGCCTGGCCCGCCACGGTGAAGATCGGGATCACGTAAGCCCAGGTCTCGGGCTTTTCCACGCGGCCGGTGCAGATGATGGTGTCCCCCGGGATCGCGACGCCCAGCTCGGTGTCGAAGTAGAGCACGCAATCCTGGGAGTGACCGGGGGTGAACAGCGCGAGGAAGCCCTGAGGTAGATCGCCGTCGTCCACGAAGCGAAGGGCGCTCTTCGGGGTCTGCGCGAAGAACCCGGAGAAGCGCTTGCGCAGCGCACCGTCGATCATGTCCTGATCGGACAGCGAGTTGTACTCGATGAGCCCCCAGTGGGCGCGCGTGCGAAAGATCTCGTAGGTCTCGTTCAGGAACGCAGCGTCCGGATGGGTCAAGAAGCGATAGCCGGCGGAGTGCAGATGAATGGGCGCGCGCGCTCCCTCGCGGCGGCCGCGCCCGGCGACGATTCCCGAGCTTCCGGCGTGGTCGCCGTGGCAGTGGGTGACCATCAACGCATCGAGGGCCCCGACGCCGTGCCGATCCAGCGCTGCGTCGATCTCCGCCACGATGTCGTCCCGCGCGGCGCTGGCTTCGAACAAGATCGTGCGCCCACCGTGGCGACGCAGCACCAGGTTGATGGTCTTGGGGCTGGGGTAGCCGCTCTGGACCGGGAGTATGGAGAGCGCGTCCGTGAGGCCGAGCTCCGAAAGCGCATCCGGAAATGGGATCACTGTCCCTCGATGCTAGCGCTGACGGGCGGTCCCTTGTGGAGCATCACGCCGTGCACCAGGGGCGACGACAGCAAATCACCCCCTACCGCCCAAACGCCGCCCTTGGGATCGATCCAGGTGGCGTGGAAGTCGCCGTACACCTGGATCCCGGTGTCCTCCGGCTGCCAGGTTCCGTCCACGCGTCGGAGCACGCTGCCGCCGTTGCCCACGGCGTAGCCATCCTCGCCGGCGAGCCGCACGCCGATGGACGCCTTCACCAAGCCCGAGGGGCTCACGTCCTGCCATCCACTGCCGTGATCCTCGAGCACCACCGCATTGGAGAGTCCGCCCACGGCGACCCAGTACCCTTCGGGCTCCGCGTACAACGTGAGCAAGCGCGTGGTGGTGGGCGACGCAGCCTCGCTGAAGCTCGTGCCGTCCCACTCGAGGATCGCGCCATCCATGCCCACGATACGCACGTCGTCCGCGGAGCGCCCCCACACCTTGAAGTAGCTCGCCACCTTCGGCTTGGGCAATCCCGAAGCTACGCTCCAGGTGCTGCCGTCCCAGCGCCACACGAAGGCCTTGCCCGGCTCGGCAGGCACGCCGCCCACTGCCCACAGATCGTCCGGCGAGGTCCCCCAGATCCCGAACACCGTCGCGTCGCTCGGTGTCGTCATCTTCTCGAAGCTGCCTCCCTGCCAACGCAGGATGGTGCCTTGCGATCCGCCGAAGAACACCGGCCCCCCGGCGAAAGGATGCACCCACCACAAATCGACGTTCATCCCGGTGTCGAGCGCTCGCCATTGGGCGCCATCGAAGTGCAGCACCGTGGCCCCCGTCCCCGGGTCCCCGCCCACGGTCCACACGTCCTTTTCGCTGGTGCCCGAGACCGAGATCAGCGCGCCGGGCAGCTGGTCGAACACGCGTCGCCAACGCACGCTGTCGTCCACCGACGCCGCGTCCTCACTGCCGCATCCAGCGATGACGAGCAGGGCGAGGGCGAGCCAGGTCGAACGCATGCCGACGGATCTGCCTCAGGGGCAGTGTGCCGTCCAGAGCCCCCGCTATTTTCCTTTTGATGTTGGTGCGGCGCGGAACCTCCCGGACGTCCGCGTGGTTCCGCGCTGCACCAACAAAATTCCCAATGGCCGAAACGTGGGGACCGGCGCGCCAAGGCCAACGATCCCTCAGCCACGAAGATGTCAGGAGAGCCCCAAAGAAGACGTTTTCATTTTCGTGGAGCGGTCGGCGGGGATAGACATGGGTCATGCGGTCGATCTCCTGGTGCGTGGTGACGGCGTTCGTCGTGGCGGCGTGTGGCGGCAAGACGTCCATCGGCGACGCGGACGGCGGCGTCGGGGGCAGCGGCGCGAGTGGCGGCGTGGGCGCCAGTGGCGGCGTGGGCGCCAGTGGCGGCGTGGGCGCCAGCGGCGGCGTGGGCGCGAGCGGCGGCGTGGGCGCGAGCGGCGGCGTGGGCGCGAGTGGCGGCGTGGGCGCCAGCGGCGGCGTGGGCGGCTTCGGCGGCACCGGCGGCGGCGTGGTCAGCAGTCCCTGCCCCGAGCTGTGCGCCAATCCCGGCTTCGGCAATTGCCCGAGCGATCCTCCGACCGCGGGCTGCCTGCAAGATTGCGAGGACGCCCGGGACCAGATCGCGCAGAGCTTCCCGAACTGCGCGTCGAACTACGATGCTTTGCTGGGCTGCGCGGCAGGCCTCCCACCCTCGGCGTTCATCTGTCAGGACGGCTCCACCACGCTCGCCGGCAACGCCTGTTCCGGCCTGATCGCGTCCCTGGAGAGCTGCCTCAATCCCTGACGGGATGGCGCCGGGGCGGCGTAGTGATATGTGACGCCGCGATGAAGCCGATGGATTTCCGCTCGCGCTGGGTGCTCGTCACCGGCGCCTCGTCGGGTTTGGGCCAAGAGATGGCGCGGCAGCTCGCGCACGAGCACGGCGCGAACATCGTGGCGGTCGCGCGCCGCGCGGATCGCCTCGATGCGCTGAAACAAGAGCTCGAGCCCGCCGGCGTGAACGTGCGGACCGTCACCGCGGACCTGCGCAAGGTCGACGACGTGGATCGCGTGTTCGACGAGGCGACGCGCGAGGGCCCTTTGTACGGCGCGATCCTGAACGCCGGGGTCACGCACTTCGGCGATTGGCACGAGCTCGGCTGGGAAGGCTTTCAGCGCATGCTGGAGACCAACGTGGTGAGCGCGGTGCGCTTCAGCACGTTGCTGCTCCCCTACCTGGAACGGCAGGGCGAGGGCGGCGGCATGATGCTCGTCTCCAGCATGGCCGGCCTCGCGCCGGTGCCGTACCAGGCGGCCTACTCCGGAACCAAGGCCTTCCTCGTGAACTACGGCTGCAGCCTGTGGCACGAGATGAAGCACAAGAACGTGTCGATCACGACCTTCGCTCCCGGCGGCATCGTCACGGAGATGACCGCGGGGCAGCGCTTCGATTCATTGCGCGGCTGGCTGATGCCGGTGGACCGCGCCGCGCGCTCCGGACTCGAGGGCTTCCGCAAGCGGAAGTACCTGCACGTGCCCGGCGTGGTCTACAAGATGCTGGCCACGCTATCGAACTTCGCGCCGGAGCCCTTCGCGTCTTCCCGCGTGGCGGCGCAGTATCGTGCGTCGCTGCAGGCCGCCAAGGCCGAGAGCGGCGAACGTCACTGACTGCGCTTGCAGCTGCGCCGCGAGCAGGAGCGACGGTGTTGGAGTGAGCGAGCGCAAGTTGGAGCTGAAGAGCTGGAAGGACGGACACGGCGTCGATTTGACCTTGGGCCGCGTCGTCGTGGCGGAACCCGACGAAGAATACGCGTACGTCAAGGCGTCGGGATCGTACCGGTCGCAGCGGGCCGACGCGTTCAACCCCATGCGAATGGCGATTGTCGGGGCCATGGCTTGGAAGGGCCGCGCCAGGACGAGCGGCCTCGTCCTCGACCTATCCGAGCTCGACTACACATCGGGCGACACGCTGCTGTTGACCTTTCGCACTCCGATCGTGCGGGATGAGGTCGGCGAACGCGTCGGATTGATCTGGAGCGTGTCGAACGAGCCCCACATTCGCAGTCTGATCGAAGACGAACGGGACGATAGCGACGACCTTCTGGCCCGCTGCCACCCGACGCTCGAGGCCTGCATAGCGCATCTCAGCGCGATGGCCCCGCCGCCGTGGCGCAGGAAACGCTGACCTGAGACATCGCGCGCCACGCTTGCTCCACCTCCGCGAGGTCGTCGCTGCGGCGCGCCGGCGGCAAGGTGGCGAGCAATCGCTTGCCATAGCCCCGGCGGTGCACGCGTTCGTCGAGCAGCGCCACGATGCCGTGATCCGTCACCGTGCGGATCAGGCGGCCGAAGCCCTGCTTCAGCAAGATGGCGGCGGAGGGCACTGATAGCTCCATGAACGGATTTCCGCCCTCGGCCTCGATGGCGTTGGCGCGAGCCACGGCAATCGGATCCGTGGGCACCGAGAACGGCACCTTCTCGAGCACCACCAGGCGCAGGGCAGAGCCCGGCACGTCCACGCCTTCCCAAAAGCCCATGGTCGCGACCAACACGGCGGAGCCGCTCTGGCGAAAGCTCTCGAGCAGCCGCGTCTTGGGCGCGTCGCCCTGGAGCAGGATCTCGCGGTCGGGCAGCGCTTCGCGAAGGGAGCGCGCGAGCCCCCGCATGGACCGGAGGGAAGTGGTGAGCACGAAGGCGCCACCGTCCGTCAGCTCCACCAGCTTCGCGATGCGCTCGCTGGCCCGCGCTTCGAATTCCGGCGATCGCGGCGACGGCAGATCCTTCGGCGTGTACAGGAGGGCGTGGCCTTCGAAGTCGAAGGGCGACGGGACCAGGAGCTCCGTCACGTCCAGGTCTTCGCCGCCGAGCCCCACCCGCGAGCGTAGATAGCGGAACGGGCTCTCGCTCTCCGTGCCCGTCGCCAGCGTGGCACTGGTCAGCACCACGGCGGGCACGCTCTCGAAGATCTTGTCGCGGAAGGTGGCGGACAGATCCACCGGCGACGACGACAGCACCCGCTTCCGCGCCGTGGTCTCGAGCCAAGTGACGCGCCCCGGCGCGCCTTCGGCGATCACCGCGAGGTTGTCCCTCGCTTCCCCCGCGCGACGCTCCACCACCTCCAGCGCCTCGGAGAGCCCGACGGCGCCGTGCAGCTTCTGACGCGGACCGGATAGCGCGCCACGGATGGACGCCGCGACGTTCGCGACGTCCTCCAGCCGCGCATCGAGCTCGTGCCACGCGGCCGCGAGCTCCCCCACCCACAGATCACGTTCCACGGGGACGCGGCTTTCCCGCGCCGCACCAGCATCCCCCGAAAGCTGACGCCAGAACCGTTCGGCGGCGGTGCGCACGGCATTCACCACGCTCTCCCAGCGGCCGGAGCTGCCGAGCTTCAGGGAATCGGCGAACAGGAACGCGCGCTCCGCGTCCCGAAGGAAAGCGTCGATGCGCGCGCTGGACACGCGAATGCCAAAGAAGTCCGTGGCGACGTCCTCCAGCTGGTGCGCTTCGTCGAAGATCACGGCGTCGTAGTCCGGGATCACGCGGCCGGGGTGGGGCCCGCGCAGGGCCAGATCGGCGAAGAACAAGTGGTGATTCACGATCAAGAGCCGCGCTCGCTCCGCGCGTCGCTTCATGCGCGTGACGAAACACTCTTCGTAGTGCTCGCAGGCGCTGCCCACCCGCGTATCGCTCGAGGACGTGACCTCGCGCCAGATGGCGGCATCTTCTGCCAGGGCGTCGAGCTCGGCGATATCTCCGCTCTCGGTCTCCCGGCGCCAGTTTTCCACCGTACCGATGGCGGAGCCCAGGCTGCGCCGACGTGCTTCTTCGAAGCGGCGCAAGCACAGATAGTTCGAAAGGCCCTTCATCACCTGGGCACGGGGATCGATGCCCAGCGCTCGCTCGATGAGCGGCAAGTCTCGCTCGGCGATCTGCTCTTGCAGCGCGCGCGTCGCCGTCGACACCACCACCTTGCGCCCGGAGAGGATGGCCGGCACCAGATACGCCAGCGTCTTGCCCGTCCCGGTTCCGGCCTCGCACAAGAGGATGCGATCTTCCGCCAGGGCGCGCTCCACCGCGTCCGCCATCTCGAGCTGACCCGCGCGGACTTCGTAGCCCGGCAAGTGACGGGACAGGGGCCCCGAGTCTCCGAGCAGCTCGCGCGCACTCATGCGTGGGGAGTCAGCCGGCGTCGGTCTTCGGCGGCGGGCCGCTCTCCAACTTGCCGTCAGCGGTCACAAACTGCACGCCCGCGATCTGGCCGTCGGCTTCGTCCTGGATCCAAACGATGCGCCCCTTGCGTCCGGACCCCTCTTCGTCCCCGATCAGGATGTCGTACTCGCCATCGAGCTCGATGGGATCCTCCACGATGATGCGAACACCACCGCGGCTCAGGTTCAGGGTCCAGCCCATGACCTCGACCCCCTCACGCCGCAGCACCACGCGCTCCGAGGCCTCGCGCCGAGCCCCGCCCTCTTGACGCCGTGTGCCATGGAGGGCCCCTGGGGGAGGAGTGTTGCTGCGAGGACTCACGGTTCGGGGCAACATAGCAAACCTGGGTACTTCCGTCCCCTGGGCCGACCTGTGGCCCAGACGCACGCTCCTTGACGCTGACGAACGGGTCTGCGAAGTTCCTAACGCAACCTCGACCCAGAGGGGGAGCGGGCTATTCATCGGTTTTTCCTGAAATATTCGTTAAGTTAGAGAGTGACGGCCGGCGGTCCGGTCGCTCACGACCCTTGGAATAAAGGCCTTCGAGCACCGGAGGCTGCAAGCCACATGCCCAATCCAACCCCCAGCGAGCTCAAGAAGCGCCTCGCAAGCGACGGCTTCGAGATTTATCGAACGACCGCCGACGCAGTTCAGCTCGCGGATCGTGTTCGCGACAACCTCATCATGGACAGCGGGGTGAGCGCCGTGGTGGGTGGCGCGCTCTCCGTCCGATTCATCACCAAGGCGCAAGCTTCGGAATTTCCAGGTGAATCAGGGGAGCAGCTGTTCGAGAGGGCGCGCCAGCTGGGCGCCGGCGCCGTGAGCGCGGGCTACGGCGAGGTGAGAACCAGCGTTGTCCCCGTGCATGATCCGGGTGACAGGGCCCGGGTGCTCGACACCTGGTACGAGGTCGTCTTCGAGAAGGCGGTCAATGACGCGGACCTCCTGGATCAGCTTCGCTACGCCCTGTCGCTGCCGAAATCCGCGACGCGCTGACGGATAGACCACCCCGGGGCTGCATGGTATTGCGGCCCCCCGCGCGCGGCAGCTGCGCGCTCAGGAATCCCGCCCATGTTGAGCCTTTTTCGACGCGGCGGAGCCGGCCAAGTCATCATCGGGGCCGTCGTCTTCGCCATCATCATCGTCTTCGTCCTGGAGTTCCGGGCGGGGCGGCAAGCTACCCAGTCGGCGTTGTCGCGTGACTGCGCAGTCAAGGTCATGGACCGCTGCGTCGACCGCAAGGAATACTTCGCCTCCTTCGGCCTGATCGTCCCTCGCGGCGTGCCACAGAAGAAGATCCGCGCGATGGGACTTCGCCGTCAGGTCGCCGAGGGTCTGGTGGAGCGTGAGCTCCTGCTCTCCGAGGCCGAACGTCTGGGCGTCTCCATCAGCGAGAAGGAGATCGACGACGAGCTGGCGACGGGGAAGGCGCACGTCTCGATTCCCGTGGGGCAAGTCAGCTTCCTCTCCTACAGCCTCGGCATCGGGGAAGACGGCGTCCGCGAGCTGCCGGTGAAGAGCGTCCAGACCGAAGCGTTCGACTACAAGATCTACGAACGCGTGGTGCGCAACACCACCAACCGGTCGCCCAAGGAGTTCAAGGAGATGCAGCGCCGCGAGCTGATCGCCGCGCGCGTGCGGGACTTGGTTCGGGCACGGGTTCGGGTTTCCGTGAAGGAAGCGGAAGCTCAGTGGACGCGGGAACGCTCGAAGGCGGTCGCGCGCATCGTTCACGTCGACAAGGCCTGGTTCGCCAAGTACGCCGTGGATACTTCCGACGCGGCGATGGAGGCCTGGGCCAAAGAGAACCCGCAGCAGCTCGACGAAGCCTGGAAGGCCGACAAGAAGAACTGGACTGCGGGCTGCCTGCTGGTCAGCGAGATCTTGGTGCCGGTGGATCCCGAGACGCCGGACGAAAACAAGGTCGATCTGCGCAAGAAGATCGAGGACGCCGCCGCCCGCCTCAAGAACAAGGAGCCCTTCGACCTGGTCGCCCGCGACCTGAGCCAGGGCTCGAGCGCCACTTGGGGTGGTGAGGTCGGCTGCCTCGGGGAAGGCTACGGCGTGGGCGCCAAGGAGCTTGGTGAGGCCGCCGCCAAGATGAAACCCGGTGAAGTGAGCCCGGTGCTGGAGACGGCGCGCGGCTTTCACATCCTGCGTCTCGACGGAAAGCTCGCCGAGAGCTCCATCGACAAGGTCGGCCGCTTGGCGAACGCGCGGCGCCTCGCCGTAGCGCTCGAGGCGGACGCCCTCACGAAGAAGTTTGCCGACGAGGTCATCGAGCGCGCCCAAAAGGGAGACAAGCTCGAGGACGTCGTGAAGGAGCTTTCCCGGAGCTACCTCTTGCCGCACTTCGCCGGCAAGAAGGACGAAGAGCCGAAGCCGCTTTCGGCCGACAACCGCCCCCGCGTCGAGATCTCCGCACCCTTCAACGAGATTGGCGGACCGTCACTGAACACGACGGCCGGCGAGAATCCCGCCCACGACGTGTTCGCCTTGGACAAGGTGGATGCCGTGGTGAAGAAGCCGCTCACCACCGACACCGGCCTCGCCGTGCTCCAGCTCAAGGAGAAGACGATGGCCAAGCACGAGGACTTCGAGAAGGACCGCGTGGACGTGCTCGATGGTCTGCGCGCCGCCAAGGCGCGCGACGCCATCTCGCGTTACATCGTCGAGCTTCGGGACAAGGCGAAGGACAAGATCCTGATCGATCCCAGGATCTTGGAAGAGGGCAAGGACGACGAGTCGGACGGCTCGTGAAGTCCGAGCTCACCCGACAAATCACGACCTTCGACAACGGCCTCACCCTCGTGGTGGTGCCCATGGAGAAGGTCCATCGCGTGGTCATCGACGCACATTTGCGGGTGGGGCCACGCTACGAGTCGGCGGAGAACAACGGCGTCAGCCACTTTCTCGAGCACATGCTGTATCGAGGGACGCCGCGCCATCCGTCGTCTCACGAGCAAGCCCTGGCCTTCGAGAGCCTGGGCGGGACGTTGGTCGCCGCCACCTACGTGGACCACGGCACCATGGCCATCGCCGTACCGCCCGAGAGCCTGAGCCGAGCGCTGCCCTTGTTCTGCGAGGTGTTCCGCTCTCCGGTGTTCGACGGCATGGACATCGAAAAGGGCATCGTCCGGGAGGAGATCCTGGAAGGCCTGGACGAGAGCGGCACCGACGTGGATCCCGACAACCTCGTGCGACAGCTGGCCTTCGGCGAGCACCCCCTCGGCTATCCCATCACCGGCAGCATCGAGCACGTGGAGCGCATGACGGAGCCGTTGCTCCACGAGCACCACGGGGCGCACTACGTGGGCGACAACACCGTGCTCACGGTGGCCGGTCCCGTGAACGCCGCCGACGTGGAAGCGCAGGTGCGGGCCGGGCTCGGGCCCATTGCGCGGGGCGGTCAGCCCCGCTCCCCTGCCGTGCCCGAGCAGACGGAAGCTCGCTTCCGCCACGTGCGCCACCAAGGCAGCCAGACGGCGGTGCGCGTTGCCTTCCGCGCTCCGGGAGACCACGACCCGGGAGAGCCAGCGACGGAAATGCTGCTGCGTGTGTTGGACGACGGCATGTCCACGCGCCTGTATCACCGCATCTGCGACAGCCGCGGCCTTTGCTACGACGTGTCCGCCGCGTACGAGGCGTACGCCGAGGGCGGGCTATTCGACATCGCCGCGGAGTCCGAGCACGAGCGCGCGCCGGAGGTGCTCGACGAGGTCTTCGGCTTGATGAAAGACCTCGCCGCCCAGGGCCCCACTGCAGAAGAGCTCGACAAGGCCAAGACCCGCTACGCTTGGCAACTCCAAGAGCTGCTCGACGATCCCGCCGAGGCCGCCGAGTTCTTCGGCTTCGGGATGCTCACCGGCGTGGCGCGCACGCCGGCAGAACGCCTCGCCGAGCTGTCCGACGTGAGCACCGAGGACGTGCGCCGCGCCGCCGAGCACATGGTGCGCCGCGCGTCCCTCTCCGTCGTCACCGTGGGCCTGCTGAGCAAGAAGCTCCAAGCCCGCGTCGAGCGCGCCGTATCGAGCTTCTAGTAGATCCGCCCTTCGACGCCCACGCGCTGCACGCGGGGCAGCACGCGCTCTCCCACGACGGCCAGGCGGTCGCCAATGGCGGTTTCCGCGCCCGGACCAACAGCATGCGTCACGAAAGAGGCGGCGTAGCACTGTCCCACCGCCACTCCGATGGCGAGCAGATACCCTTCCAGAGACGTGTCCGTGCGCCGCACGCCCGCGGTGACCGTCACCGAAAAGCCCGCCGGCGCCGTGATGTCGCGAGAGTCCAGCACGGTTTCCGGAGCTTCGCTGGGGTTCGGCAGATCGGGCCGCCACAGGTGCAGCTGCTTCTCGCACTCGTCTCGACTCACCAAGCGCGACGCGCGCCAAAGCCGTGCGCTGAGCTCGGAGTCCGTGGGACGGTGAATCGCCCGCAGCTCGTGCTTGCCGTCCAGCACCTGCCACTCGGAGGCCATTGGCAGCGGAACCTCGAGCGACTGGAAGCGCGAGGCCACCTGCTTCCACTGCGCATCCGCCAGGGGTTCGGGTTTTGGTTGGCTCGCCGCGGTAACGGCCGGGGTCGGACCAGCGCTGGGCGGCGGTGATTTCGCCTCCGGCGCGGGGCTGCAGGCCGCCACGAACAGCAGCAGCGCGGATTTCAGATGCGCGTGAGCCACTCGGGATGCGAGTCGTCCTTGCCGCGAACGACGTCGAAGTACCGCTGCTGCAAGGTGCGCGAGATCTCTCCCACCTTGCCGCTGCCAATGGGACGGTGATCCACCTCCACCACCGGAGTGACCTCCGCGGCAGTGCCCGTGAAGAACACTTCGTCGGCAAGGTAGAGCTCGTCCCGTGTGATGTACTCCTCACGCACGCGAATGCCCTGCTCCCGAGCGAGGGTGAGCACGGTGTCGCGAGTGATGCCGGCCAAGATGGAGGCCGACAGCGGCGGCGTGCGAAGGACGCCCTTCTTCACCACGAAGATGTTCTCTCCCGAACCTTCACTCACGTAGCCATTCACGTCCGTGAGAATGGCCTCGTCGAAACCGTCGAGCTTGGCTTCCTGTTTGGCCATCACGGAATTGATGTACTGGCCGACGAGCTTTCCCTTGGCGAAAGACACGTTGATGTGATGACGCGAGAACGAGCTGATACGACAGCGAATGCCGCTCTCCAGCGCGTCCTTGCCCAGGTACGTGCCCCACTTCCACCCGATCACGTAGGTGTTCACCGGGTTGTCCGGAGCGTACACGCCCATGGCGCCGTCGCCGATGGTCACCAGCGGCCGCAGATAGGCTTCGTCCAGGCGGTTCTCCCGCATCACCTGGATGCAGCCATCGAAGACCTGACCGCGCGACACTTTCGGCTTCATCAGCACCAAGCGGCAGGACTCGAACAGCCGGTCCACGTGCTCCTGGAGGCGGAAGATGCAGCTCTCGCCGCCGGCGCGTCGATAGCAGCGGATGCCCTCGAACGCGCCCACCCCATAGTGCAACGTGTGAGTGAGGAGCGAGGCCTGGCCCGCCTGGGCCCAGTCCACGATCTCACCGTTTTGCCAAACCTTTTCGCCGTGCTCCACCATCTCGGCCGCCCTGCCGACACCATAGCGGCGCGCCACCAGGGCGCCACACGGATCCGTCAGCAGCGCGGAATTTTTGCCGAGCGCCGGAAGAAGTCTGTGCTATTGACCGGGGCGCATTCGGCGGGAGAGGGCCCCGCGACGCCGTTCGGCGTCGGGCCGCCCAACCGGGGAACGGGCTCACGCCGGAGGCTACGGAAGTAGCGCAGGTCGCTCATCCGTAGCGAAAGGAACATCGACCCATGGATGGACAACGCCAGAGGTCCGGCGGAGGCCGGAGGCGAAGGCGCCGCGGCCGCACCGAAGCTCGGCCGGCGGCAGAGCCGGTGATGATTGCAGCGCGGCGACCCAACTCGCCCCTGCTCGCGCGACCGACGCGACGCTCCGTAGTGGCGTCCGCGTCGCCCGGAAGCAAAGCGGCTGCAGCGCTGGCGGCGGCCACGGCGACTCCGGAGGAGCCCGTCGCGCCGAAACCCGTGAAGGCGGAGCCCGCACCTCGCCGCGCGGCGCGCATCGTCCAGCTGCCGCGGGGGGACGCGGACGAGCGGGAAAAGCTCCGTCTGCGCCTGTTGGATCGGCTGATGGCCAGCGAGACGCGCGGCGCCATCACCCGCGCCGCAGACGAGTGCTTGAGAGAGGGCTTCGCGTTTCCCGAAGAGCAGCCGGTACAGCTGCAGCTGCTCGAGCACTTCGACGAGGAACGCGCGCGGGACGCGATCACGGTCTTGGGCCGCCTGCTCGAGGAGCAGCCGCCGCACAAGAAGCCCATATTGGTACAGCGTCTTCGACGCCTGGAAGAGTACGCGGACGAGCCGCAAACGCGGGAAGCCGCAGCCGCTCTGCGTCGCGGCATCCGCCCCTGAAGCCATGACGGAGCTCGGTGCCCGCGACTTCGAAGCTCGATTTCGCGAGCTGACGCTGAGCTTCGAGCGCCAGCGCGACAACGTCGGCTGCGTTCAATGCGTGAGCTGCAGCGGTTGCATGAGCTGCACCTTCTGCCGAGAGGGAGAGCGACTGGTCCGCTGTCACTACTGCGTTCGCTGCCGAGAGTGCACGGACAGCAGTCACTGCAAGGACGGCCAGGGCCTCCTGGGCTGCCATCACTGCACGGAGAGCGAGAGCTGCAGCGCGAGCTCCTATCTGGTGCGCTGCGTCGCGCTGTCACGCTGCACGTATTGCTTTGGCTGCGTGGGGCTCTCCGGCAAGGACTTCCACATACTGAACGAGCCGTACTCGCGTCAGGACTACTTCGCCATCACACGGCGCCTCTCGCGGGAGCTCGGGATCGTCTGAGATGAGCGGCGACGTCACCGATCCCACTCTCGAAGCGCTGTGGAAGAAGGTGCTCGACGACTGGGACAACCAAGCGCTGCACGGAACCTTCCTCGAGTACTGCCAAAGCAACGGACGGCTGGTGGAGGCGGCGGTGCGCTACCGCGGCATGTCCGGGGACCGAGAGCGGGGAGAGAGCGCCGAGAAGCACCTGAAGAGCGTGCTGGCGCTGGCCATGGCCCAGCTCGAGACCCTGCGCTCTCCACGCCCTGAGAGCCAGTCACGGGCGGGAAGCATCGCCCTCATCCTGCTGTTCATCGGGGGTACCCTGGGCATCCTGGCCTATCTCGCCGCTTCCCGCTGAAGCGGAATTTTGGCGGGGCACTTCGTCCCGGCGGGACGAAAAACAGCACATTTTCGGGCCTCAAGCACCCATTGCGCACCCGCTCCCACGCGACTATCAATGGGAATCCCCGATGGTCGACGCTCGTTGATCGCCGCAGGCACTTTGTGAGTGGGGCGGGCGTTGCCACGGAGGCTGGCCAAGGGCTGGCCTCGCTTTTTTCCATTCCGAGACAAGGAGACATCCGGATGAAGCCGACCACTTTGCTGACGCTCGCTCTAGGCTCTGCCCTTCTCGTGGGATGCGGAGGAGACGAGAAGAAGCCGCCCATGGCTCCCACGGGCGACACCACCGCCCCCACCGCCACCGCCGCCACGGAAGACAACCCCAAGCCCGACGACGATCCGAGCAAGAGCCAGATCAACATCTCCGAGGAGATCAAGAAGGCCTGCGGGATTTCGGACTCGGATGCCTACTTTGCCTTCGACTCCGCGCACATCCGCCCGCAGGACCACAAGATCCTGGGACAGCTCGCCACCTGCTTCACCAGCGGTCCGCTCGCAGGGCGCGAGATGCGCTTGGTGGGTCACGCCGATCCCCGCGGCGACGAGGACTACAACATGGTGCTGGGCGGCCGGCGCGCCGACAACGTCAAGGCCTTCATCGTCCAGAAGGGCTTGGACGACGGCAAGGTGGTGACCAGCTCCCGCGGCGAAATGGACGCCACGGGCACGGACGAATCGAGCTGGTCGCGGGACCGGCGCGTCGACGTCATGCTCGGCGAATGAGCAAAACCAGCGGAATTCAGCTATAGGCTTAAGCCATGACCGACGGGGCCCAGGCGAACCTCGATCCGGTCCAGCTCATGCTGGACTCGTCGGGCGTGGTGAAAGTCGTGCTCTTGATCCTGCTCCTGGCCTCCACGGCGGTCTGGATCATCTGGATCTTGAAGTGGCTGCAGCTCGGGCGCCTCCGGACGGCGCAGCACAAGTTCGAGAAGGACGCGGAGGGGGTTTCCTCGGCGTCCGACCTCATCTCGCTGGCTCTGAAGCACCGGGCTTCGCCTGGCGGTCGGGTGGTGTTGGAGCTCGCCAAGCGCCACCACCACCCGAACCTCAGCTCGGATCTACTCATGGCGGTGGCCAAGCGGGCCATCGCGTCGGAGTACCAGCGGGCGGCCACGCTGATGCCCACGCTCTCCAGCATCGCATCCGCGTCGCCCTTCATCGGTCTGTTCGGCACGGTGTGGGGCATCATGAGCGCGTTCCTCCGCATCGGCGTAGAGAAGAGCGCTTCGCTCCCGGTCGTCGCGCCGGCCATCGGTGAAGCGTTGATCGCCACGGCCTTCGGCTTGGTGGCGGCGATTCCGGCGACCATCGGCTTCAACTACGTCGACCGTCGCATCGGGGATCTGCTGGAGGAGCTGGGGGCATCCGCGGAAGCCTGGGCGGAGACGCTGGCGGCGGATCCCGGCGGGCCCACGTCCGCCGTGCCGCTGGTGAAGCAGTCGGATCGCCCACCCCCGGCGCCTCAAATGGGCTACGCGGGAGGCTGACGCGTGGGCGTCAAGCTCGGCGGCGGCCGTGGCGGGCGCGGGGGCTTCCGCGACATCAACGTGACGCCGCTCGTCGACGTCATGCTGGTGCTGCTCGTGGTGTTCATGGTCACCGCGCCGCTGCTCACCACCGGTCTGCGCATCGACTTGCCGGAGGTGAAGGCCGCGCAAACGCCGGTGAAGGACGCGCGGCTGTTGGTCACCGTCACCAAAGACGAGCGCATCCTGTTCGGCGAGAAAGACGTCACCGGTCGCATCGACCAGGCCCTGAAAGAGAGCGCCCGCGTCCAGAAAGAGCGCCAGCTCTTCATCCGCGCCGACAAGGACGCTCGCTACGGTGTCGTGGCTTTGGTTGTTGCTGCGGCGCGGAACAGCGGCGTGGAGTCCCTCAACCTGCTCGTGCAGCCGGAGCTCGAAGAGGTTCCGGACGACGAGCCCAGCCCGAAGCAGCCCGGTTCGGGTGGTAGTGCCCCCGCGGGCTCCGCTCCCTGACCATGAGCAGCACCTCCGCCAGCACCTTCTCCACCGTCGAGATCTCGACGGCCGTGGTGTTCGCGGCGGTGATTCAAATGGCGTTCGTGCTGCTGCTGATCTTGGCCGGCGCGGGCAACGCCAAGATCGTGGCCAAGGAACCACCGCCGCCCAAGGAGATCCCGATCGCCGTGCAACCGGTGATGGACGACCTGCCTCTGCTCAAGCTCGGCGGCCGCAAGAAGGTGCGCGCCAAGCTGCCGGACATGTGGAAGAAGCAGCCGCCGATCCCCATCAAGCGCTTTGAAGAGAAGAGCGCCCCTTCGGAAACCGCGAAGGACGATCCGAAGGAGATCCCCACCAGCGAGGTCGCCAAGGGGGACGCCGAGGCGCCGCCGCCGGACGCCGAGATCGCGAAGCAAGTGGACGAAACCCTGGACGCCGGCCCGCAGCCCGACGCCAGCGTGCCGGAGGGTGAAGGCTCGCCGGATGGCGTGAAAGAGGGTACCGAAACGGATCCGCTCAAGGCGCGCGCCGTGAGCCTCTACAAGATGAAGATCCTCGGCTGGTTCAATGCGCGTTTCCGCCCGCCCGCAGGACAGATTCCATGCGCGGAGCTCAAGAAATTGAGTACCGGCGTGTCGGCCACCGTCGGACCCGACAGGACCGTGAACGGCTACAGCATCACTCGACCGAGCGGAAATGCCACGTTCGACGCCAAGGTGAAGGCGACGATGGACGGCATCGTGGGGCAGCAGCTGCCTCCTCCGCCGCCGCTGTATCCCGACCTGGCGATTGGTGCGGCGGTCTATCCAACTTTTTCTGGAGCTGGAGCTAAATGCGAATGAGACGAGCGCTGAGCGCGCTGCTTTTGACTCTTCTTTCGAGCGCGGTGGCTACTGCGCAGGACTCGAAGAAACCGCCGGACGAGAGCCTGCTCGGAGAGTTCGTGGTGACCGGCACCAACACGCAGGAGCACATTCCGAAGATCGCGATCTTGCCGTCGCTGTCTCCGGATCTGGAAGACGTGATCGTGCGCGGCGTGGTGCGCCGCGACTTCGAGCTCACCGGCATGTTCGACGTGATCTCGGACTCCAAGGCGCCACCCGGATTGTACGGTTTCGACGATCCGGTGGACGTGGACGCCTGGCGCAAGCTCGGCGCCGAGAGCATCGTGAAGGTGGCTGCCCGCGCTACCAAGGGCAGCAAGATCGAGGTGTTCGGCCTCGCCTACTTCCTCAACGTGGGTAAGGATCCCGTGTACGAGAAGAAGCTCTTGGTCGACAAGAGCGACGTGCGCGTCACCGCCCATCGCATCACCGACGCCCTCCTGGGCGCCCTCACGGGCCGTCCCGGCGGCTTCGCCAGCCACTTCACCTTCAGCGGCAAGTGGGGCAAGAACCGCCGCGTGTTCACCATGGATTCCGACGGCCATGATCTGAAGCCGTTCACGAATCCGGATCACACGGCCATCGCGCCCACCTGGGGACCGAACCAGTCCGTGTTCTACGCGGACAGCAAGAACTACGCGCCCTTCAAGTTGATGGCGTGGGACGGCAAGCAGTCCAAGCCCATCCCCATGCCCACCAAGGGCAGCGTCTACGGCGTGGCCTTCAACAAGGACCACAGCAAGATGGCCGTGGCGCTCGCCGAGCCCTTCGGCAGTGCCATCTGGGTCGGCAACCCGGACGGCAGCGGCATGAAGAAGGTCTCCACCACGCCCATCGCCACCCACCCCGCCTTCAGCCCCTCCGGCAAGCTCGGCTGGATCGGCGGAGACCCGAAGAAGAGGGGCGGTCAGCGCGTGTACGTGGACGGCAAGGCCGTCTCGCCGCCGGGCTTCACTGCCGCTGCGCCGGTGTTCTGCGACACGGAGGACGGCATTCGGCTGGTGTACTCCGTGGCCGTGGGAGGCGATCGTCAGGACATCGTGATGAGCAACGAGAAGGGCCAAGGCATCTCGCGCCTCACGCAGAACATGGGCACCAACAAGTACCCGGCCTGCAGCCCCGACGGCCGGCTGCTGGCGTTCTTCTCCACTCGCAAGAAGAGCCCGGGTATCTACTTCTTGAGCCTCAAGCGCTGGCGCACCAACAAGCTCAACGGACAGATGGGCGAGTCTCTCAGGTGGGAGCCGCTCCCACCTCCGGCCAAGACCGCGGCGCCCTGATACTGCTCAGCCCCTCGCCCTCGCGAGCAATGTAGAATCGCCTCAAACCGAACGCTGGGGAGGACGGCGATGTCAGTGAAGCGGGTGTTGGGGTTGTTGTTCGGGTTCGTGTGTGCTTGCTCTTCGGGCAGCGGGAGTGGCGGCGGCGGAGTGAACGGCTCGGGGCTGTGCAAGACGGCATGCGACAAGTACGCCCAGGCCGGATGCGGCACGGCCGACTGCGAGCAGAACTGCGAACAAGGCCGGACACAGCTCGTAAGCGCTTACCCTGCCTGCACGTCAATCTACGACGCCTATCTATCCTGCGAGCTCAATCAGGCCGTGGACTGCAGCCACACCAACACTGGCATGTGTCAAACCCAGATGCAGGCAGTCCAGGATTGCTTCGCCTGTCCCCCTTCCACGGGGGGGCCACAGCCCGGCCAGACGTGCCAAGCGGCGGACGAAGGCAAGGAGGCTTGCTGGGGCTGCAAAGCCGTCGTCGACTGCCGTTACGAGGACGGCCTCTTCCTGTGGCGCATCAAGCAAGACTGCGAGGTAGACGGCTACACCTGCGAGATGGACACCACCTCCAGTGGCAGCGCGTACTGCTACTGACCGCGTAGTCAGAGCACCAAGGACAGGTCTTCGAGCAGGACGCGTCCGCGATCAGGGCGCGCGACGAACTCCGGCCCTCCCAGACCGCGGTACGCATCGCGGGAACCACGCGGTCGTCGCGCGACGAAAGCGGTTGGGTCTACGCGGTCGCCTTGGGTGATCGCCAGCTCGTCGAGGGAGGCGCTTCCAGTTGGAGCGGTGTAGTTCCAATCCCGAGGGGATTCGCCAAAGGCGAATCCCCGAGAATCAAACAAACACGCCAGACAGCGCCATCGGGATTTGGGCGTTGCCTACGATCTTGATCTTGCCGCCCATGGCGAGCTGCATCGGGTTCTGCTTGCCCGTCTGCATGTCCAAGAAGTCGTTCATGGAGCACTCCAGGCGGCAATCCGGTGCGTCCAGGTTCGGCTTGGCAGCGCCGGGGGTGATCACGAGCTTGTGCACCTTTTCGTCGTCGGACACCACGAACGCCACGCTGCCGGCGATGCCGCGCACGAGCTTGGCGCGCTCTTCGTCGACGGTGATGGCCTTGAAGGCCATCACCTGCTGCTCCGGCTTGATGGGCTCGTCTTCTTGCTGCAGCGCGGCCTGCACGAAGATGGGCGTGAAGTCGTCCTCGGACACGGTCACCTGGATGATCACGTCGTCCTTCTGACCTTCGGAGACCACCAGCTCGCCGGCTTCCAGAGTCAGCGTCCATTCTCCCGCGCCCGACACCCGAAACACCATCGAGCCGGCGCTGGTCTTGCCGGCGAAGGCGCTCTTCATGGCCTCGAAGCGCGAGGGGATGTACTGGGTGAAGAAGTCTTTCGGCGTCTCCGGAACGTCGCTCATGGTCCTCTCCTGGGCGCCGAAAATCAGGCGCGGGGCGGCAGATGATCACGCTGGCGCGGGCGCGTCAAGGACGCTGCGCCGAGCCTCACTTCACGATGGTATCGCAGCCCACCACGATGTCGATCTTGGCGTCCGTCGCCTTGGACAGGTCTTCGCACGCCTTGCCGATCAACACGATCTGATCCTGGGCGTCGTAGTCCCAGCAGGGTGCGGCCTCGCAGGTGTCGTTCTTGTCCGTGCGCTTGGGCACGGTCGTCTTCACACCGTTGATGGTCACCTCGACGTTGACCTTGTCCTTGTTCACGGTGGTCTCGCCGTTCTGGGGCTCCGGCAGCTGGTACACGCAGCCCAAGGCCTTGCCGCGGATGTCGCTGATGGTCTGCGCCAAGGCGGATGCGTTGAAGTTGCCCTGGGTCAGATCGAAGTGACAGGCGAGGGACGGATCCGCCGCGGACTGGCTCCAGGTTCCGTCGCAGCCGGCAGGAACCGTTTCCTTGGAGCCGGCCAGGGCAAACGCGCTGAGAGCGCGGCGCATGTAGTACGGCGGGTCGTTCGGCGAGCCCGGTTTCGTGTCCGAGCCGGGCACGCCTACCACGAAGGTCTGCACAGGCTTGTTCGGATCGTCGTGGGCGTTGCCGAGGAGGCTGATCACGCTCTGCGGATCCTCCCAATCCGGACAGTTCACCTGGTCCATGAAGCCCGGACGGTTGGATAGCGACGTGCAGCCGAAGCCGCCATCGCTGATCAGCAAGATCAGACGGCTACCCTGCGTCGGGTACAGCTGGAGCGCGTCGATGGCCGCCTTCAGGGCATCGTAACCCGGCGTCGAGTCGCCCACAGGTTGGTGCGAGCTGAGCCAGTTGTAGATGTTCTGCCGTACGCCCGGCGCGCTGCTCTTGTTGAAGCCGGTGTCGGTCAGCGGAACCTGCGCCAGGGCCGACACGCCGCACCAGACGTTCAACCCGAGAAGGCACGTTGGGCCGGGCACCTGCCCTGCGGGGTACACCAGGAGGCCCAGCGACATGTTGTCGAAGGCTGGCGTGTCGATGGCCTGCACGATGGCCAGCTGCGCCGCGGTCCACTTGCCGGATTGGGCCATGCTCAAGCTCTGGTCGAGCACGATGAGCATCGCAGCCGGTGCTTGCTTCGCTTCCGCGGAGTACTCCGCACAGGCGCTGTCCGCCGTGAGGGCGCCGTCGTTGACGGGGGCGTCGATGACGCCGGAGTCGCTACCGCCGCTACCGCCGGTCGACGCGTCATTGCCGGCGTTGCCACCGCCACCCCCGGGCGATGCGCCGCCGTCACTGGCGCTGCAACCCGACGCCATGGCCAGCGCCACGACCACGCTCACGCCCCCCGCGACCAACGCACGCCCCACTGCCACCATCGGCTCCTCCAAGGTATTGCCCTCGCTCCGCCGCGCGAGGGCTTTGAAAGCCACGGCTGACAAGTGTACCACGGGGAAGTGATGGCATCGGCGGAGCCGCCCGAGAGCGAGTCGCCCAAGGGCGATGCCGATGTAGGTGGTGCACCGCCACCGGTGATCCGCCGCAGCAAGCCGACACCCAAGAAGGCGTTCTTCGGTCGCTTCATGCTGGGTCATCTGATCGCGTATCCCGTCGGCTTCCTCACCGCCGTGGCCGCCATTCCGCTGGGGATGATCGTGCGGAAGCGAGAGCTGATGGACGTTGGCGCCGCGGGGGCACACAACGGCT
The DNA here is from genome assembly GCA_020633235.1 of Polyangiaceae bacterium. NCBI lineage: Bacteria > Pseudomonadati > Myxococcota > Polyangiales > Polyangiaceae > Polyangiaceae bacterium. The sequence continues at coordinate 212,991 of JACKEA010000008.1, read as the reverse complement.
TCATCCGCGACGCCACCAAGGATCTGGCGCTCACCGCGACGGAAGCCGCACAGGTCGAGATCGTGCTCGGCTTCTGCATGTGGGCGAGCGCGGCAACGCTGCTCTTGGTGCACCTTTGGACGCTGCCCTGGGCCGTGGCAGCAGCGCGAGCCGTGAAGCACCCGGAGCGGGAGCCGGCGGCCGCGCGCGCTTACAAGCGCTTCACGTGGCTCACCGGAGCCACCTTCGTGCTGGTCGGGGTGGCGGGGGTGATCGGGTGGGTGTGGGTGCTATCGTTGTGACGGAATGACGCGCACCACCACGCTCTGCTTCCTCCTGCTGTCGACGGCGTGCTCGAGCAAGACGGAGGATCCTGCCACCAGCAAGGACTCGGGCATTCCCTCCGTGATCCTGGACGGCGGTGGCTCGATCCCGGATCCCCCGGATGGCTCCGCCGCGTGTCAGTCCGGCAGCTGCAACTACCAATCGCAAGATTGCCCCAGCGGCCAGACCTGCGTGCCCAGCGCTTCACCGCCGGCAACAGGAGACTGGCCGCCGAGCTGCGAGAACGCCGGCACCGTGGGCGAGGGACAGCCGTGCAGCGGCTGGAACGACTGCGCGGCGGGCTCGTTCTGCGTGGGAGTGAGCCAGGACGCCGACGGCGGCGTACAGCCAGGCACGTGCCGCAGGCTCTGCTGCGGTGGCGACTGGACGGCCTGTGGCGTCGGACAAAGCTGTATCCAGCAGCTCTACCTGGTACGCCCCGGCGGCGGGGACCCGGTGTACGCGAACGCCGACGTGTGCGCTCCCGTGGGCACGTGTGACGTGCTCGATCCCAAGTCCTGCAGCGATCCGAATCGCAGCTGTCAGATCGTGGATCCGGTCGGCAACGTGGCGTGCGCCCCCGCCGGAACCGCCGCGATTGGCGCCGGTTGCTCCGAGAAGGTGTCCTGCGTCGCCGGCGCCAGCTGCGTGGGCGGAACCTGCCGCCGCTTGTGCAAGGCAGAGCTCGGTCTACCCGAGCCGCCGTGTCCCACGGAAGAGGGCGTGTGCGTCCATTTCAAGCGGGACCCCGAAGGCGTCGGGGAATGCACCCACGTGCAGTGAGCTAGTGCCGCTGAAGCTCGGTGATGGCGTGCGTCTCGCGTGCGCCCAGCAAGCCGAACTGCACGCCGAAGCCGTCAGGCTTCGCCCAGCGAACCACGGCGGGAAGCCGCGCCTCTTGGGGCAATCCGGGAAGCTTCAGCACGATGGTAAGCTCCAGTCCGAAAGGCAACGCCTCACCGCTCTCGATGAACATGCCGCCCAGCGATATGTCCTTCGCCATGCCGTTCACGGCAGGTCGATCTTTGATCAGACAGCTCACGGGGAGATTTACCGGAGCGCGAGCGTGCTGGCGTTTCTCATGCACGGATCACCTCGGCCGAGTGGGCCACGGCAGAAGAGCAGGGGGACGCCGATCGTGAGGCGCCGTGGCTAGCGAAGTCAAGACGACGAACGACGGTGGTCAATCTTCGCCGCCCCGCGAAATGCGGAGCAAGAAGCGACGCGCCGGGGGCGGCATCCGGCGTCACCTCGAGGGCTGGCAGGCCGGAGCGGTCGCGGTCGCCATCGCGCTGATTGGCCTCAGCCTCGGAATGCGGCGCCCGGTACCGCCCAACATGTTGGTGCTACCGCAGATCGAGCCGCGCGCCCTGGCGCGTATCGAGGGGGAGGAGGCCGCGCTGGCCGACGCCGCCCTGAGCCAAGAGCTGCCCTACGAGGTGCGCGCGGCGGGGGAAGCCTTTCGCCACTACGGCGCCGCCGTCACCAAGGGCGACACGGGCGCCGCGCTGGAGGCGGAGAAGGAGCTGCGCGGTCTGCTACGCACCTCGCGGGACAAGTACGGGGACGACGCCGTGCTGAAGCTTCGAGCGGTGCAGACGCGGCTCTTTCTCGAAGCCCTCACGCGCTTCGAACAGAGCGGCAAGCCGGACGCCGCCCTCGAAGAGCTGGCCGGGAATTTCGCCCACAAGGCGCGCCGCGCCCACTGGCTCGACGAGCACGGCCGGCTCTCCGCCACGCGAGCGGAGCGCGAGACGCTGTTTCGCATCCGCTGGACCGAAATCGCGGATCTCCGCCACGAGCGCGCCTTCGCCCCGGCCCTCGCGGAGTGGCAGACGTACTACCGCTTCTTGCTCCAGCACCCCGGACCCGGCGGCGCCGACGAGCAGCTCCGCGTCGTCACGGCGCTCGAGCGCGTGGATCCGAGCTATCCCGCCATGCTCTCCCGCGGCGTGCTGCTGTTCCGGATGGGACACTTCCAAGCCTCGGAGCAGGCGTTTCGCGCGTTCTTGGGCCGGCACCCCAGCGGACCGTGGCGCCTGCGCGCAATGAATTACCTGGCTGCAGCGGTGCAAGAGGTCAAGGCGCGCCAGACCCCGTGATCCCCCACGGGACATTTTGTTGTTTGTTGGCGCGCCGCGAGCACGTCCGGGACGGGGTTCGCGCCGGACCAACATCAAGCGGCTGATGGACGTCACGAGTTCGACTTCTGGACTCCCGGACCATTGTCAGAGACGAAGCCCGGCCACAAATCACGAACGTCATGCGTACGCCAATGTTCCGCCGCTTGCTCCTCGTGCTCACGCTGCTGTTGGTGTCGGGGTGCTATCGGGAAGCGACACCGGCTACGGCGGGCGACTCGCCACAGCAGAAGATCGTGGATCGCTCGGCGGCCGCGGTCACCCGCATGCGCGAGAGCGGACACTTTCCGGGCATGGAGTATTTCGTGCAGAACGCCCGCGGCGTGCTGGTGTTCCCGCGATTGATCAAAGCAAGCTTCATCTTCGGCGGTGAAGGCGGCAACGGCGTGCTGCTCGCTCGCAAGGACGACGGCGGCTGGAGCGCGCCGGCGTTCTACTCCCTGGGCGCCGGCAGCGCGGGCTTTCAGCTCGGCTATCAGGAGGCCACGGTGGTGTTGTTCTTCATGAACGACGCCGCGTTGATGAGCGCCATAAACAAGGGCCTCACCCTGGGGGCAGACGCCAGCGTGGCCGCCGGCACCCTCGGCGACAGCGGCGAGGCCACCAGCGCGAAGACGTCGAAGGACCTGTACGAGTTCGCGGACGTGGGCGGGCTGTTCGCCGGAGTGGCGCTGGACGGCACGGTGGTGGCCGCGCGGGAAGAGTTCAACCGCGCGTATTACGGACCGGAAGCGACCACCCTCGGCATCGTGGTGCAGCACCAGTTCGAGGCGCCGGGAGCCACGCCCCTCGAGCTCGCCCTCGCCCCGAAGCGTTAGCGCGTCAGCCCAAACCAGATCCGGGATTGGGTCCCCATCTGGCGCAAGAAGCGATTGAAACGTTCGAGATCCGTGGGGGTCACGTGCTGGCGGTGGAGCGCGAGGCGCGTCTTCACGTCGAGGGCGGCGTCGTCCTTCTCGTAGCTTCGTGAAAGCGATCCGAAATCTGACGAGAAGTTGGCGCTCGGTCCCGTGAAGCCGATGTGAAACTCCGGCGAGAGCTCGTAGCGGATCTTGGACACGTACAGCAGGCCGGATGCGTTGTACGGCTGGTGGCGATTCGCCGTTTGTAGATCGTTCGTGAGGTAGGGGAGGAAGTCCTCGTAGTCGACGAGCTCTTCCCCGGCCTTCGGCGTCTGCTCCGGCGGCCGCTCCACCGTCCACAAGATCTCGAGGGGCGCGTCCACGTTGTCCACGTTCTGGAGCTGGATGACGGGATGGAGCTTGTCGCCAAAGGCTTGGCGAAAGCCCTCCTCGGCCCATTGCACGCGCTCCGCGTGGTCCTTGGAGGTGAGCACACCGCGGAGCGAGGCAGCGGCACCGGCGAAGTACTTGCGAGATCCCGTCTCGCTCATCGCCCCGGAGCTCTTGACGGTGCGCTGGATGTCGAGGTGCACCTCCCAGCCATATCTGGGCGCCGGCAGCGTGGAAGGCTCCGCGCTGCCGTCCTCCGTGATGGGTAGGCGCACGGAGCCGGCGAGCACCCCCGGCAGCTCGGTGTGCGGCGAGCTGGGCGCGGTGAGATCCACGCACTGCTCTTCCTCGCTCACGTGGGCACACGCGATGAGATGATCGAAGTAGATGCCGGACGGCACCAGGAGCTTTTCCACCCGTTCCCGGCGAGTGGAAACCAGCACTGGATACGCATCCAGACCGGCCATCTGCGCCATGTCGACGAACAACGTGGTCATGTCCTTGCAGTCGCCGAAGCGGCGCTGAAGGGTGAGCGACGAGGGCCTCGGCACGACGCCACCGGTACCCTGCTCGAAGCCGACATAACGGATGTTCTTGGTCACGAAGCGATGGATCTTCTCGAGCTTTGTCTGGTCCGTGTCTTCCGGGCTCAGTAGATCCGCGAGGGCCTTCTTCACCGCCGGAGCGCTCGTGCGTTCCTTGGCGTAGACCTTCGCCAGCGTCTGCCCGAGCTCTTGCCAGGTAGTCGGTTGAGAGATGATCAGCGCGGGCAGCAGGTCCTGGGTGGGAGGCTGATCGGGATCGTCCGGCAGCGCTGCGACGTGCGACAGCTCGAAGAGCACGCTGCGATCGCTCGTCTTGCGTTCGCTGAGGCCGCCGTGGTCCGTTCGCCAGGCCGGCTTGACGGAGTCGTCGTCCCAGCTGACCTCCACCTCGAAATGCTCCAGCGCGCTGAAGGTCTGCGGGTAGAAGATGGTGGCCCAAGGCAAGGGCGATCGCCGCGGGTCGTGCACCAGCCGCGCCTCGAGCAGCGAGATGGTGCCGGGCGCGAGGGATTCGAAGGGGATGATCACCTGCACGTCGTCGGTGAACAGATCTGGCGACCCGTCCGTCTGCACCACGAGGTTCTTGCGCGGGACGGCGACGACGCGCCCACCCGGGAACAGCGTGTGCGCGGCTAGCAACGTGATGCCCGTGTCGGACGCGTCGAACCACACGGACTCGTTGCCGTCGTCCTTGGCGCCGGTGTCCGTGAGGAACAGCCGCGTGCGCGTCAACGTCTCCACGATGGTTCCGTCGCGACGGAACTGGAGCTTCGACTTGAACAGCAGCTCTCGCGAGCTCGCGTGCTCCCGCTCCAGCGTCCGCTGGCGATCCGGAGTGGGAGCAAGGCGGTCGAAGCTCCCGGCTTCGAGCTGTCGCAAGCGAAAGCCAATCAAGCTGGACAGCGGGGCTCCGTCGGCGCGGGCGGTGGGAGAGCTGACCAGCAATAGCCACAGGCCGACCAGCAGCTGCACGGTGCGAGACTTCATGGCGCCTCCGTGAGTCGCAGACTGCGAGCGACCCGCTCCACGTCGTCTTCCGTCTTCGAAGGGCCGAGAGCGACGACCTCTACGTAGCGGTGACCGACGGACGTCGTCATCACCCAGGCCACCTGCCGCGGCAGACCCCCCGCGTAGCGCGCGGCGGAAGCCATCACCATGTCCGCTTCGGGCAGGAAGAATCGCTCCTCCCGAACTTGCAGCCCGGAGCCGACCTCGTCCTTCATCATCGATCGGCGCACGTCGACGCGGCCATCCAAGGTTTGTTCGCGATCGTCATACACGTAGACGGAGACCTGCTCGTTGGGCTCCGGACCCAGGAGCTCGAGGTCGCCTTTCGAGCCCGTCATCAGAGTACCCGGCGCGACGCGCACCCAGCCATTGCTCGGCGCCTCCAGGGAGTAGAGCATGGACGCTCCTCGCACGCGGCTCCCGGAAGCGACGGCCGTACCACGTAGCCGCGCGACCTCCGGCATCAGGCCGAAGAGCACCAGCGCCACGTAGCTCATGCCCGCGAGCAAGGGGATGGCGTAACCCGGACGGATCGGGCTCCGTACCAGATCCACGTCGTAGGCCTTCACGCTCTGCCAGATAGCGCGGTTGAGCACCAGCCACGGAATGCTCTGGATCACGATCCCGACCAGCGAGAGCACCGGCGAAGTCTTGGTCAGGACGTAGCCGAAGGAGTTGCACAGCATCATCCCGAGCACGTAGTTGCGGGGATTGGGTCCCAGGCGGTCGGCCTCCACCGCCCAGTGCTTCGCGTTGGCGGCGATGTTGTGGATCACGAACAGATTGGCGATGGGAACCACCGAGCCGATGGTCCACGGCCAAGGGGAGTGACTCCGCTGCAGCAAGCGGGACACGCGGTGGCTGAAGGCCATGGCCCACACGCCCGCGGTGACCCAGAACAAGAGCGCGAGCGCGATACCGTTCGGCGGCTTCTCCACCGCCATGCGCTGCTCTGACGCAGACGTGTCCGCAGAGAAGGCCCGCCCCGAATCGTCCGTCACGACTGCAGCATACCGCGTGTGCGGCGAGCTTCCATGATGGACGACGTGTGCTGTCGGATCGCCGATGTGGGTGCTATACGCACGTCCCCGCATGAACGAGTCGGAGGCCGCCATCGACGTCGGCGTGGAGCCGCCCAGCCTGCCCGAGGACCGCACGGTGCTCACCCTCGCCCAGCTGGCGAAGCAGGCGCTCGCCCGCCGGGAGCCGCTCCACGTGGTGGGCGCGGAGGGCTGCGCCCCGGCGCTGGTGGCGCGAGCGCTGGCGCTCGGAGGGGCGCCCAGCGTGCTGTGCGTGGTGTCGGACACCGAGGCAGCGCGCCGCACGGCGGCGGATCTCGCGTTTCTGAGCCGTGGTCTGCCGGTGGGGCCGCACCGTGAGCCGGTGCCGAACGCGGGGGAAACCCTGAGCCTGCTGCCGCCGGAGACGCTGCCCTGGGCGGAGGTCCACTCGGATCGGCGCGCTCAGATGCTACGCACGGCCACGCTGGCCCACCTGGCGGCGGGCCGCCCTTGGCGCTTCGCCGTCACCACCGCCAGCGGCTTGCTGCGCAAGGTGGTCCCGCCCAAGGCCCTGCGCCACGCCGCCGTGGAGCTCGTGGCGGAGGACGAGATCGACGTCCGGCGAACGACGGAGGCGCTCTCCTTCGGCGGCTACCTGCGGGTCCCAGTGGTGGAGGATCCCGGTAGCTTCGCGCTGCGCGGTGGGATCCTGGACGCCTGGGCGCCCAACGCGGAGCTGCCCGTGCGCGCGGAGCTGTACGGTGATCTCGTCGTCTCCTTGAAGGAGTTCGACCCCGAGGACCAGCGCACGTTGTCGCAGGTGGAGCGGGCGTGGCTGCCGCCGGCGCGGGAAGCCGTGGGCACGGTGGAGGCGGAAACCCGAGCACGGGAGATCGTGCGCTCGCTGTGCGATGGCGTGAACTACCCGTCCACCAAAGCGCGGGCGCTGGTGGAGGACGTGGCCACGGGGCGCGCCTTCTTCGGCCTGGACGCGTACTTGCCGGCCTTCTACGAGCTGGTTCCGCTGTGGCGCTACCTGCCGGAAGGGACGGCGATCGTGCTCGATGATCCCACCCGTGGCTTCGGTCGGGTACGAGAGGAGCTGGAACGAGCCCGGGATGCCGTGGCGACTCTGGCGGACAAGCCGCACTTCGGTCTCGACGCGCTGTACGTCGGCGAGGACGACGTTGCCCGGGCGCTGGTGGAGCGGCACGTGGTCGCCACCCATGTCACCGGCGTGAGTGGTAGCGCCGCGGGCGCCCTCGACGCCCTGGAGCTGTCACCGGTGGACGCGCCCAGCCTGGCGCTGCGCGGGCACGACGACCTGGGCCGCGCGGTGAAGGCCGCGCGCTCCGCCCGCGGCAAGCAGGGGGCGCTGGATCCGCTGCTCCGCCGCATCGAGGCGTGGCGGGACGCCGGGCTCGGCATCGCCATCGCGGCGCGCGCGGCCACCCAGGCGGAGCGCGTGCGTTCGCTGCTTTCCCACCGCGGCGTGCTGATGGACGACGAGCCCGGCGCCGTGCACATCGTCACCGGCGAGCTGGCCCGCGGCGTGATTTCCCCCGCGGAAGGCTTCGTGCTCGTGACCGAAGAAGAGATCTTCGGCCAACGCACACACCGCCGACCCGAACGCGCGAAGAAGAGCGCCCGCGCGGTGCTCGAAGATCTGCGCGCGCTGACGCCCGGCGACTACGTCGTGCACATCGAGCATGGCATCGGCCGCTACCTGGGCCTGGAGAAGAAGGAGATCGGCGGCATCGGCGTGGAGCTGATCGTGGTGGAGTACAGCGGCGGGAAGCTGTTTCTGCCGGTGTACCGGCTGAACCAGATCCAGAAGTACTCCGGCGGTGAGGGCGCACCGAAGATCGATCGGCTCGGCGGGCAGTCCTTCGCCAAGACCAAAGCAAAGGTACAGCGGCGCGTTCGTCAGATGGCGGACGACTTGCTCAAGCTGTACGCGGAGCGGGCGGCCTGCAAGAAGGTGCCGCTGGACGCGCCGGACGACGAGTACGCCACTTTCGAGGCGAGCTTCCCCTACGAGGAAACGCGCGACCAGGCCGTGGCCATCAAGGACGTGCTGTCGGATCTCGAGAACCAGCAGGTGATGGATCGTCTGGTGTGCGGCGACGTCGGCTTCGGCAAGACCGAGGTCGCGCTACGCGCGGCGTTCCGCGTGGCCATGGAGGGACGGCAGGTGGCGCTCTTGTGCCCCACCACGGTGCTCGCCCAGCAGCACTACCTCACGTTCTCTGGACGTCTCTCGGACTACCCGCTGGACGTCCGCGTGCTTTCGCGGTTCACCAACAAGAAAGAACAACAAGCCATCATCGGCGGGATGCGCGATGGAACCGTGGACGTGGTGGTGGGTACGCACCGCTTGCTCAGCAAGGACGTGCACTTCGCGAACCTGGGCCTGTTGGTGGTGGACGAAGAACAACGCTTCGGCGTGACGCACAAGGAGCGGATCAAGCAACTGCGCGCCACGGTGGACGTGCTCACGCTGAGCGCGACACCAATCCCGCGCACGCTGCAGATGGCCGTCGGCGGGCTGCGGGACATGTCCATCATCACCACACCGCCGGTGGACCGGCGCGCGATCCGCACCATCACCTCGCGCTTCGACGAGCACGTGGTGCGCGAAGCCATCGAGCGGGAGCTGTCCCGCGGCGGTCAGGTCTTCTACGTGTACAACCGCGTGGAGGGCATCTACGAACGCGCCGCGCGGGTGCAGGCGCTGGTGCCGCGAGCCAAGGTGGCCGTGGGGCACGGGCAGCTGAGCGAGACGGCGCTGGAACGCACCATGATCGACTTCGTGGATGGCGACTACGACGTGCTGGTGGCCACCGCGATCATCGAGAGCGGGCTCGACATTCCCCGCGCCAACACCATCATCATCGATCGCGCGGACATGTTCGGACTCTCACAGCTCTATCAGCTCCGCGGACGCGTGGGCCGGTCGAGCGAGCGCGCGTATTGCTACCTGCTGGTTCCCCCGCCCAATCAGATGAGCGACGACGCGCGGAGCCGCATCGAGGCCCTCGAGCGTTACACGGAGCTCGGCTCGGGTTTTCACATCGCCACCCTGGACATGGAGCTCCGCGGCGCAGGAGATCTGCTCGGCGCCGACCAGAGCGGGTTCGTGTCCAGCGTGGGCTTCGACCTGTTCGTGCAAATGCTGGAAGAGGCCACCCACGAGCTTCGGGGCGAGCCAGTGGTGCACGCCGTGGATCCGGACCTGTCCTTCGACGTGGATGCGCTCTTGCCCGACGACTACGTGGCGGAGGTGGGCGTGCGGCTCAGCTTGTACAAGCGCCTCGCGAGCGCGGCGGACGAAGCAGAGGTCGCAGACCTCGCGGCGGAAATGGAGGATCGCTTTGGCCCGCCGCCCACCGAGGCAAAGCACTTGGTGGAATTGATGCGCATCAAGACCGAGCTTCGGCGCTTGTGCGTGCTCGGCTGTGAGGCGTCCGCGAAGAGCGTGACGCTGCACCTCAGGGACGACACGCCGCTGGATCCGGTGAAGATCGGCGAGTTGGTGGCGCCCAAGAAATCGCCGTATCGCTTGGCTCCGGACGGCCGTCTCACCCGCCGCGCCAAGGAGGACGAACGCGTGCGCGACGGCATGGAGCTCGCCGACCGCATGCTCGAAGAGCTCTCGAGCTGCGTGCGCGCTACTCCCGCGTGAGGTTCGAGAAGTCGCTCGGATTCTTGGTCGGCTCGGGAGGCGGCGGAGCCGGCGGTTTGTGCGTCGCTGCCGGACGATGCACGACCTTGGCAGGCTGTTCCGGCGCCGGCGCGGAGGCGGAGGGCGGCGGCGGGGCGGACGCCAAGGGTTGCAGCGTGGTCTCTGGCGTGGGCTCCGCCGTCTTCGCGCTGGAGGCGGCGGTGATGGGCTCGGGAGCGCGGCCTCCGCTCGTTCGAGAAAGTGCAACCACCGCGGCAATCCCGAGCACGCCCAGCACCACCGCCACGAGCACGAGCGGCCGGCGGTTCGGTGTCTTGGTTTCGCCAGGTGAGTCCACCGACAGGCTCGACACTTGCGCGACCGAATGCGTGGAGCTCGGCCGTTCCGGCTCTGGGGCAGGCAGCGATTGGGACGCCTCCCGCATGAAGGACCGAACCGAATCGACGCTGCTGTGGGACGCCGTCTCCAGGTCCGCCACAGCCGCAGCACGTTCCGTGAGCGAGCTCGCCGCGACCTGCTCCACCCACTGACCAACACGGGCTGCGGGTTCGAGTCGCACCGCATGTTCGAGAGCCAGCGCCATCTCCTGCGCGCTCGCGAAGCGAGCATCGGGATTCGCGGCCAAGCCCTGCATGACGATGGCGTCCACCTCGCTCGGGATGCCTGGGACCAATGCGCTCGGCCGCTGCACGTTGCCTTCGAGGATGCGGGCGACCATGGCTCCGGGGTCGTCCCGAGCGAACAGCTTCTTGGCGGTCAGCGCTTCCCACACCACTACGGCGGCGGCGTATACGTCCGTGCGTCGATCCACGGCCCGCTCCCGAAGCTGCTCCGGCGCCATGTACGCGAGCTTCCCTTTGATTTGTCCTTCGCGGGTGGTCTGAATGCGGTTCTCCGCCTTCGCGATGCCGAAGTCCGTCACCCGCGAGATGCCATCCACGCCCACCAATATGTTGTGGGGCGAGACGTCGCGATGAACGATGTCGAGCGGCTCCCCACGCTCGTTCTTCGCCTCGTGCGCCGCATGCAGGCCGTTGAGCATGTCCACGGCGATGCGCGCAACCACCGGCACCGCGATGGGCTTGCCGAAGGAGCGCCGAAGTCGCGAGAGCGCTTCCCCCTGTACGTACTCCATGACGAGGAACAGCTCACCCTCGAGTGCCACCACGTCCAACACCGGCACCACGTTGGGGTGGCGAATGCGCGCCGCCAGGCGCGCCTCGTCCAGGAACATGGAAACGAAATCCGGATCCTGCGCGAAGGACGCATGCAGCCGCTTGATGGCGACCGTTCGCGAAAACCCCACGGGACCCAGGAGCCGCCCGAGGTGCACCGTGGCCATCCCACCGGAGGCGAGAGCCGTGTGCAGCGCGTAGCGCCCGATCGTACGCGGAGCCTCAGCCATCGGAACGCACGAGGATAGCAGGCTCAGAAGCGCCCGGTGAGGTAAGCGCCTGTCGGACCCACCACCGCCCGCGCATGGGCGTGATTTTCTTGAGCATTGCCCACGACGAACAGTGTCACCCCCGCGGCTACGGCAGCCCCGCCGCCGATCAAGAGCAACCGCGCCAGGTTCTCTTTGGAGCGGCCGTCGTCGATGCGACTCTGGGTACCCGGTGGGCACTGGCCGTTGGGGCAGTCACCACTGACGCTATCGAAGTCCTTCCCGGAATCGATCCACAGGTACGTGCCGATGCCCCCCGCCACCACGCCGGCTCCTCCCACGATCAGGCCGATCGTCGTGAGCGGGCTGGAAGACGTGCCTTCATCCCGCTCGGGGTGGCTTGCAGGTGGCTCGACCGGCGCAGGCAGTGCCGAAGTGTTCGGCAAGTGCCACGACACCTGTGCCCGAACCTTTTCCCCTATCGCGGCGCTGACGGCCTGATGGAAGCTGGCTCCCGAAGGAGACGCTCCCTCGAACACGTGTTCCCCTGGGGAGACGAGGATGGGCGTGCCGATCTCGGCGTCGTCCAGGGCACGGCCATCGAGGGTCACCTTGCCTTCCGCCTCGGCTGGGCCGGATATCTCGAGCGCGACCAAAGCCACCTTGGAAGAGAGCGCGCTCATGCGCTCGGCCGCCAGCTTTGCGCGGGGCCCGTCCTTCGCCGCCTTCGCTTCTCGAGCGAGCTGCTGATAGTGAAGATACGCCCGCTCCGGCTCGCCCGCGCGTTCTTCGGCCATGGCCCAGCCCTGCAGCGTGCCGCGCGCGGGATCGAGCTCGTAGCTCGCCTCGAACTTGTTCGCGGCCTCTTTGAACTTGCCCGCCTCCGCCAGCGCCACCGCTTCGCGAAAGAGCGCGTCGGCCCCGGCCGCAGCCGCCCCACCTTCCGCCGCCGCCGGCGCGGCGAACAGCAGCGCCGCGAGCACCAAGGTACGAGACAGGCGCACCATCGGCAGCAAGTGTACCCGACGGAGCCGGTACTTTGCACGACGCGCGAGCAGAGCTAACCTGTGCCGGCATGCGACGCTGGGTTCTCGCCGCCCTCCTGGCTCTATCGGCGGGCTGTAGTCGCGACTGGGAGGGGTTCACCGTAGCGGACGGTGTGGCTGCCGACTCGGGCGTCGAGAGCGGCGCGGACGCAGGCCAACAGCAGGGCTGCAGCGCGGGTGAGAAGGACTGTGGCGGCGTGTGCGTGAAGCAAGATCTGGAGCACGGTTGCGGCGAATCCAGCTGCTCGCCTTGCGCGGTGCCGAACGCCACCGCCAAATGCGATCCATCCGGAAGCTGCGGCTTCAGCACCTGCAACGTCGACTTCGGCGACTGCGATGGCCTCGCCGCCAACGGTTGTGAGGTGAACCTTCTCGCGGACCCCAAGAATTGCGGAAGCTGCGACAAGGTGTGCAACGGCACGAACCAGACGCCGGTCTGCAATCAAGGCAGCTGTGAGATGAGCTGCACGACGGGCTTCGGCGACTGCAACGTTTCCGCAACTGACGGCTGCGAAACGGACCTGCAATCGGACGCGACCAACTGCGGTTTCTGTTTGAACGCTTGCCCTACCGGACAGGTCTGCCAAGAGGGCAAGTGCACCACCAACTGTACGCCTCCCTTCACCCAGTGTGGCGACAGCTGCGTGGAGGTGAACGACAACCCGCTTCACTGTGGCTCCTGCGACCACAAGTGCACCTCTCCGGCGGGCGGCACTGGCGTATGCGTGCAGGGGAACTGCAACTTCGTGTGCAGCTCGGACCTGACCAAGTGCGGCTCGGGGTGCGTGGACATCAACTCGGACCCGCAGAACTGCGATGGTTGTGGCAAAGGCTGTTTCGCACCCGCCAACGCCAGTGGCGTGTGCGTCGGCGGTGCCTGCGATTTCTCGTGCAACGCCCCCTACACCAAGTGTGGCTCGGCCTGTCGCAACACCCAAACCGACATCGACAACTGCGGCACGTGTGGGCAGATATGTCCGGTGCCAACGAACGGCGAGCCCGTGTGCAACTCGGGCACGTGTGGGATCGTGTGCATTCCGCCTTACGTGGCGTGCAGCTCTCAGTGCAAGAACTTGAAGACGGACCCGCAGAACTGTGGTGGCTGCGGCGTCGCCTGTGCTTCGGGAGCCGCTTGCGTATCTGGCAAGTGTTTGGGGATCAACGACCCCAACTGAGCTTTAGGAGCCGGGCTCGGCCACTGGCGGCGGCGGCTCCGAAGGCGTGAACAGGTCCTTCTGCGAGGGAACGGATTCCCCCGGGTCGAAGCAGCGGCGGCAGCGCGCCTCGTAGGTCTCGCTGCCGCCCACCACCACCGTGGCGTCCCGGCGCACCAGGCGCTGGGAGCGATCCGCGGGGTTTCCGCAGCGGACGCAGATGGCGAGGTTCTTGGTGACGTACTCGGCGACCGCCATCAATGCCGGGATCGGCTCGAAGGGGCGGCCCAGGTAGTCCTGATCCAGCCCGGCGACCACGACGCGCTTGCCTGCGTTGGCCAGCCGCTCCACCACCGCCAACAGCGGCGGGCCGAAGAACTGCGCTTCATCGATGCCGATCACGTCGGCGTCCAAGGCGTGCGCGATGATCTCCGTGGCGTCGTCGATGGCCAGCGCCGTGAGCTCTTGCTTGGAGTGGCTGACGACGCTCTCCTTCGCGTAGCGCTCGTCGATCCGAGGCTTGAAGATGAGCACCGTCTGCCGCGCGTAGCGCGCGCGGTTGAGGCGCCGAATGAGCTCTTCGGTCTTGCCGCTGAACATGCAGCCGGTGATGACCTCGATCCATCCGGTGTCACGGGGGACGTGATACATGGGCCCCGCTGTTCAAACCTCGACGGCCTCCGCCGTCAAGTCAGCCCTTTACGCCGCCGGCAGTGAGACCACTGACGAGATGACGTTGCACCACGTAGAACAGCACCATCACGGGCAGGCTCACCACGATGGATCCGGCGGCGAAGCTGCCCCACGCCGCGTCGTGCTCGCCGACGAAACGCTGCAGCACCACCGGAAGGGTCAACGCTTCTTCCTTGCCCAGGATGGTGGCGGCGAGAATGAACTCGTTGTAGGCGCTCATGAACGCGAACAGGGCCGTGACGGCGATGGCCGGGCGCGCAGCGGGCAGCACCACGCGTAGGAACGCTCCGACCCGCGTGGCGCCATCGACCATGGCGGCTTCTTCGAGGTCCTTCGGGATCGAGTCGAAAGCGCCGCGCAGCTGGAAAATTGCGAAGGGAACGCTGGTCGTGGCGTAGGCCACCACCAGGCCGGTGCGGGTGTCGAGCAGGCCCAGGTATTCCAGCACGATGTAGAGCGGGACCGCCGAGGCCACCATCGGGAACATTTGGGTGGCGAGCAGCAGCCGAACGCCGCTCTCCTTTCCCAGGAAGGTGAAGCGCGACATGGCGTAGGCCGCCGGCAACGCAATGGCGATGCCCACCAGCGCGGTGGAGATGCTCACCACCAGGCTGTTCAGGGCCTGGACGCCGAAGTGTGGCGCGGTGATCACCCCTACCAGGTGCTCCAAGGTGGCCGCGTGCGGCACCGGCCACACGCTGCGCTCCGGAGCGTTGCCGTGAGAGAAGGCCGTAGCCAGGACCCAGAGCACCGGATAGAGCGAGAACGCCACGGCGACCACGATCACGACGTGGACGGCCGCACTCTCGAGCAGCGCCGAGGCTCCCTTGCGCTCGTCCTTCACGTCGTCCTCGCCACGCGCGACATCATGCGCGAGCCGAACCATAGCAGCAGGAAGATGAGCACGGAGTACGCCGCCGCGTAGCCGTACTGTGCCTGCCGGGTGAACGCCCAGCGGTAGGCTTCGGAGACGAGGATGTCCGTGGTGCCGTCCGGCTCACCACCGCTCACCAGGAACACCACGTTGAACATGTTGAAGGTCCAGATGGCGCCCAGCAGCACCGCCGGGAGCATGGCGGGCACCACCATGGGCACGGTGACGCGCCACATGCGTTGCCAACGCGTGGCGCCGTCCACCTCTGCGGCTTCCAGCACTTCTTTCGGGACTCCCGTCAGCGCGCCCAGGGTCACGACCATCATGAACGGAAAGCCGAGCCACACGTTGGTGGCCACGTTGGCGGTGAAGGCCGTGGAAAAGCGCGCCCACCACGAGAACGGCTCGCCGCCGAAGGCCTCGATCAGCGCGCTGATGGCGCCGAACTGGCGGCTGAACATGCCGCGCCAGGCGAGCGCGGTGACGTAAGAGGGCACTGCCCAGGGCACGATCAGGAGCACTCGGTAGATGGGCTTCAACGCCAGCGCGGGGCGCGAAAGGAGCAGACCGAGGACGAAGCCGATGCCGACGTGCAGGACGACGTTGACCAGTGTCCACAGCACCGTGACGAGCAGCACGACCCAGAACGATCCCGTCGAGAGCAGTGCGCCGCCACGAGCCGTGAGGATCGCGACGAAGTTCGCGAAGCCGACGTAGTGCATGCTCCCGAGCCGACCGGCATAGAGCGACGCGCCGGCGCCGACGATGATCGGTAGAAACACCAGCAGCCCGACGGCGATCACCGCGTGCGCGACCCAACGGTAGGCGGGTAGCGAGCGACGAAACGCGGGGCCCAGGTCGTCGCGTTTTCGGAATAGCCACACCGCTCCCGCGACGCACAAACCCCCAATCAAAAAAAGAAGAGGAGTGGGTGACGCGGGTGGAGGCGGTGGGCGAACTACGTCGTCGAAGCGGCGCTGCGCCTCCGCCAGGGCGGCGGCGGGAGCCACGGTGCCGTTCAAGCTCTTCACCAACGCGCGGCGTGCCGGCTCCCACGTCGCCCGCATGCGCGGAGTGGACGGCATCACCACCGCTACCTTGGCCTGCTCCGCGAAAGCCGTGAGGAACGGATCGTTCCGGGCGACCTCCGGCAGCTCGGCACGTGCGACGACTTGGCGTCCTACCCGCGCGCGGATGGCCGCCGACTCCGGCCCGGCGATGAAGCGCGCGAGCTTTTCCGCATCGGGACGCTGAACGCCCTTGGGCGTGAGGGCCACGGCTTCCACCGTGAGGAACGGCTTCATGGGCGCGTTCGCCGCGGCGATCTTGGGCAGCGGGACGACGCGGTACTTCACGGCGTTGCCGATGTCGCTCGCAAAGTAGGGTCCGCTCATCACGGTGGCGGCGCGACCGCTCTTGAACAGCTCGTCGACCAACGCACCGGACGCCTCTTCCGGTACGGCGCCCATCTCCACGGCACTGCGTACGAGCTCCACGGACTTCTCCGCCGCGGGGCCGACGAAACCGAAGTCACCGTTCGGCAGCAGCTGCGCACCACCGAAGGCGTGCAGGATGGCGGCGTGGAAGTAGACGTTGTTCGCTTCGTAAGCGATGGGAAACACGCCCGGCGGCAGCTGCTCCTTCAGTGCGAAGATGCCTTCCAGCGTGTCCGGCACCTTCGCGAGCAGCGCAGGGTTCACGTACAGCGCGATGCACTTGAGAGCGATGGGCAAGCCCCGCACGTGGTCGCCGTCGGTGAGCGCCTCCAGAGCCCGCGGCTGATACTGCGCCGCTTCGGCCGGGGACAGGGCGGGCAGCTCCTTTGCCGCGCTGCGCTCGACCAGATCCCCGAGGCGCTCGTGGGAGTCGATGAACACGTGCGGCCCGTGGCCACGGGGCGCGGCCGCCGCCAGCTTCGAAGCGTAGGCGTCGTGGGGCACCTGCAGCGCCTCCACCGGGATGCCGGTGCGCTTTTGCCACGCCGAAAGCACCTGCTCCAGCGCCTGCTTCTCCTCCCCCCGGTAGGCGTGCCAAACGAGCACGGGATCCGCGGCCCGGGCCGAGGTGCCCACGGTCAGCACCGTCGCCAAGGCCAGGGCCATCCAGAGCCGCTTCAGGGCCGCGCTCATCAGCGGGGGACTATAGGCGCAGGCCTCGAAGATCAGGAATCGCTGAGATCAAGTTCAGGATCTGGGCGGCCTCAGCCGCTAGGTTCCAAGGCGTGACTCGGCGTGGGCACATTTGTGCGCTAGAACCATTGTTCGCATGTCAGAGGCGGGCAAGGAGGACAGCCGCGCCGGCCCGGCCCCGAACACCGTGGTGGCGCAAAAATACCGCCTGGGCCCGCAGTTGGGCTCTGGCGCCATGGGACGGGTGTTCCGCGCGGAGCACCTCATTCTGGAGCGGCCGGTGGCCATCAAGTTCGTCCTTGGCGTCGCTGGCGTGAAGAGCCGGCGCTTCCTGCGCGAGGCGCAGACGGCGCAGGCCCTCAGTAGCGAGCACATCCTGCGCGTCTTCGACGTCGGCTTCCACGACGAGCTGCCCTACATCGTGATGGAGCTGCTCGACGGCGAAGACCTGGACGCCGTGCTCGCGTCTCGGGGGCCGCTGCCCTTCAGTGAAGCTGTCGACTATGTCCTGCAGGCTTGTCTGGGCGTCGCGGAAGCTCACGCCGCAGGCATCGTCCATCGAGACATCAAGCCGTCGAATCTGTTTCTCACGCGAACCGCCACGGGTGCACCGCTGATCAAGGTGCTCGACTTCGGCATTTCCAAGGTGCTCGAGCCGGAGAAGGAAGACGCGGAAGGTACGGCGGCGGGCTCGCTGCTCGGCTCGCCGTACTACATGTCGCCGGAGCAGCTCCGCAATCCGAAGAACGTGGACGGCCGTACGGACGTGTGGGCGCTCGCGGTCACGCTCTACACGCTGCTCGCCAACTCGCATCCCTTCGAAGGCAACACCATCAGCGAGGTCACGGCCGCCATCTTCACGGATCCGCCGTTGCCGCTCTTGGAGCGTTCGCCGAACATCCCCGAAGAGCTCTCCGCGGTGCTGTGCCGTGCCCTCGCGAAGCGGCCGGAAGATCGCACGCCGTCGGTGGCCGCCTTCGCGCAGGAGCTTCGACCCTTTGCCTCGGAAGTGGGGCGTTTGTCCGCGCAGCGGCTGTCCAGCACGGCGCCCCCCGTGGCGCGGGCCACACCCGTGCCGGCCCGGGAGGCCAGGAGCACGACCGCCGAACGCACGGCCACGCTGCCGGGCGCGGACGCGACGGCGCCCAGCGTGGAGGCTCCCGAGCCCGAATCCAGCGGGAGCTCGCGCCGGTTGTGGTTGCTCGCGTTGGCTGCGGCGCTGGCCGGCACCGTGACTTGGCTCGCGATGCGTGGCAGCTCCGCAGCACCGGACGCGACGCGTCACGCCGAGCCCGCTGCGACGGCTCCAGTGCCGACACCACCCGTGAGCGCCGTTCCAACGGCAGCGCCGACCGCGTCCGTGAGCAGCAGTGCAACTCCCAGCGCTGCGCCGGTGGCAGTCAAGGCTCCCGTGCCGGTGAAGTCGACGCCCCGACCCGCACCGGCGCCTTCCGCGAAGCCGGCGCCGACCGCGTCACACAAGCCGCATCTCGACATCGATGGCATTCCCATCGTGGAGTAGCGGCGAAATGTGGCAAAGTGTGGAGTATGAGACAGCGTCTGATTGCGCTGATGCTGCCGCTGCTCGCCTTCGCGTGTTCGTCCAGCTCCAAGGACGACGTGGCCAGCAACGCGGGTAGCGGCGGCGCGGGAGCGACGTCGAGCGGCGGCGCGAGCGGTAGCACGTCCACGGGTGGGACCGGCGGTTCTGGAGCCGTGGGGGGCAACATTTCCCTGGGCGGCGCCGGCGGCGGCAGCGGCGGCAAGAACGGCTGCTCCAAGACGGACTTCTTGTTCGTGGTCGATTCCTCGGTGTCGATGGGCCAAGAGCAGACCGCGCTGACAGCCGCGTTCCCCAAGTTCATCAGCTCCATTACCAACGCTACCAACATCAAACAGTTCCACATCCTGGTCACCGACACGGACGCAGAAACGCGCTGCACCGCCAGCGCCTGCGCGGGCACGCCGCACTCCACGTGCAACAACTACGCGTGCAATCACGTGTACAAGGGTTGCGACGCCACGCGCGGTGCCGGTGTGATTCAACCCACCGGTCAGGGCTCCAGCAACACCATCTGCCCCATCGCCAATGGCCTGCGCTGGATGGACGAAACCCAGCCGAATCTGAGCGACACGTTCTCCTGCGTCGCCACCCTGGGCCTCGCCGGGCATCCGTCGGAACGCCCCATCGAAAGCATGGTCGCGGCGGTGAGCCCCACGCTGGAAGGACCCGGCGGATGCAACGAAGGGTTCTTGCGCGACGACGCCATCTTGGTGGTCACGTTCATCAGCGACGATCCGAACAAGGAAGACCAGGGCACGCCAAAGGAGTGGTACGACGCCATGGTGACCGCCAAGGGTGGCAACGCCGAGTCCATCGTGATGCTCGGGCTGATCCCGGATGGCGCCGCGGCAACGCCAGCCAAGCAGCTGCATTGGCACCAGTTCATCGAGTTGTTCGGCAAACGCGGCATCAAGGGTGACGTGGAAGCCGCCGACTACGCTCCGTTCTTCGACAACGCCATCGCCATCATCGACGAGACTTGCGACAACTTCGTGCCGCCCAGCTGACGAGACTCGCCACGCTCGGCGTGGCGCTGGCTCTGCTCACCTCGCCGGCGCTGGCTCAGGATGCCAGCGCGCAGGCGGACGCTTTGATCGAAGCGGGCGTCGCCCTGCGTCGGGACGGCAAGGAGCGCGAAGCGCTCGCGCGCTTTCAGGAAGCCTACAAGCTCAGCCCGTCGCCCCGAGCCCTGGGGCAGATGGGGCTCGCGGCCAAATCCCTTCGACTGTACGTGGAGAGCGAGCGCTACTTGGAAGGCGCGCTGGCTTCCAGCGAGGACGACTGGGTGCAGAAGAACCGCGCCGCCCTCGAGGCCGCGCGGGACGTGGTGGCCAAGCAACTCGGCTCCCTCGCCGTCAGCAGCAACGTGGCGGGCGCAACCCTCGTCATCAACGGCGCGCCTTCCGGCACCTTGCCGCTGCCCAGCCCGCTGCGCGTGGTGGCAGGGTCGTTGCGGGTCGAGGTGAAGGCCGAGGGCTACGCGCCGAGCGAGCGCGTCGAGATGGTCCCCGCGGAGAAGCTCACGGAGGTCCACTTCGATCTGAAGCCGAAGCCCGCCGAGGCGGCCCCGGTGGTCACAACGCCGCCCCCTCCGGCCAAGTCGGAACCCGCGCCTCGGGACGTGCCGGCGCCTGCGTCCCATCGTCCGTGGGCCTACGCTGCGGGCGCCGTGGGGATCGTCGGGCTCGCGGCGGGAACCTATTTCGGCATCCAAACGCTGAACAAGAAGAGCGACCGCGACGCCGTGTGCCCCGATAATCCCTGTCCCACACAAGAAGGCGTGAGTCTCGACGGCGAGGCGCGGGATGCCGCGCTGCTTTCGACCATCGGCTTCGGCGTGGGTATCGCCGGTCTCGGTGCAGCCACCGTGCTCTGGATCACGGAGCCCAAGGTGAACGCCACCGCCAGCGCGAACAGCGGCTTCGTGTCCCTCTCCGGGAAGTTCTAAGGCAGCGGGTTCTTTCGGAGCGAGTCCAACATCGCGGGTTCGTGGTCGATGTTGGAGCTACCCTTGTTGTAGGCGCCATCCGGCCAGATCAGGTGGTTTACCAGGCAATAGCAGCCGTAGGAAATCGGCAGCGTGCACTCCGTGGAGGTGCAAGTGGACGAAGAAGCCGGGCCTTCCACGTCCAGGGTCGCGCCCGCTTCCCGTCCACCCAGGCGCAGCGAGGTCATCGAGATCCCCGCGGCCTTGGCCGCGTCAATCCATGGCTCCGTCACGTAGCCGGGCTCTGTATCGAAACAGCTCGCCTGCTCGGGGGTCGCTGCCACGGCGGCGTCGCAGGTTCGGTACACCAACAAGATGGGCACGGCCACCGAAGGCAAAGCGTCCACGCGACACGCACCGTCCGGCGTGCGCGGCACGTTGGCAAACGGATCCCAACGCACGTCGTCGAAGGGGCTCGCCGTCGCAAACACCGCACCGGCAGCCACACGCTGACCTCCGGGCGTCGCGGTGTCGTGGCGCGCGATGGCATACAGCTGGGCGAAGAAGCCGCCATTCGACCAACCCATGACGTAGATTCGTTTCTCGTCGACGGTGCCGCCTGCGACGAGGGAGTCCACGAGAGCGTCAGCGAAAGCGATGTCCGGGTTACTCGACGGAGAGCTCAGATCACGATGGTAGAAATCGTGGTGACGACCGTCGCGGGGGGCTTGGGTCGGAAAGCGCAGGTTCCGCCCCTGCACCGCCACCAGATGAAACCCTGGCCGACTCGAGTCCCCCGTCAGGTCGTAGGCGGCAGACTTCGAAACCAACCCGGTCTCGCTGATGGTGTCCGCCCCATCCCCACCCGGGTGAAACCACAGGATCAGCGGACGCTTCGACGTGACCGACGCACCCGGGGGCTCGGCAGCGCACGCATAGCGCGTGACCCCCAGCACGTCCTGCTGCATCAGAGTGGTTCCGGCGGGGCAGCTCGGAGGCGTGGAAGGCGACGTCAGCACCTGGCCGTTCAGCTCGTCGGCGGGGCGGTCGCAAGGAGTTTCCGGCGAGCATTGGGGAAGCGGCTGCGTGAATCCAATGACCTTGGAGCAGAGCGCCGTCGTCCCGCCGTCGACCCCTGCCGCTCCTCCGGACCCTGCCGCTCCTCCAATCCCTGCCGAGCCCCCGGACCCTGCCAAGCCCGCTGCTCCCGCAATTCCGCCCGTGCCCACGGAAGCGGGTGTGGCGTCATCGGATCCACAGGCGGGTATCAACAGCAGAAGCAGGCACCACGTCCGCATGGCGGCCTGCCTCTGCAACAGGAGTGCCAAGTAACTCCTCCGGGATCCCGTCAGCGACGGCCCGCTACGTGGCTCGCGATTCACGTCTGGCGCGTGAACCCGCGCACTTCCGGCGGCAAGTGCTCGAGCGCGATGGGCTCGCCCCCGGCGAGCTTCGCCGCCACCTGCAAGCACTGCGACAGCTCCCGCACGTTGCCCGGCCAATCGTAGGCAAACAGAGCACGGGCCGCCGCGACTTCCATCTCCGGCACGGCGTCGTCGGGCAAGAGATCCGCGATGAGCAGCCCGAGATCCACCTTGCGCGCTCGCAACGGTGGCAGCTCACACCGAAAGCCGGAGAGGCGCGCGAGCAAGTCCGCTCGAAAGTCACCGTCGCGAGCCAGCTCGTCCAACGCAGCCGAGCTGGTCGCCATCACGCGCACGTCGGCGGTCCGCGCCGGATCCCCGGCGACGGTAATGGGGCTCGTTTCCAGCGCGCGCACCAGGGCAGCCTGGGCGTCTGCCGGCAAGCTCTCCACGTTGTCCACCAACAGCGTGCCGCCGGCGGCCCGTTCGAAGATGCTCTGCTCCCCGTTTGCGCCGAACAGCTGCTCGACACTCTTGCCGGCCACCACCGTGCCGCTATCCAGCACCACGAAGGGGCCGTCGGAGTGGAGCCGTCGCGCAGCGTGCTCCTTGCCCACGCCGGTCTCCCCCAGGAAAAGCACCGGCAGATCCGCGTCTTGGAGGCGCTCCAAGTCCCGGGACAGCACGTCGAGCTCCGGTGACAAGCTGGAGAAGATGCGATGCGGCGCTTCCAAGTCCGCCGCCAGGGGCGTCACCAGCGTGTGCTCGCGGAAGGTGACGAACGTGCGACCGAGCTCCACCACGTCTCCGTCGCTCAACCGCTTCTTCTCGATGCGCTGCCCGCCGATCCAGGTGCCGTTCTTGCTCCCCTCGTCCATCACGTACCAGCCGTCCCGCGTGCTGACGAAGCGCGCGTGGCGACGACTCAGGCTTTGCCCTGGCAGCGTGAGCGTCAGCGTCTTGGTGATTTCGCCGCCGCGCTGAGAACGCCGCTCCGATCCGCGGGCGACCAGCACTTCGTCCACCCCTTCGAGGTCGTGGCGTGCTCCCCCATTGCCCAGATCTTCGCAGGAGAGCACCACGTACAGAACGTGGTGGGGACGGGCGGCGCCGTCCCGCGGCACGTCGTCGTCGCGGGTCTCCGCCACGGATTCGGTGCCCGATCCCAGGTATTGCAGCGGGCGCCGCGGGCTCGTGACCGGCTCCGAGCGCGGCGCTTCCACCTTGGGCAGCGGCTTCGGCTTGGACTCGCGACCTCCGGTGCCGAGCTCGCTGGTCTCCGCCACGAAGCGAAAGCCCTTGCCCCGCACGGTCCGGATCACCGACTGCTCCGACGCCGAGTCCGACAGCGCCCGCCGCGCCATGCTGATCGCCTGACTCAGCGATGCCTCGGTCACCACCACGCCCTCCCACAGCCGCTCGAGCAGCTCGTCTTTGGTGACGACACGATCGCGATGGCGCGCGAGGTACAGGATCAGATCCAGCACCTTGGGTTGAACGGTAATGGCGCTTCCGGCCTTGCGCAGCTCGAAGCAGGCCTCGTCCAGCTCGAAGTCGTCGAAGCGAAGCAGCATCAGGGGTTGTCCAGGGCGTCGGGGTTCGCCGCGATTCGAATTTCGTCCATCAGGCCCGTGCCTGCCACGCTAGCAGTCTCCATGAAGCTCGCGGCATACCATCCCGTGGCGCTGGGGTCCGAGGGACACAGGATGGTCAAGTCGGGTGTTCCGCGAGCCACGAGCGCGTGGCCCGTTCCGTCGGCGGGCCGCAGCCATGTTTCTCCAGTCGAGGCGACCCAGTCGAAGTGGACCGTCAGCACGTAGGGCTTGTCGGGCAGAGTACTCAAGCTTCCGCTGGATGAGTGGTCGGCCGCGCATCTCATTGCCAACCCCGACGTCGTCGACCAGTCGAGGTACACCCCTGTGCGGCGCTTGGCCGGCGGGACGGCTCCGTAGGCGTCGGTCAAGAACATGATGGGGTCGAAATAGTACCCCGGCGGACCGCCGAGCTGGACCACCGCCTCGACCCACAGGTTCCCCTTGCGCCCCTGCCAACAAGGGTCGCACAGCAGCGTCCGATCACCGGAGAACGCGACGCTCTGCTGGCCCACCAACGCCGGTTGATAGCCGCAGTTGGCCGGCATCCCGAAGCTCGAGTCTGCCGAGAGCAGTGGGTTGTCCAGGGTGCAGTCCTCGCCCGGCTCCTCGGCGGTCACGTGGAGCAAGAGGTCGGCGCTGGCGTCCACGCTCGCCTCGGCCTCGGCCTCCGGCGCCACGTCCGCCCCCGCGTCTTCGACCTTGCCGGCGTCGATCCCCTGCGAGCGCTCCTCGCCCAATCCCGCGATCTGGGAGCACCCCGCCAGCATCAGGCCCAGCCAGAGTCCCTTTCTCGTCGTCGTCAATCGGCACGCCCCATGCGGCGCATGGCGCCAGCGAGCAGAGCGGTCACGGCGCGACGCGGCAAGAGCTGCGTCAGCGTCGTCTGAACGCGATTCACGCCGCCCGGAACGACCACACGACGGCCGGCCATGTACCCCGCGATCCCAATGGCCGCCGTCTGGTCCGCGCTCAACGCCGCCATGCGCTCGGCTCCTGGCGTGATCCCCGCAGTCTCCTGGAAGCCCGTCGGAACGGGACCGGGGCACAGGGCCGTGACGGTGATGCCGTGGGGCGCCACTTCCTCCGCCAGGGCGGTGGAGAAGCTCAGCACGAAGGCTTTCGTCGCCGCATAGGTCGCCATGAAGGGCATCGGTTGGAACGCGGCGGTGGACGCCACGTTCAGCACGCCGCCGCGACCGCGCCGGACCATCGCGGGGAGCAACCCGTGGGTCAGCGCCACCAGCGCCTCGCAGTTCAACCGCACCATCTCCGCGTGCCGCCCGCGCTCCACGAATGGTCCGGCGGAGCCGAAGCCGGCATTGTTCACCAGGTGGTCCAGCTCCACGCCCAGCGACGCCACGTCCCGGAGCAGCTCTTCCGCCCCGCCGGGGCGAGCGAGATCGCCGACCACCACCTGGGTTTGGACGCCATCTCGCGCCGACAGCTCATCCGCCAACTTCGAGAGCTTGTCTCGCGAACGAGCGGTGAGCACGACGTTCGCGCCCTTTTCGGCGAGCTGGCGAGCCAATGCCTCTCCAATGCCGGACGAAGCCCCCGTCACCAGCGCCCAAGAACCCGTGAGTGCCATCCACGAAACCGTAGCAATCAACCCACGCCCAGGGCACGGCCGCTGTCGGTGCTGAAAAGATGCACATGCTCTGGATTGACCGTCAGTGACAGCTCCGTCCCCCGAGCCGGGCGTTGGCTCCCCTCCAGGCGCGCCACGAAAGGCTCATCCCCCACTCGGCAGTGGGCGAAAGACTCGGTGCCCAGCGCCTCCAACACCTCCACCGTTCCAACGATGGGAGCACCGGCTTCCCCGACGGACACGTCATGGGGGCGGATCCCGAGCACCACGGGCCCGCGCACGGCCTCGCGCGGCTTGGGCAAGTGGAGGGAAACTCCGGGCGCGGTGACGGTGCACTCGGCCCCGTCCGTCGACAGCTCGGCATCCAGGAAGTTCATCGCCGGGCTGCCCAGGAACGCCGCCACGAACCGCGTCGCCGGGCGCTCGTACACCTCCAGGGGCGCGCCCGCTTGCTCCACCAAGCCGTTGTTCAATACGAACAGCACGTCCGCCAGGGTCATCGCCTCCACTTGATCGTGGGTGACGTACACGCTGGTGGCACCCAGACGATCGTGCAGCTTGCGGATGTCCACCCGCACCTGCGCCCGCAACGAGGCGTCCAAGTTGGACAGCGGCTCGTCGAACAGAAACAACGCTGGGCGCCGTACGATGGCGCGACCCATGGCCACCCGCTGGCGCTGCCCTCCGGAAAGCTGCCGTGGGTAGCGGTCGAGCAACTGCTCGAGCCCCAACATGCTGCTCACCTCGCGAATGCGCTCGTCGATCTCCGCCGGCGCCGTCTTCCGGAGCTCTAGCCCGAAGGCCAGGTTCTTGCGGACCGTGAGGTGCGGGTACAAGGCGTAGGACTGAAACACCATCGCCACGTCTCGGTCCCGTGGAGGCAAGCGCGTCACGTCCCGCTCGCCGAAGCGAATGCGGCCGCTGTCGCAGTCTTCCAGCCCAGCGATCACCCGCAGCAGCGTGGACTTGCCGCAGCCGCTGGGCCCGACGAGCACTGCGAAGCCGCCCTCGGGCACTTCGATGTCCACACCCTTGAGGACATGGGTTTGTCCGAAGCGCTTCTCGATGTTTTGCAGAGTGACGCGGGCCACGGTGGCGAGCGAGCTTACCGCGATTCCCGCCCGTGGCGGGGCTTGCATGTGGCCCCGCGGGAGACCAGGATGCGCGCTCCCGATGAGCCAGCCCTATCGCCTCGTCACCATGGGCCCCAGCCACTTCTGCGAGAAGGCTCGCTGGGCGCTGTCACGCGCCGGCGTGCCCTACCAGGAAGAACGCCACGTCCCGCTCTATCACGCCCCCGCCAGCTACCGCGCCGGGGGGCGTCGCACGGTCCCGGTATTGGTCACGGACAGCGGCACCATCGCGGATTCCACCGGCATCCTCGAGCTCGCCGACCGCCACTCGGGCGGCCGCATCTACGGTGAAGGCGGCAACGTACGCCGGCTTTCCCGGGAGCTGGAAGAGAAGCTCGACGCCCGCTTCGGTCCGGACACGCGTCGCTTCGTCTACTTCCACATCCTGGATGACAAGCAGCAGGTCACCCAGGCCTTCGGCCACGGCGCACCACTCTCCGAGCGCGCAGCGTTCTCGGTCACCTATCCGCTGATCAAACGCCTCATGAAGCGCTCCATGCGCATCACCGCGGAAGCCTCCAAGCGCTCCCACACGCGCATGAACGACACCTTCTCCGAAATGGGAGAGCTCTTGTCCGACGGCCGCCGCTACCTCACTGGGGATCAGCTCACCGCCGCGGACATCACCTTCGCCGCGTTGGCCGCTCCGGTGCTCTTGCCCCACGGCTACGGCGCGCCGCTTCCCAGCATCGACGAAGTGCCGGAGCAGTTGGCGGCGGAGGTTCGTCGCTATCGCGAGACCCCCGCCGGCAAGTTCGCGATGCGACTGTTTCGCGAAGAGCGCAACAAGCAGCTCACGTTCTAAGACGTCTGCTTTTGTTGGTCCGGCGCGAGCCCCGTCGTTGCTTGAAGACGAGCTCTACGTAGCGCTCACCAAAGGCAAGAAACCCATTACCAGCCCCGAGATCGCAGAACGCGCAGTGCGAGAAGCTGCGCAATACACTTGAACTACCCGGCCCAGCGCAGCCAGTGGTCCGCCAGCACCAGGGCGACCATGGCTTCGGCGATGGGCACGAAGCGCGGCAGTAGACACGGATCGTGACGCCCTCGCGTGCTCACCGTGGTGGCCTCACCGCGGCGGGTCACGGTGCGTTGCTCCTGCGGCAAGCTGCTGGTCGGCTTCACCGCGGCGGACAGCACGATCGGCATGCCGCTGGAGATGCCGCCCAGCATGCCGCCGTGATGATTGCCCTCGGTCACGATGGCGAGCTCACCGTCCGCGCCGCGCTGGCCCACGAACGGATCGTTGTGCTGACTGCCGCGCATTTTCGCGGCCGCGAAGCCCGCGCCGTACTCCACGCCCACCACCGCGGGGATCGAGAACAGCGCCTTGGCGAGATCCGCCTTGAGCTTGTCGAACACCGGCTCCCCGAGGCCCGCCGGCACGGAGCCAGCGACGATCTGCGCCACGCCGCCCACGGAGTCCTGCTCTTTGCGCACGCGCTCCACGAGCTCCACCATTTGCGCCGCCGCCGCGGGGTCCGGACAGCGCACCAGGTTCGGCGAGCCATCCGGCAACGTCTCGACCTGGCCGAGCGTCACGCGCTCGGGTTCCGGAACGTGCGCGGCCACGTCCCCGATGCGCGTCACGAAGCCGACCACGCTGCCGCCGAAGGCCTCCGCGATGAGCTTCTTGGCGACGGCGCCGGCGGCGACCCGGGCGACCGTCTCGCGCGCGCTGGCGCGACCACCGCCGCGGTAGTCCCGTCGGCCGTACTTGGCGTCGTAGGTGTAGTCCGCGTGGCCCGGGCGGTACTTGTCCGCGATGTCGGCGTAGTCTCGACTCTTCGCGTCCTGGTTCCGGATCAGGATCGCGATGGGCGTACCCGTGGTCTTCCCTTCGAACACGCCGGAGAGGATCTCCGGTTCGTCGCTCTCCATCCGCTGCGTCACGATGCGGCTCTGACCCGGCCGCCGGCGCGCGAGATCGCCTCGCAGATCTTCCACGGAAAGGGCGAGGCCCGGTGGGCAACCGTCGATGATCACCACGTTGGCGGGGCCGTGGGACTCGCCCGCCGTCGTGATGCGAAACGCCTGACCGAAGCTGTTGCCGCTCACCCGTCCAAGGTAGCAAGCGCGCGCCCGGGGCTCCAGGCACCTCGAGCGCGCGCCGTGCTCGTCACTTCTTGCCGTCGAAGCCGAGCACCAGCTCGGCACCCGGGGTCTGGGCGTTCGCCATCTGGTAGCCGGGTAGCGTCACGCCCAGCTCCGCCCGCTTGTCCCCGTTCAGATCACCCATGCTCGTGACGCTCTGGCCGAAGCGCGACCCCTTCGGGCCCCACAAGCCGGAGGGCAGCAGCTTGCCGTCGCCATTGAGGAAGTACACGCCGCCCATCTCGGCGGCGTAGCCCGGTGCACCGATGGCAACCTCCAGAGCACCATCGCCATCGAAGTCCGCGGCGGCACTCACCGAGCTGCCGAGCTCCGACTTCTTCTCGCCCGCGTAGGCGATGAGCAGCTTGCCGACGCCGGCGCCGGTTTGCTCGAAGGCCAGCACCGCACCACTCGAGCCGTAGCTCGGCGCACCGAACACGAGCGCCTTCTTGCCCTGCATCTTCAGCCCCACGGGCGCAGTTCCACCGATCGGCACCTGAAGGCTCTTGCCGTCGAGCGCGAGCTGCAGTCCCTTCCCGGGGCCCGCCAGCGAGTACAGCCGTCCGTAGCTCTCCCCCGGCTTGCCGGGAGCGCCTGCGAACACCACGCCGTTCACGTAACCGAGGCTCGCTCCCAGGCGCTCTCCCGGCTCCTTGCCAATCACCGGCTTGCCCAGGGCCTTGCCGGCCGTGTCGAACCAGTACACCGCGCCCTCCTGGCCCTTGATGCTCTCGTCCGGTGCGCCCACGGCGATCAGGTTGCCCGCCAAGATCATGCTGGCACCGAAGCCGGGAGCCCCGACCTGAGTGGTCCAGATCGGCTTGCCCGACTGTCCGCTGAGGGCGGTGAGCCCGAGCTTGGGCGACGCCGCGATCAGATCTGCGAAGCCGTCACCGTCCAAGTCCCCGATTGGAATCGCGCTGCGAAGCTCGGGCATCGACACCAAGCTGGACATCAACCCGTCCTGGAAGCGGTCGATGGCCACGTCGTCGAAGCAGGACCCACCGATGTTCAAGCAGTCGAAGCGGAAGAAGCCCCAGCACCCCGGGCCGTCCGCGAGGCAACCCGGAATCAAGCCAATCCCGCGACCGAAGTCGATGGTGTCGATGTGGCCGAACGCTCCCGGATCTTCCGGCGAAGGACACGGCGCTCCGGCCCCCCAGCACAGCGGGTCGCACGCATCGCCGACGCCGTTCGAGTCGTAGTCGGCCTGGGTCGGGTTCGCGACGTCGGGGCAGTTGTCCGTCGTGTCCGGCACGCCATCGCCGTCGTCATCCGGATCGCAGTCCGCGGTGATGCCGTCGTGGTCCTCGTCCGAACCGTGATCGCTACGAGACGGACGCTCGTCGAAGATCCCTCCCGGCCCGGGAGAGCACGAAGTGGGCACCGAAGCCGGAGCGCCGGACACCGGAGTGGCGAGCAGCTCGTTGTTGCAGCCATCGCCGTCGTAGTCGCAGCTGCAGTAGCGCGCCTGGTTGTACTCGCTCGGCGTCCACGGACACAGATCGCTGCCGTCGCAGAAGGCGTCACCGTCGCTGTTCACGTTGCCGGTGTCCGGATCCGTGGGGCAGGCATCCTCCGAGTCCGCGATACCGTCACGATCCGTGTCCACCGTGAACACGAAGGTCGGCCCCACCGCACCCACCGGACACGCCGCCGGCCGCGTTCCCGTGGCGGGACAATTCACGATCGCCGAGTAGAAGGCGCCGTCACCGAAGGCGTCTTCCAATGGCTTGGTGAAGATGCTCTGCACCGTCTGGGCGATGGCGGGCGCCGTGTCGAACAGCACCGCCAGGTTGGGCGCCGGCGGCAGCGGGGCCGTAGCGCTGGTGATCGAAGCCACGGTGGTGGCAGGCGATGGATCCCCCGCGATGCCGAGCACCAGCGTGAGGGTCGGAGCGGTCAGACTCAGCCCTCCGGTGCAGGGCGCGGTCTCGCCGTTGAGCCGGAAGCAGATCTTGGCGTTGGTCATCGCGCAGCTGGTCGCCGTGCCGCCGCACAGCGCCGTGCAGAACCCCGACGTCCCGGGCGTCCCAGCCGCACAGGCCGCCGGGATCGGCGAGCCCGAAAGATCCACGCGCATGGAGTTGAACGTCGCGCCGCGCGCCAAGATGTCCACGGTGCCGTCCGTCCAGGAACCGTCCGCCGCACCGAGGGCCCGCAGCACCGAGCCGGAGGTCGCCGTCGGCAGCGTGTCGTAGAACACGTGAGCGGGATCCACGGACAACCACGAAGGCGCGCCCGCAATGTTCAGGCTCAAGGACGGCGGGCTGAGCAGCGGATCGAGCAGCTTGCCCATGCCCTTCGCAGCGCTGGTCAAGGCCTTGTCCAGCAGCGGCGGGATCACCTCCCAGGCGATGTACGTGCAGGCGAAGCCCGTGGTCCCCGGAGGCGCGGGGAAGAACGGCGCCAGTGCCGTCTCCGCGAAGGGCAAGAAGCACAGCGGCGTCGGGTTCACCGAGAACTCGCGGGACGCCAGGCGGGAGATCACGCGAACGTCGGCCCCCGCGGAGCTGAAGTCCACGTCGCTGAACAAGCCCGCGTAGCCGTCGAACACCTTGCGATCGAACTGCCGGCAGGAGCTCCCGGTGCACGCCGTCGGCTGAATGCGAAAGTCGACGGTCAGCCGCTGCAGGTTGATGTCGATGAGAGAACCGACGGTGTCTTCCGGATCCAGATCCAGATGGAACGGCACTCGCACCACCAGCGTGGGCGCCGTTGCCGAGCCGTCACTCTCGCTCTCCACGTGATCGAGGAAGCTGGTGCAGCGGCCCGCCGTGGTGTCGCACGTTCCGGTGGTGATGCCGCCATCGTTGCAGCCGCCGAAGGGCGCACACGCCGGATCCACGCAGTTGGCGTTGGTGGTGCAGGTCGCGCCCACGCAGGCCCCGGCGACGGCGGTTCCAGTGCCGTCCGTGGGACACGAGAACCCCGCCTTGCAGGCAGACGCCACGCCGCCCGAGGGGTTGGCGGTGCAGCTCCCCGGGTCGGTGACCAGACGCGACACCTGGGAGGGCGCGTCCCACATCACGGTGATGTTCTCGGCCTCCAGATCCACGTGCAGGTCGTCGTAGGGCACGTCGTCCAGACCTTTGAACGGATTCGTGCCGCAGCTTCCACCCAAGCGCGGACCGATCAGCGGATGCGCACACAGCGCCTGGAGCTCCCCCGGGCTGGTCGCGTCGTTTCGCAAGATGGACGGAATGTCGATGCCGGGTGACACCGGCGTCGCCAGCGTCATGTCACTCGTGGATCGCGCGGGCACCGCTGCCCGGGGGTCGCGCGTCGTGACGCGACCGTTCAGCATGGCCTCCACGGTGTGCTTCAGGGACAGCCGCAGATCCATGCGCGTCCGCAGATCCGTCTGCAGGTTGGCGAGCGCCGCATTCGACGACACGAAGAAGCCGGCCGAGCGTTCCGCCGTCGTGAGCGTCGGTCCGCCCAGCGCCGGCGTTCGCCCGGCGAGGACATGGTCGTCCTTCACCCGGTGCCCGTCCTCGAAAACGACGTCTCTACAGCTGGCCACGCCGCCGAGACAGAGCATCAACCCCGCTACCCCCAGGAAACTACTCTTCATGGCGGGGTATTCGCGCCGGCCCCGAGAAATCTGACTTCCTCTTCTTTGGCTCGGCGCGATCCCGCTCAATTGCAGTAGCAGCTCGTGTCCGTGCACCAACCCGAGAACGACTTTCCGGATTGGGCGCAAATGGACGGGCACTGTCCGCACTTGTCGCTGCAGGTGCACTGGGAGTCGCTGCATTGACCGGAAAATCCCGTGTAGCCGGCGTTCATGCAGGCGTCGCCGCAGGATCCGCAGTCGTTGCTGCAGTAGCAGGTCGTCCCGCTGCACTCCCCCGAGAAGCCCGTGTACCCCGCCTGAATGCAGATGTCGGAGCAGTCGCTGGGGCAGTTGGTGCTGGTCCCGCCGCCAGCGCCTCCGGTGGAAGACCCGCCCGAGCTGCCGCCCGACCCGCCCCCGGAGCTGCCGCCCGACCCGCCCCCCTTGGCGGTGGCCAGGGCGGAGCTGCAAGGTCCATCGAGCATCTGGAAGTTGCTGTAGTAGTCGGAGAACTTGCAACCGGACACGTAGTCCGAGTCCGACTTGTGCCACTGCTTGCAGGTGGCGAGATCCGTCGCGCTGGAGTCGCACTGCCAGCTCTCGCTGTGATCGCTCACGCAGCCGCTGGTGTAGGAGCTGTGATAGTAGACGCAGACTTTCTTGGCGCCGCTCGTGCCACCCGAACCGCTGCTCGAGCTGCCTCCGGATCCGCTGTTGTAGCCGCCGGAGCCGCTGGAGCCGGATCCATAGCCGCCGCTCGAGCTCCCGCCACTCGAGCCGCCACTGCCGGGAAACCCGTTGCCGCCACTGCCGCCGCTGCACCCCACGGCGACGAGCATCACTGAGAGCAGGTGCGTCAGCTGAATCGTCTTGGTCATGCCGCTCTCCTTCGCAAGCCGCGTGCCGTGCAAAACGAGGTCGATTTCGCGTATTTCTCCTCGACCCTCGTGCAGTTGAACGGTTCATTGAACCGTTCTTCGTTGGCTTGTCGGTCCGCCGCGGAACCTCGCGACCCGACCTCCATCTGCTACTCTGGCCACGCCCCTCATGCGCTGCGCGTCACTGCTCCCGCTCGTGATCGCCCTCGTCGGCTGCGCGAGTGACGACACGTCGTCGGTGAGCGGCAGTGGCGGCACCACGGCGGCGGGAGGCGGCGGTGGCAGCACCGGGCTCGACTCGGGAACATGGCCCGACGCCGGCAACGACGCGGCGTCAGGTAGCGGCGGCACTGCCGGCGCGGGCGGCACGGCCGGCGCGGGCGGCACGGCCGGCACTTCCGGCGCGGGCGGCACGGCCGGCACTTCCGGCGCGGCCGGCGCGGGCGCCTGCGCCGCGATGCCCGCCGGCTGGCCCGCCACCATCGCACCCTGGGCGCACAACCCGGTGCTGGTCCCCACCAAGTCGGTGAGCGCCAACGGCGCGGACAACGTGTACGCGCCGGACATCCACGCCTACGGCGGCGCGTTCGTCATGTGGTACGGCGCCCAGGGCGGCGACGGTCACGACCGCATCTTCATGGCGTGGTCCATGGATCGCGCCGAGTGGCGCAAGTGGCCGAAGGACTCGGCGCCCGCGGCGGTTCTGGACGTGGGCAGCTCGAACCACGTGAACGACCCCAGCGTGGTGCACGTGGGCTCGACCTGGCGCATGTACTACACGGATGCGCCCGTCGGCATCGAGGACCGCATCTGGCTGGCGGAGAGCAGCACGCTCACCGGATTCAACAAGGTGAAGGAGGTGCTGGGCCCCGGCCCCGCGGGCAGCTGGGAAGCGGACAAGGTCGGTCGCCCCAGCGTGCTGTACGAAAATGGCACCTACAAGATGTGGTACGACGGCGCCGCCAACGGCAGCCGCCACGTGGGCTACGCGACGTCGACGGATGGCGTGACCTGGACGCGCTTCTCCGGCAACCCCGTGCTCAAGAACGCCGGCGCGGTCGACGTGAAGAAGGTCGGCGGCGTATACGTCATGCTGCGCGAAGCCGGTGATGGCACCTACTGGGCCACGAGCCCCGACGGCACCTGTTGGATGGACCGCGGCAAGCTCTTTTCCCTGAGCGGCGCCGGCTACGACCAGTTCGGACAGGTGACGCCGTTCCTCGACGTGGAGAACGGCGCCCTGAAAGCGGTGTGGTTCGGCGGTGCGTCCGTGGGCACCTGGGACAAGAACCGCATCGCCGTCGCGTTCCCAAGCGACGTCACTCCTCCGGGAGGAGGCGGCTGCACCGCGTGTACGGCGGCCGGATCGTCCTGCGCCGAAGCCTGTCAAGGCGCGAACGTGAGCGGCGGCAGCTGTGGCGCGCCCGGCAGCACCAACCCTGGCGCGTGCTGCGCCTGCGCGAGCGAGGGTTGCGACGCCTGCAAGGGCAGTGCGCCGGACTGCCAGGCTGCGTGCGTGGCCATCGGCAAGGCCGGCGGCTGGTGCGGACACCCCGGCAGCATCAATCCGTCACTCTGCTGCACGTGCCTCCCGTGAGCGCGAGGATGACGAACAATGAGACCTAGAGAATGCTGGCCCGCGCTCGGCTTCGCCGTGATCGTCGCAGCCATGGGTTGTGGCGGTGCCGAAAAGGCCCCCGATGACAGCGGCGGTCTTTCGACCTCAGAGCAGCAGGCGTGCGTTGCGTATGCCGAAGCGTTCTGCTCGCGCATCCCAG
Organism: Polyangiaceae bacterium; assembly: GCA_020633235.1. Taxonomy (NCBI): domain Bacteria; kingdom Pseudomonadati; phylum Myxococcota; order Polyangiales; family Polyangiaceae; species Polyangiaceae bacterium. Next base: position 178,316 of record JACKEA010000008.1, on the reverse strand, counting down.
AATGTGCACCCGCGGGGTACGACGTGGTCGGAGGTGACCAACCTGGCTGTGTGTTCCAGAAGTCTCGCGAGTGTGAGCTGGTGCTGTCCGCCGCTGACACGGGCATTTCCGCGCAATGGTACCAGGGCTGCGCGACCGCCTATGCGACCGCGCTGTGCAGTCTCAACGGGCCGGCCCTGCCGCGCGCGTGCAAGCCCCCTCCCGGCAAGCGCGCCGGGAAGGAACCGTGCAATCTAACCCCAGTGCTCACCTGAGTCGGTCCTCTCTCACAAGCGGCAGCCCAATGACGATTCTTCCCACCGGGCAGCTTGTCGGTTCGGCGCGGAATCAGCCCGCGCGCGCATCCCGCTTATCGCGGAACGAGCAGCGCCAGTGCACGCCGAAGTAGCTCTTCCAGCGAGAGGATGCGGGCTTCTCCAACGAGCTTCTCCGTCGCCTTCTTGGCTTCGGCCTTTTTGAACCCTTGAGTCGTCAGCGCCAAGAGGAGCTTGTCTTGCTTCTCCCGCGCCTCGGTGTCCTCAGCGTCTGAATGCCTTCGCTGACGAAGGCGAATTTTCTCTTCGACGTACTCGCGGCCGAAGGTCTTCTTGGCCGCATTCAAATTGTGGCTGGCACAAAAGATCCGACCATTGGAGGCGCCATCGCCACCACCGATGCCGGTGGCTTCGATGTGGTCATACTGGAGAAACGCCCTTGCCGTGCAGCGCACGCCGGACTCCGACACGAAGCAGCACTGGGCGCCGTCCCGCTCGTACACCTCGCGTCGGGCCGCACGGCCGGGCTCGCCCGGCTTCGTTCCGCGGGAGCGGCGCGGCTTGTCCGTCTTGCCCCAGCGCTTGTTCTCTAGCTCGCGAATCAGCGCATCCAGCGCCCGTTCGACCACGACCTCCAGCTCCCGGCTCACGTGGCTCATCAGATTCTGGGCGTGCTCGAGCTTCGCTTTCAGGCTCTCGCTGGCGCTGAAATGCACCTCGAAGCGCCCTTCCGAGAGCGGCTCGACGCCGGCCCGCGACCCTTTCCCGGCACTGGGTTTGACCCGATCCGGGACGTCGGGCTTCGGGAACCAGCGCGCGAGCACCACGCGAATCCCCGCGCTCGTCTTGCCGGCGGCTTCTTCCAGGAGCGCAGCGTGATTCTCCCGAGTGAGCCGCGGAGCCAAGAGCGAAAGCCCAGAAAGGTGCAAGTTTCCGTCCGCGAGCAGCGAGAGCACCACCGGAAACGAGAGCGCTGCCCGCGCCCCGGCGATGCTCCGATACGCCGTGCCCTCACTCATCCCGAGGCCGCGGACGCAGAAGTCGTACATGGAGGAGTATCCCTCGTCGTACACGAGCTCGCGCCGCTCGATTTCAGCGAGATGCGCGACCAAGTGCGCGGTCGCCTTGCGACGACCCGCGTTGGCAACGACCGCGCTCGACCAGAGGTCGCGATTGGAGAGGTCTTGAAGTGCGGAAAGCGAAGTGCGCTCGGTGGCAGACAGTTCTACGGAAATGGCTTTGGACGATGACATGACAAACCCCCGTGGTTTCCCACGGCATACCACGGGAAATTTCGCCTTCTTCAGCGCCCCCTCGAGGCGCTTTCGAGCGCGCGGGCACTTTGAAGATCGATTTCGTTTCGAACGCTCGCCCAGTGGGCGCACGTGCGCTGCGCGGGCGGTTTGCGAACGAGAGCGGCGAAATGAACGCGCGGAGCGGCCGCAAGCTCGTCAACTGAAATCGCATTCGCGGTGTCGAATTCTGTCGTCCGCTTCGCACTCGTCTCGCATCGTCATAGCTCCAGATCTTCGGACCGCTTGGCCCGCCCTCGACCAACACGGCGCAACGGCGGCGCGCCCGTCCGTCGCTCTCGCCGGAGTGGCATCGGTGGTGGTCAACCCAGGTGAACAGTGGGTATAGATGAGCAATGCGAGAGCTCAACGTGTACGGGATTCTGGCAAGCCTGCGGTCAGTGCCTGGATCGCCCCAAGTTGCTGCAGCCGGGGAGCGCCTGTGCGGCCTACCAAGGGCCAAGGTGTCTGGACGGATACGTTTGTGATGGCATTGTCTGTCGAAGGGAGGTCTTCGGGGGAGAGACATGCACAGACGTCGTGCGCCGGGGGGCTCCAGTGCAAGGGGGGGTCGTGTAGCCCAGGCCTGGCCATCGGCGCAGCGTGTGCCAGCCAGTCATGTACGTACACTGCCACCTGTCACGCTGGGATTTGCGAAGCGAAGTCACCCCACACCTGGGCAAAGGCGGGGGAATCTTGCACGTACACTTCGGATTGTGCGGCCGGTCTCCACTGCTACTTCGACACCTGCAGCCCCCTCGCCTACGAGGGCGACACGTGCGCGCATTCGGAGTTCTGCACTTCCACCCTCCACTGCGAAGGTGGAATCTGTGTGCGCAACGAGCTGACGGGCTGTCCATAGCGTCGGAGCCCTGCCGTCGCCTTCCGGGCTTGCGCCTTCTTGAAGCCTCGAGTCGACAACGCGAGCAGAAGCTCGTGCCGCGCTTCGGCTTCCTCAGCGGCCGAACGCCTTCGCGGAAGAAGGCGAATCTGCTCTTCCCGTGCTCCCCTACCAAACGTCCGAAGGCACCGAAGAGCGGCGGCGCGGGGTTGTGGACCCAGACACCGAACGTCTCAAACGTGCGCGTGTGGCTGACATTTCCGTACCTTGCGTCACCGCAACGCGCCTGGGGTTGGCTATGGGCTGAGATCACGGCGCGAAAAGGCTATCTTCGAGCACGATGCTCACTTTCAGCAGCGATGGGCCCACCGCCGACAAGCAGATGCGCGCGGTGATCTTCTATCTGACGACCTTCGGGTACATCGACGGTGATTTCGACGCGTCGGAGAAGAGCTTCGTCAAGGAGTACATCGAGAAGCTGGTTGCCCATCGCGTGGCCGGCGCGGTTTCCGAGCAGGACCCGAAGCTGCGGCAAGAGCTGACGACCAAGTTCACGAAGCACTTCCACGAGGTGTTCGAGGGCATCGATCGCCAGGTGCGGGCGCTGTTCGACGAAGCCGTGGCCGCCGGCGAGAAGCAGGACGACTTCGTCCACGCCAAGCTCAAGCTGCACTGCTTCGAGATCTTCAAGAGCTTCGACGCCGGGAATCAGGAACAGCTGATGGACACCATCGACGAGCTGATCCAGGCGGACGGCCAGGTGCACCCGGCGGAAGCCAAGTTTCGGGGCGAGCTCGCGGATCTGTTGGAAGAGGATCTGGGCGTGGAGCTTCTGGACGACGAGGCCGCGCGACCGCCGGTGGCCATCGCCGAAGCCGGCGCGCCGGTTCCCGCCACGGAGAACCACCCCTTCTTCGATCAGTTCGAGCACAACTACACCGCGGATCGCGACCGTCTGATGCAACAGGTGCAGGCGGACGAAGCGCTCATGGACAAGGTCATGGCCGTGCTCGACGCCCAGCGGAACGCGTCGAGCTCGCGGCTGGCCGGCAAACAAAAAATTACTGAATTTGCGGGGCAGGATCCGTTCTTGGACGGTCATGTGTACGTGTGCCCCACCAAGCCTGGGGAGAGCCACGAGCTGATCGTGGTGGGGGATTTGCACGGCTGCTACAGCTGCCTGAAGGCCGTGCTGATGCAGACCGACTTCTTCGAGAAGGTCGGCAAGTACAAGAACGATCCGGTGCATAACCCGTATCCGCGGCTGGTGCTGCTCGGGGATTACATCGACCGTGGCATGTTCAGCTATCAGGGCGTGCTGCGCTCGGCGATGCAGCTGTTCGCCACGGCGCCGGAGCACGTGATCATGCTGCGCGGCAACCACGAGTACTACGTGGAGCACGAAGGCAAGGTGTATGGCGCGGTGCGGCCTTCCGAAGCGATGAGCACGCTGAAGCCGCATCTCTCCCACGAGGTGTTCGCGCACTACATGAAGTTCTTCGACGCGCTGCCCAACATGCTGTTCTTCGAACGCTTCATGTTCGTGCACGGTGGCATCCCGCGGGACCTCACGTTGAAGGAGAAGTACCAGGATCTGTCCAGCTTGAACGACTGGGACCTTCGCTTCGAGATGATGTGGAGCGATCCCTCGAGCGCGGACGTGATCCCGGCGTCGCTGCAGAAGCAGTCCGCGCGCTTTCCCTTCGGGCGGCTGCAGAGCCAGGCGTTCTTGCAGCGCGTGGGCGCCCACACGCTGGTGCGCGGTCACGAGAAGGTGGAGGCCGGCTTCGCCCGCGTGTACGACGACGACAGCCAGCTCTTGATGACGCTATTTTCCGCGGGCGGCGCCACCAACGACGACCTTCCGGAGGACAGCAGCTACCGGAGCGTGGTGCCCATGGCGATGACGATTCAGTTCAAGGACGGGCAGGGCAAGATCACGCCCTTCGTCATCGACTACGAGCGCTACAACGACCCGGACAAGAACCGCTTCTTCAAGGCGCCGCCGGAAATCGAGCATCGCTCGGACTGAGCGGCAGGCGTCAGCCAGCGCGCCGGGAGCGGTCCAGCCCGGCGCGCCGATGTGCTAAGGGCAAGCGCATGTCTGCTCTCACGCTTTTGTCCGACGAAGAACGCATGTTTCAGTCCTCCGTGCTCTCCTTCGCGAAGGAGCAGGTGGCGCCCAAGGTGGAGTCCATGGACCGCGAGGGCGCCCTGGACAAGAGCCTGTTACCCGCTCTGTTCGAGCTGGGCGTGATGGGCATCGAGGTCCCTGCGGAGTACGGCGGCGCGGAGTCGTCGTTCTTCACCGCCATCCTCGCGGTGGAGGCCATGGCCGTGGTGGACCCGAGCGTGTCGGTGCTCATCGACGTACAGAACACGCTGGTGAACAACGCCATCGTGCGCTGGGCCAACGAAGAGCAGAAGAAGCGCTACTTCCCCAAGATGACCAGCGAGTGGGTCGGGTCCTACGCATTGAGCGAGTCCGGCAGCGGCTCGGACGCCTTCGCCCTGGCGGCCAAGGCGGAGAAGAAGGGCGACAAGTGGATCCTCAACGGCGAAAAGCTGTGGATCACCAACGGCGCCGAGAGCTCGCTCTTCATCGTGTTCGCCAACGTGGATCCCTCCAAGGGCTACAAGGGCATCACCGCCTTCTTGGTGGAGAAGGGCTTCAAGGGATTTTCCGTCGGCAAGAAGGAAGACAAGCTGGGCATCCGCGCTTCCAGCACCACCCAGCTGATCTTGGATGACTGCGAGGTCCCCGAAGAGAACGTGCTGGGCGAGGTCGGCAAGGGCTACAAGATCGCCATCGAGACGCTGAACGAGGGGCGCATCGGCATCGGCAGCCAGATGATCGGCCTGGCGCAGGGCACCTTCGAGTACGCCATGCGCTACATGGGTGAGCGCAAGCAGTTCGGAAAGCCCATCGCCGAATTCCAAGGGCTCGAGTTCCAGTACGCCCAGGTGGCCACGGAGATCGAGGCCGCGCGGCTGATGGTCTACAACGCCGCGCGGCTCAAGGACGCGGGGCAGCCCTTCGTGAAGGAAGCGGCCATGGCCAAGCTGTTCTCGAGCCAGGTGGCGGAGCGCACGGCGAGCATGTGCGTGGAGTTCCTCGGCGGCGTGGGCTTCACCAAGGAGTACCCCGCGGAGAAGTTCTTCCGCGACGCGAAGATCGGCAAGATCTACGAAGGTACGAGCAACATGCAGCTCGGCACCATCGCCAAGATCCTGCGCACGATGTACCCACCCGCCTGACCGGGTTCTTGTCGGTCCGCCGCGGAACCAAGCTCAGCGAGAAGAAGAACCGCCGAGACGCCACGGGCGTTCTTGGCGGCTTGGCGGTTGGTTGTCTCTGGGTGGCCTACTTCGGGATGCAGTCCGCGGGGCGGCAGGCCTCGGGGAGGCAGATGTTGATCAGGCCGCCGGCCTGCGCGGGTGAGCAGCAGGTGGCGCCGCCGCCGCCGCAGTCCGCCTGGGCGTTGCAGCCGCCGATCTTGAGACAGAAGCCGGTGCTGCCCGCCGGCGCTTGGTCCTGATCCGCGGAGCACGAAAGGCCCGCGCCGCACTCGTTGCCGCCGGCGGTGCACGCGGCGCCGATGCCCAGGGAGTTCGGTTGCTGCTCGCCGCACACGCCGGCGTCCGGGCTGGGCGGCACGCCGCCGTCGCCCACGGGATCCCCGAGGTTCACGCAGCCGTCCAGCTCCGCGCCCTTCTTGCGCGCGAACCCGATGAGGAAGCACATCTCGTCGAAGGAGCTCTCGCCGAAGGCCACGCTCTGGTTCGTGGGGTTGTCGTAGTGGCAGGTGATGCGGGTGTGAGTGCCGTTCTGCAGCTTCAGCGGCTGGGACACGACTTCCTGTTGATCGAAGTCCCAGGGGTCCTTGCGATACACCTCGGTCATGCTCGCGTCGTCGGGCCCCGCTTCCAAGGACAGCGCCACGCCCAGGGTGTGCATGTGCGGCAAGAACGCGAATATGTCCACGTCGCGATCCACGACGCAGTCGTTCTTCACGGACGTGGCCTTGTTGGGCGGCAAGCTGATCTTGTTGGTGCCGAACGCGTACACACCCACGGGATCCACGTCCGGGTTCGACGCGCGGTGCATGTGGATGTCGATGTTGTCCGTCACATCCTTGGCGGTGCCGTTCAGCAAGTGGAGCTGGACGACGAGCTGGGTCCCCTTCTTCAGGATGTGGCCGGTGCCCTCGGGAGTGGAGAGGGTGGCGTCACCAAAGCCGGCGATGAAGATGGGCACCCACGACGAGCGGAAGAGAACGTTGCACTCGGAGAAGCCCTCGGGCTCCGGGGTGATGGCCTTGGACAGCAAGAAGTGGTGGATCACCGGTCGTGCGGCGTAGTCGAAGCGGTCGATGACCAGGTCCTCGTCCAGGGTCTGGGCGTAGCAGAGGTACTTCTCCTGCCCCGCCGGCACGTCGAAGCTCGTCGTCTTCAGCACGTACTCGGCCGACCCGCCGCCCTTGGGCTTGGCCTCGTCGGACGAACAGCCGGCCATCACCAACGCCGCGCACACCAAAGCCTTGCTTCGCTTCCGCATCCCGTCGGGGCCGTACCATTGGCGCTCGTCGAGGGCGAGGGAACGCCGACGACGCCCTGCGTCGCAAACGGCCGAAATACGCGAAATTAGGCGGGCGCTGCCCATCATGCCATCCTGTGAAGCCCCGCATGCCTTCCGTTCCGGGATCGCCGCCGCCGGGCCCGCCGCGCGAGGGCCCGCTCGATGTCGTCGTGGTGGACGACGACGCGCGCTGGCGCGAGCTCGCGGCCCAGCCCTTTCGAAAGCGTGGGGACCGCGTGCGGACCACCGCCGATGGTCTCGCCGCGCTGGCGATGTGCGTGGAGGATCCGCCGGACGTGATCCTGACGGACGTGCAAATGCCGCGCATGGACGGCTGGCAGCTGCTCCGACTGGTGCGGGCACGGCCGGAGCTCGCGAGCGTGCCGGTGGTGTTCCTCACTTCCCTGGATGGCGACGCCGAGCGGCTGCGCGGCTACCAGCTGGGCGTGGATGCGTACCTGCCGAAGCCCTTCAACCCCGACGAGCTGCTCATCCGCGTGCGACGCTTGGTACGAAAGTCGATCGCGGCGGACGCCGAGCTCGGCAAGAGCGGCCTCCGCGGAGAGCTCGAGCACGTGGCCCCCGCATCCCTGCTCGGCTTCCTCGAGATCGAGAAGAAGACCGGCGTGTTGCTGTTGGTGGGCGCCAGCGTGGTGCGCATCTTCATCAGGGACGGTCGGGCCCTGCGCGCCGAGCTCGAGGGCCGCGGTCCGCGGCATGGCTCCCGCGCCGTCGTGCTCAGCATTCTCGACTGGAACGCGGGGCAGTTCGAGTTCACCGAGCAAGCGGTGAACGAGCAGGACGAGCTCGGCACCAGCATCTCCAACGTCCTGCTCGAGCACGCCCGCATCGCCGACGAACGCGCGCGCTAGCTCAGGGCGGAGCGATCTCGATGGCGCGCACGACGCGAACCCGCGGCTTGGCGTCGTACATGCTGGTCCCGAGCGAAACGCGCTCCCCCAGCTTGGACAACTTGGATCCCGGCCCCTGCGTCGGCTCGTTCACGTAGATCTGGTAGCGACCCGGCGGCACCGGACGCTGCTCGAAAATCGGGTCGACCACCGACCCGAGATCCTTCTCGCCCGTTTGCACGAAGTGCTGCTGATTCCAGGTGTAGTCGCGGTCCACGACCTCCGCCCAGGACACCAGCTGCTCTCCTTGCGCCAGCGCTCCAAGGGGACGAACCAAGAGCAAGTCCTGCCCGCTATCGTCCGTGACTCCATACTCGAGGGCGCCGTTGTACTCCTCGGAGTAGCAGATCAGCCCGGACACATGAAAGCGAATGGGCTCGCCGGCTCGGTAGCGGGCCGGGCTGTCCGCCTGCGCGTTCGTCGCGGGCGAAGGCCCTGGGGCACAGCCCCCGAGCATGAGCAGCAACACGACGCAGCCGACGCGCACGCTTCGCATGGCGATACGGTAGTCCTGTCGTGACGCCGGCGCAGCAACGCTTCGGGTGGTTCCGCGGCGGACCGACACCAGGATCGAGATCATGTCGGTCCGGCGCGATTCCCGGCGCGAAGCCGCACAGAGAGCGCGTCGCCCAGGGCGTCGACGAAGGCACGCACGCGCGCCGAGTGACGGCGCCCCGCCGGGAACACCACGAACACCGGGGTTTCCGGCAGCGCCAGCTCGCTGAGGATCGGAACCAGCCGGCCCGCGCGGAGGTCGTCTTCGATGAGCCAGTCCGGCAACGGCGCGAGGCCGAGCCCCGCGAGAGCCGCGTGGTGCACCGCTTCGATGTCGTCCGACAAGAGCCGCACATGAAACGCCGGCAGTGCGGGCAGCGCGCCGGCGGACACCAGATCCAGCATGCGCTGGCGCGAGTCCGTGTGCAGCACGGCGTCGTGCTCACCGGAATCCGCCACGGACTTCGGAGCACCCCGGCGCGCGACGTAGCTCGGCGCTGCGACGACCTGGAGCCCGAGCGTCGCGATGGTGCGGTGGGTGAGCGACGCGAAGCCGGGGACGGCGATGCGCACTGCCAGATCGACGGCTTCGCTCACGAGATCGATGGGGCGATCCGAGAGCAAGAGCTCTACGTCCACCTTGGGGTGCCGCTCGATGAAGTCGTTCACCACGGGCAGCACGAAGCGGCGCCCGAACGCCCCTGGCGCTGCCACGCGCAAGCTGCCCGCGAGCACTGCCACGCCGGCCACGACCTCGCTCTCGGCGTCCGAGAGCTCGCTCAAGGCCCGGGAGGCGCGCTCGTAGAAGGCACGCCCCGCATCCGTGGGGCTCACCTTGCGCGTGGTCCGCACCAAGAGCCGCGCCCCCATGCGCTGCTCCAACGCCGCCACGTGCCGGCTGGCGTTGGGCTGCGAGATGCCCAGCTCCCGCGCCACGGCGGAGAAGCTGCCGCGCTCCACGACTCGGCAGAACACCCGCAAGCCCACCAGCTGATCCATGCGCAAGGAGCATAACTGATAGGCAATTTGAGGCAATTATCAACGCGGATTGCATTGCTTACCTCTGGAGACATGAAGCCTCTCCTCAGCCGCCGTGGGTTCTCGGCCCTGCTCGCCTCCACTGGAGCGCTCTGGGTCGTCGGTTGCGGTCAGTACGCCGCGGAGCAGGGCGTGGCCTACGCCCCTTGGGATTTTCCGAACGGCGAGACCACGCCGGAACGTATCGCGGTTGCCGCCGCCATTCTCGCCGCCAGCCCGCACAACACGCAGCCCTGGCTGTTCGCGATCACACCCGAGGCCATCGACGTGTTCGCCGATCTCGACAAGAGCCTCGACGCGATGGACCCGCTGGGACGCGAGATGCACATCGGTCTCGGCTGCGCCATCGAGAACCTCTCCATTGCCGCCGCAGCGCAGGGACGCACCACGGAAGTCACGTGGCTGCCGACGCCGGACGACGCGACGCACGTGGCCCACGTGGCGCTCAGCGAGGCGCCCAGGTCGGCGAGCGCGCTGTACGCCGCGCTCCCTCACCGCCACACCAACCGCGGCGCATACCTGAACGGCGTGCCACCGAAAGCACTCGAGCCCGCCCTCCGCGCGCTGGTGGACGACGCCGACGTCGATCTCACGTTCTTGGGCACGACGGGCGACAAGGCCACGTTCCGAGCGAGCTCCATCGATGCCACCCACGCCATCGTGAACGACCACGAGATGTGGAACGCCAGCCACCGCTGGTGGCGACAGACGAAAGCGGACATCGAGAAGTACCGAAACGGCCTGACCATCGACGCCATGGGCTTCGGCTCCGCCCTGCGCGCACTGGCCAAGGCTGCCGGCAAGCCGAGCGCGGAGAAGGCGGGCGACTACTGGATCGCCAGCATGGAGAACGCGCACACCACCGGCTTCGCCTTCTGCATCCTGTCCACCCAAGCGCGCGACGACCGCCAGCAGCAGCTGCGAACCGGGCGGATTTTCCAGCGTATTGCCCTGTGGGCGGCGAGCCAGGGCCTAGCCATCCACCCGCTCAATCAGATGGCGGAGCGGCAGGACCGGGAGCAACAGCTGAGCCTCACCCCGGACTACGGCCCGCGCTTGGCGGAGCTCACGGGGCGACAGACCTCCGGCGCGCAGATGCTGTTTCGCATCGGTGTGGAGTGGGATCCGGCGCTGTCGAGCCCGCGACGCCCGATCGGTTGGGTGACGAAATGAGACGCGCGCTGTGGGTGTTGGTCGGGCTCCTGGTCGCGCGGCCGTGCGCCGCCGAGGAGCCGAAGCGCTTCATTCCCATCGTGGGCACCGAAATCGGACAGACCTGGGAGCGGCTCTCCGTCACCTTCGATGGAATGGAGCAACACGAGGACCGCGCGTTGTGGAACACGCGTATCGTGGCTGGCCTCTCCGCATCCCTGCCCGCGCTCGGGAGCTTCGCCACGCGCGCCGACACCAGCGTCGGCTTCGGTGTCGTGTATCATACGGGCCACGGACATCTCGATGTGCGTGAAGCGTTGTTGCTGGACGTACCCATCGCTGCTGGCTTCTCGGTACCCATCGGCCTTGGCGCCGGCGCCGCCATCGACACCGCGAGCGCTGCCCGGAGCGCCTTCGAGCCGAGCGCCGTCGTCGGCTTCCGCTACCGCTTCGTAGAGCTGTGGTACCGCCCGAGCTACTCCGTTCCCCTGGGCTCGGAGGACCGCCGCGTGTTCACCGGCAGCCGCGAGCTGTCCGCGCGCCCGGGCTTGTCGCCGGTGGATCTGGCGCTCCGCTTCCACCTGACGGGTCTCGGCTTTTGACCGCACGAAATGTCAAAACGCCCAGGCGCTGTCCGCGATGGCGCGGGCGAGTCGGGTTTTGATGAGCCCCGAGATACTCAGCTTTTCGATGACCAAGTGACCGTGGGTCTGGGCCAGTCGGCTCGATTGGCGATGGGTGAAATCGTGTCGGATGTTGCGAATGCGTTGGTGCACGCGCGCGAGTCTCCTTGGCCGAGTACGCGAGGGTACTGAGCCAAGCACACGGCAGCGTTCTCATCGCGGTCGGCCTCGTGACCACAACTGCCGCAGTGAAAGGTGCGCTCCCCGAGGTCGAGCCGCTCGCCGATGGTCCCGCACGCGCTGCAGCGGCGTGTGCTGGGGTAGAAGCGGTCGGCTATGGCGAGCGTTGCGCCGTCGAGGTGGAGCGGGCCGCGGAGCTCCCCACCGGCACTATCAACTCCCCGTGGCTCCTTGATCGTTTGAATGTCGCCTCGCCGCGGTAACGCCAAGCAGCGCCACCATACGTCACCCGTCATGTCGCAGAGTTTGCGCGCCCGCCCTTTGTGGCCCGAGCACGCGTGCGGACCTAGGCTGCACTCATGCCGAAGCGTGGCGGCTGCACGAACGAGCTCAACGTTGCGGAGGGGAGCGAGGAGCGGCTCTCCGGCGTAGCGCCGGAAACGTTGCTCGACAACGTGCTCGCGACCATGCCCGGTGGTCTGTTCTCCGTGGATACGAAAGGCCGCATCACCAGCTGGAACCGCGCCATGGAGCAGATGACGGGCTTCGGCGCCCAAGAAGTGCTCGGCAAAGATTGCTCCATCCTCGACAGCGACACCTGCTCCGGGGTCGCCTGCGGAACCTCGAGCGATCCGGTGTGCCCGCTGTACGACCAGGGTCACATCACGGATCGCCGTTGCCGCATTCGTCGGCGGGACGGCACCTGGCTGTCCGTGCTCAAGAATGCCCGCGTGATGCGCGACGAGCAGGGACACCTGCTCGGCGGCATCGAAGTGGTGACGGACCTGAGCCAGGTGGAGTCCTTGGAGGATCAGCTGGCCACGGCGCGGCGCGAAGCCGTCGGCAACGCCCGCTTCGGTCGCCTCATGGGTCGTCATCCCACCATGCAGCGTCTGTACGAGCTGGTGGAGCTCGCCGGACGCAGCAACGCAAGCGTGCTGCTCCAGGGGGAGACCGGCACCGGCAAGGAGCTGGTGGCGCGCGCCGTGTTCGAGGCCAGCAATCGCGCCGACCGCCCCTTCGTGCGCGTGAGCTGCGCCGCGCTCACGGAAACGCTCTTGGAGAGCGAGCTGTTCGGCCACGTGCGCGGCGCCTTCACCGGCGCCATCGCCTCCCGCATCGGCCGCTTCGAGGCCGCCAACGGGGGCACGGTATTTTTGGACGAGATTGGCGACATCTCCCCCGCGGTGCAGACCAAGCTCCTACGCGTGCTGCAAGAGAAGGAGTTCGAGCGCGTGGGCGACAACCGCCCGATCAAGGTCGACGTTCGCTTCATTGCAGCCACCAACTGCGACTTGAGCTCGGCCTGCGCCAGCGGCAACTTCCGCCGCGACCTCTTCTATCGTCTGGCGGTGATCCCGATCCAGCTCCCCTCCTTGCGCGAGCGCCGGGACGACATCCCCATGCTCGTGGACTACTTCCTCGAGCGGCTGAATCGCAGTCAGAACCGCTCCATTCGCGGAGTGGAGCCGGCGGCCATGCAGCTCATCACCAGCTACACTTGGCCGGGCAACGTGCGGGAGCTCGAGAACGCCATCGAGTACGCCTTCGCCGTGACCCGCGGCGACACCATCACCCGGGATTGCCTGCCCGCGCACCTGTCGGACAATCCGCACCCCCTGCCTTCCAGCACGCCGTGCGCGCGCCGCGGTGCGCGTACCCCGAGCAAGGAACGTTTGCGCGAGGTGCTGCACCTGCACGAGGGCAACCGCACCCGCGCCGCCGAGTACTTCGGGGTGAGCCGCGTCACGCTGTGGAAGTGGCTCAAACGGTCGGGCATCGACGGCGCGTAGGGTGGCTCGCTTGAGATCGTGCGCCCAGCACCTTGGGGCAGATGAGCTGGGTGGGGCAGGCTGCCACCACGCGCGGCCGTCCCTCACCTGCTGAAGTGAGCTGCCACCGACGAGCGTGCCGTCGATGCGGGGAGCTTTGGCGGGAAATGCAATCGGCATGCTGGCTGCATCGAGCGAGGGCAGAACCAAGGAGGAATCAAGATGATGAATCTCGGAATGGAGCACGGCATTGCGGTGCTTCACGTATCGGGACTTCTGGCCAAGAGCGACTACGCGGAGGTCCTGCCGCAGCTCGAGCACCAGATCGAATCGCAAGACAAGCCGCGCGTGATGGTGGTGCTCGACGAATTTCACGGTTGGACACCATCCGGTTTGCTGGAGGAGCTGAGATTCGACGTGCGACACCGCGAAGATCTCGAAAAGGTCGCGGTCGTCGGGGAGCATGCGCTCGAAGAGATCGGAACCAAGATCACACGCGCCTTCTTTTCCGGCGAGGTGCGCTATTTCGACAAGCAACGACGAGCCGAAGCGGAGCGGTGGATCCAGTCGTGACCAGCGCTCGGCGCGCAGCGTGGTTCCGCGGCGGACCGACAAAATGGAAGAACGGGGTCACGCGGGTATGGGAAGGGCGGGCGTGACCCCGTTCGGTACTGGGTTACGGGAGGGCCGTGCTTACGGGCAGCTGATGCCCCACGGCTTGGTCGTGGCCGATGCGTAGAGGTCGCACATCGGGATCTTGGGCGTGCTGCTGTGACAATCCGTGCAGCCGCCGGAACCCAGAGCCTGCGTCTTGGGCGCAACCTCGTGGTTCAGATCCATGTACAGCTTGGTGTAACGGAAGTCCCAACCCTTGGTGCCGTTGAACGGATCCAAGGTGGTGCCCGTAGCGACCTGCCCGGCCGCCTCGGCGCCCTTGGACAGGATGGTGGTCCACGTCGCTTCCATGGCGCTGGGGCTGTAGTTCCAGGTCGCTCCCGTGATGATGCCCCACAAGCTACCGGGGCCGAACATGAACGGGTTTGCGACGAAGCTCTGGGCGCCGTCGATGTACACGGCTTGGCGACCGCGCATCAGCTTGAAGGGATGGATCTTCGCGTTGGTGTCGGACACGCTGCCAATGGGCATGCCGATGACGATGCGCGTGGCGTCGTCGTTCGGATCCAGACCCTTGGCCGTGTAGTCGGCCTTGTCGGCGGTGGTCAGATGCATCATCTGGCCGTTGTACCAAGCGTAGGTCGGGGTCACATTGCGCTGCCACACGAAGCTGCCCTTCATGAAGTCGTAGGTGGTGACGGCGGTGCCGTTGGCGTCGGGCTGGCCGAGGTCGTTCACCTTGGTGGTGACCACGCCGTTCACGCCCTGGGTCTTGTCGCCGGTGGTGGCCCAATCCCAGTTCACCTTCGCGAACTGATTGCGGCTGAAAGCCGGGATGTGGCACGTCTGGCAGGCGATGCGCGCGGCGTGGGTATCCAGCTGTGCGCCGTTGTTGGGCACGTTCTTGTGCGGCGTGGCGCCGTGGCAGTCCTCACAGCTGGCGCGACCGTTGTTGGCGGGCGTGTGCACGCCGGCGCCCTTGAACTGGTGGCCCTTGTCGGCGTGGCAGTTCGAGCAGTCCATGCCGTTGCCCATGTGGACGTCGATGTCCGCAGTGGGGTTCTTGAGGGACGAGCCCATCAGCTTCACGTTGTCGCCGCCGCCGGCGTAGAAGTGACAGCTGCCGCAGTTCTCGCGGGTGGGCTTGACCAGGTCCTGGGCCGCCTTGGCCAGATTCACCGTTCCGAGCGGTCGACCGAAGGCCTTCGGATCCTTGCTGTATCCGCTCTTCGGGTTGGCGTGGCACACCAGACAATCCACGCGGTTCTCGAGAGCGATGGACGAATCCGCCGTGCTGTCGTTCGGATCGAACTTCATGTAGTAGCGCGCGGACTTCTGTGGCTTGTTGGTGTCCGGATCGCCGCCGTAGCCGGCGTGGCACTGATCGCAACGCTGCTCGTTGCTGATCACGCCCACGCAGAAGTTGTTGATCAACGTGCTCTTGCCGATGTTGCCGGGGTTCAAGACGGTGGTCAGGTCACCGGGGTCCACGAGCTCCGGCGTGGGGCCGGACCACTTCCAGTGGATGGTGGACATGAAGTCCGTGGCCGCCTGCTGGTGGCAGCCGACACACGCCTCGGTCACCTCCCAACCCGTGGCGAAGGGGCCAGCGAGCTCCGGCGCCTGGGCGTGGAACTGCTCGACGGTGATGCACGCGTTGGTGGAGGCATCACACGTGGTGCCGGAACCGCACAGGTTCTTGCACTCCGGCGTTGTGCCGGTGGTGTCGCAGGTTTCGCAGCCGCCACACGCCGGCTTGCAGCTGATCGCCTCTACCGGTTTGCAGGTGCCGTTCTCGCAAGCCGTGCCCGGACCGCAAGCGGGATCGCAAGCGATGGGCAAGCACTGGTTGGCGGTGGTGTCGCAGGTCGATCCGGTCCCGCACAGGTCCTTGCACTCCGGCGTGGTGCCGGTGGAGTCGCACGCCTGGCAAGCTCCGCAGGCGGGCTCGCAGCTCACCGAGCCGACCGGTTTGCACTCGCCGTTCTCGCACGCCATACCCGCCCCGCAGGCGGGGTCGCAGGCGAGGGGAACGCAGGTGCCGTCGACGCAGGTGGCGCCCGCTCCGCAATAGTCGGCGCAGGTCTTGGAGGCAGGGGTGCTCGATTCGTCGTCTCCCGAGCAGCCCGCTATCGCTGCGCCCGTGAGCACGGCGAAGAACAGTACTTGTCGTAGGTTCACCGTTGGCTCCTTTCACAAGGCAGAGTGCCTTCGTGGAGCTGCCCTTCAGCAAGCGGCGATCCAAGCGACAGTGCTCAAGGATCTCTTGTAGTTACGCAGTGCGATCCCGTCGCGTAACGTTTACCTGGGCGTTAAGCGTTAACTGCTGTGTTTACGCTTAACACTGCGAGTTGCGGTCCCCTTGTAGAGCCGCACGACGACCTTCTTGCCCTTGATGTGCGCGCCCCCGAGCGCCTCGATCACGGTGCGCGCGTCGCTGGCCGAAATCTCCACCAGGCTGGAGCGTTCGCCGATCTCGATGGCGCCAATGGCGCGCCCGCTGATCCCGGATTCCCCCGCGATGGCACCGACCAGATCTGCCGGGCGAACGCCTGCGCGGCGACCCACACCGACGAACAGCTTCGTCATCGGTCCGGCGCTCTTGAAGCCGCGCTCCTTGGGGGCGCGCGCCTTGGGCGTGGGGCGATCGCGGTCCATGCGCACCGCCGGGATCTCTTCCGAGGGCTCGGCGTCGCCGCCGCTCGCCTGGTGCACGAGCTTCACTCCGGCGGCTGCGATGTCGAACAGGTCGAACTCCTCCGCCAAGGACTCCACCACCACGCGGAAGCCGTCCAGATCGCCTTCGAGCAACGCCTCCCGCAGCGAGGCGCGAGTGAGCTCGAGGCGCCGCGCCCGCAGGTCGGCGATGGTGGGCACCGGCGCGACGCGGATCTTCTGCCGCGTGGCGCGCTCGAAGTCCCGCAGCAGGCGATGCTCGCGGGGCTCCACCAAGGTGATCGCCACACCTTCGCGGCCGGCACGGCCCACGCGCCCTATGCGATGGGTGTACGACTCCACCGCCGGCGGCGCGTCGAAGTTCACCACGTGGCTGAGCTCCTCGATGTCCAGCCCGCGCGCCGCCACGTCCGTGGCCACGACCAGATCCGAGCCACCGCGGCGGAGCTTGGCGAGCACCCGATCGCGTTGGGTCTGAGACAGCCCGCCGTGCAGCGCCTCCGCGCGATAGCCCCTGGAACGCAGGGTTTCCGTGAGCGCGTCCACCTCGTTGCGGGTGCGACAGAAGATCAGCGCCTTGTCCGGGCTCTCCACGTCCAGCACGCGGCTGAGCGCAGCTTGCTTGTAGGCGCGCTGCACCA
Organism: Polyangiaceae bacterium; assembly: GCA_020633235.1. NCBI lineage: Bacteria > Pseudomonadati > Myxococcota > Polyangiales > Polyangiaceae > Polyangiaceae bacterium. The sequence continues at coordinate 161,247 of JACKEA010000008.1, read as the reverse complement.
CGTACGCGCGCTGCTCCACCTTGGGCGCCTCACCCTTGGGCAGCTTGGTCTCGATCTGGATGTGCACCGGATCCCGCAAGAAGCGCTTGGCGATGCGACCGATGCGCGCCGGCATGGTGGCCGAGAACAGCACCGTCTGCCGCTCCTCCGGCGTGGCGGAGAGCAGCGTCTCGATGTCCTCGGCGAAGCCCATGTCCAGCATCTCGTCGGCTTCGTCGAGCACCACCACCGCCATGCGCTCGAGCACCAGGGTGCCGCGCCGCACGTGATCGAGAGCGCGCCCCGGCGTGGCCACCACCACATCCACCCCGCGCCGCAAAGCGCCGAGCTGCGGCCCGTACGCCTGCCCGCCGTACACCGGCAGCACCGACGCGGGCAGAAATCGCCCATAGCGGTGGATGGCTTCCGCCACCTGCATGGCGAGCTCCCGCGTGGGCACCAGGATCAACGCCGTGGGCGTCTCTCGCTTGGGCCCGAGCTCCGCCAGGCGCTCCAAGATGGGCAGCGCGAAGGCCGCCGTCTTGCCCGTGCCCGTTGCGGCCTGGCCGATCAGATCCCGTCCCTCCAAGAGCGGCGGGATGGCCTGCTCCTGGATCGGCGTCGGCTCTTCGTAGCCGAGCCCACCGAGAGTGCGAATCAGCTCCGGACGGAGCGCGAGGGTAGCGAAACCCGAGTCGGTCTTCGGCATGTGGCGCCCCGTATGTCACGCGCGTCACGGCTTGTCGAGCATGCGAAGCCGCATTCCTTTGTCGGGACGCCGCGGAAACGCCGCGTCGTGCGATTCGTCAGTGTCGCCGACGACGGCCGAACAGCGCGAGGGCGAGAGCGGCGAAGAACGCGCCGATTCCGTGCGTTGCGGGATCCGAGCCGACGACGCTCGCCGCGCCGCACGAGCCGCTGTCGGCAGACGCCGCGGGACTCTGCGCCGCGGGGGGCGTGGGCTCGTTGGCGCAGGTCTGGGTGCAGGTGGCCGCGTCCGTTCCTTCGCACAGGCACTGTTCCTGGCACGAGCCGCAGCCGGTGCACGCCGGGAAGGTGCAGCTCACGGGCTCGCCGCCCGCCGCGCCGCCGGTGCCGGTGCCGCCCGCCGCGCCACCGGTCCCGTCCAGACCACAGCTCTGAGCGCACTCCGCCGGATTGCGAATGCCGGCGCACAGGCACTGGGCGTAGCAGTTGCCGCAGCTCGAGCAGTCGGGAGGACTGCAGATGGCCCCGCCTCCACCGCTACCGCCCCCGCCGCCGGCGCCCGCTCCGCCGCCGGCGCCAACCGGTGGGTTCAGCGGCGAGGTGGCCGCATACATCAGGGTGCCGTTCTGGACCTTCTGTACGAAGGCGTTCTCGATGGCGGGGTCCAGGGCAAAGCAGCCGTTGCTCCGCCCTTGCTGACTCGTGTTGGCGTCGCTCACGTAAGACGCCTCGTGCACCACGATCAGCCGATCGCGCACGTTGGTGTTCGCCATCCCGTTCGGACTGCCATCCGGCGACAGACCATCGACGCGCATCGAGTGCGGATGGGTGCCGTTGTAGATCTCGGCCGTCAGGTAGAACCCGAGAGAGCTCATGTGTGACCCCGGCGTGTTGCTGAACACGTCCGCGTAACCGTCGTTGTTGGGGTCCGTGCCGTCGCCGTGCGCCACCTTGTGTGGCTCCACCGCGCCCGTGTTCAGATCCACGACGAAGAAGCGGTCCTTGCCGGAATACGGCGCGAAGTCCACGACGACGAAGTACTGCTGCTTCGGGATGTACGGCTTGTTGACGTCGAAGAACGCGATCGCGTCTTCCAGCAGGCCGCGGGGGACGATGCCGGTGGGATCCAGCGCGGGGTACTTGCCGACGATCGCCGCGCGCTCGGCCACGCCCGAGGGCGGCAAGCTGAACACCGAGATGTCCAGAGACGACGGCGCCGCCGCCACGTCTTCGCCATCCGTTGGCGTTCCTCCACAGCCCGTGGCCAAACCCAGGAGCAACGCCACCCCCACACCGGCTTGGAACGGAAAGCGCATAGCGACCCCCAAGCAGTATCCGCGCCAGCCACTTGCCGCAAGAAACTCCCGACAACTCCCTGTTGTCGTCGGCGAACGTCTGGACACTCTCCGGACGGTGTCCGGACGCGGTTCACAGGGACAACTTGCGATCGCGCAGCTCGCGGTAGCCGAGCTCCACGCCGAACGCGAGCACCAGCATGCCTCCGAGCACCGCCAGGTGGCTCGGATGCTCGCGGATCGTCTGCCACACCAGAGCGCCGAAAGCCGCAGCGCACAGCACCACCCCTAGGATGGAAATCCAGCGGTGCCCGCCGATCTCCGACGACAGCCGCACGGCTGCGGCGTTGACCGCCGCGAAGATCAGCAAGAACCCCGCGCTGCCCATCATGGAGATGCTCGAAAGATCCGCCAGGTTGGCGAGCAACAGCGAGAGCGCGGAGGTGATGAGCAAACCCTCGAGCGGCTTGTTCCAGATGTTCTTCTCCAGGATCTCGGGAAGCTCGCCTTCCTTGGCGATGGTGTAGCTGAGGCGCGCAGAACCGTAGAGGGTGGCGTTGATGGCCGAGAACGTGCTGAGCACTGCGGCGGCACTGATGATGGAGAAGCCCGCTTGGCCGAGCACCGGCTTGGCGGCCTCCGCCAGCGCGTAGTCTTTCGCTTCTACGATCTTGTCGACGGACAGCGAGCCCACCGCCACGCCGGCGACCAACATGTAGAGCACGATGACGAAGCCGACGGTGACGTAGAACGCTCGCGGCAGCGTCTTCTTGGGGTCCTTCACGTCTTCGGCGGCGTTCGCGATCAGCTCGAAGCCCTCGTAGGCCAGGAAGATGATCATGCCGCCGGCCACCAGCGGCACCGGCGCCGCCCACTCCGAAGGCGCCAGGTTCGATGGATCCACACCCGTCAGGCCCACCGCCACGAAGCCCACCAAGATGGTGACCTTGATGGCCACCACCCACGTTTCCGCCTTGCCGATGATGGACGCGGCCAACATGTTGAGCGCCGTGGGGATCAAGATGCCGGCGCTGATGATCAGATGGCGGGTAATGATGCCGGAGCCGGGAAAGAACGTCGCGCCGTAGCTGCCAAAGGCGAAGGCATACAGCGCCAGCATCACGACGTAGCTCACCCAAAGCAGCGTGTTCAGGCTGCCCGTGAGCAGATCCCGACCAAAGGCGCGATCGACGAACACCACGGTACCGCCCTGACTCTGATAGCGGACGGAGAGTCGCGCGTAGGAGTGCGCCGTCACCAACGCGACCATACCTGCGACGAGAAAGGCGATGGGTGTACCGCCGTGAGCGAGCTGCACCGCGAGGCCGAGCACGGCGAAGATCCCGCCGCCCACCATGCCGCCCACGCCGATGGCCACGACGGACCAGAGTCCGATCTTGTCGTCGCTCATGGGGAGACTCTAAGACTCCAAGAGCGTCGTGCTCACCCTGTTCCGCGGCGGACCGACAAGAAGTCTGGATTTGCTCGCTACTTTGCGAGCCAATCGCTGCGCTCAGTCCCGGCGAGGGAGCGTGGCCGCTCGGAGCCCACGTAGTCGCGCGCTTCGGACGAATGCTTCAGCTCGGCATCCAGGAACGCCCGCACGGTGGAGCTGAGCGCTTCACTCAAACGGCTCAGGCGCTCGTCGCTGCTCTGGGCGTCGCCCAGGTTGTAGCTGCCGTGCTCGCCGACGCCGGCGGGGATATGGGAGTAGAGCAAGCGCTGGCGTCCGTCTGCACCCGGCAAATTCTCCCAAGCTTGTCGGCGGATGCTACCGAGCAGGTCCGGGTTCTGGGGCTTGATGTCATTGTCACCTGTGAGCACCAGCGTCGGACGCTGGATCTCGTCCCAGGAGGAACCGGCGGCGTCGGCGAAGAAGCCGGAAAAGCCAGGCCCCTGCGGCGAGAGGGCGACCGAAGCAGAGGGCCGTAGGTCAAGCGAGCTGAACCCGAGGGACGGCGTCAGCTCGATGCGCGCTCCGGCAAGCAGCAGTCCCGGCTGCGACCCCGCGGACCAGCCGGCGATGGCCACGCGCGAGGTGTCCAAGCTGGCACCGCCCTTCTGGCTGAGCCACTCGCCGATCTTCGGAAGCGAATCGAGCACGGCGCTCACGTCCCGCGCACGGACGACCTGTGGCAACGACCACTCGCCGCTGCATTCGCTCGGGGGGATGTCGAGCTCGGCACACAGCGTCGCGATCTGTGTCGCGCTCGGCACGATGTGGGCCACGTGGATCACGAGGTAGCCCGCAGCAGCGATGGTCTGTCCCCAGCGCGCGCCCAGTTTCTGACCGGCGTCGTCGAAGCCCCCGCCGTGGGACCAGATCACCACCGGGAGAGGGCCCGCGGAGTCCGCGGGCAAGCGCAAGAGCGCGGGGATCGAGCGCTTCAGCGCGGGGTTCTCCACGCTTCCGCCGGACAGCTCGATGACGGGATGGTGCTCACCCACGTACCGGCAAGCAGACCAATCCGTCGCGTCACAGGATTGCTGTGGGGTGACCACCGCTCCTTCGCTGCCGCTGCATGCCGCGAGCGCTACCCCGAGCAAGAACGCGCGCTTCAACGATGACTCCATTGCGCCACACCGACGGAGGCCTTGGGCAGGTTGTCGGAAGCCAGCCAGCGCTGGGCATTGGCGTCGTCGCGCAAGTACGCGTCCAGAAACGCCAGCGTGGCGCTTTCGAGCCAACCCACGAGCTGCTTGCAGTGATCGAGGGGATAGTCGTGGGCACAGGCTTCGGGCTTGTGATCGAACACGCCGTGCACGGCGCCGAGATCAGCGAGAAAGACGCGGAACTTGTCACCGGGGGGCATCAGATCATGGGGCAGCGCGCGCGACTCCGGCGTGTTGCCGTCGTTCTCGTCACCCAGCCCCGTAGCCAGCAGGTTGGGTCGAAGCACGCCGTCCCAGGAGCTCTCCACGAAGCCCTCGGATCCCGGACCTTGCGGCGAGAACGTCAGGAAGGCACGCGGTCGGGGGTCCTCCATCCAGGTGGGCACGCCGCCATAGGTGCGCATGGCGCCGGCGACCATCATCGTCGCGCCTGCCCCTGCGGAGTGCCCTCCGAGGGCGATGCGCTGCAAGTCGATCCGTCCCTTGGCGAAGGGCGAGCCTGGCTCCGGGGATTCCAGCGCGTCGAGCACCAGCTCGATGTCGCGCGGACGATCCCAGTTCAGGTACTTGAACAGCTCGCAGTCGGGAATGGCGAGCTCTGAGCACAGCTCTGCGCGCTGTTCGTCGCTCCGGGGTACGTGAGCGATGCTGACCGACACGTAGCCTTCGCGCGCCGCGAACCGACTCCACTCCTCCATGCTGTTCTGGGGCGAGGTGCTGCCGTGCGCGCCGCCGTGAGACCAGATCACCACCGGCAACGGACCCTTCAGTCCCAGCGGTCGCCGTATCGCCAGCGGGATTGGACGCGGACCTCCAACGCGATCCTCGTCGACCAGGTCGTACAGGACCAGCTCGTCCTGATACGGCTGCAGCACCGGGTAGAGCTCGGCACTTGTGGAAGCTCTCGGGATCGAGTCTGGGGGCGCCTCGGCGCAGGCAGCGATCGCGAGTCCCAAGAGCGCGGCCATCGTGCGCTTGGCCATCAGCCGACCCGACGACGGCGACGCGCGGATGCCCAGGTGGCGCCGCCGGACCCCAGTGCGCAGAGGAAGAACATGCCGCCAGCGCCGAGCAGCATCAAACCGTTGGTGCGCTCCGTGTTGGCCCTCGCCAAGCGGCGGTAGTCGACGTGCCAGCCCGAGTATGCGTAGGCCCTGTGGTGGCTGCTTTGCTTTGCGTGATACGCGGCCGTCCCTGCCAACACGAGCGCGCTCAGCAGCAGCAGGGCGGTCACGACCGCGAGGAGATAGTGGGTGGGGTAGCCCGCCTGCGGACGGATCGTCGGGAGCGTGGGCGCTCTGGGACCAATCGCCGTTTCCGCGCCGAACGACACTGCGGGCGGCGCCGGCGCTCTCATCAGGATGGCGCCGAGCGCCAGAGGGAGTGCGGCCAGCAGAATGGTCACCGCGCCGAGCGCAAAGAAAGGTGCGGCTTCCCGGGCAGAGATCGCTCCCCTCGGATCGAGGAACACGTGATACCCGGAGAACGCGGTCGTCGGCAGCGCGATGAGCAGCAGCAACGAACCGGCCGCGACGAGTACCGCACCCACCACTTGGCTCTGAGACTTCTGGACGGACATTTTGGACACCTTTCGAGGCTCTATTTGCAGTTGCCGCTCGTCACTTCCTGCTCGTCGGCAGGCACACCGGAGCCGGGAACGTCTTCGAACTTCATCGGGATCGACTGGCAGTTGGCTTGGCCGCAGTCCTCCTGACGCATCAGGTGCAAGTGCGGCCCGGTCGACTGCCCCGTCGTGCCCGACCGGCCGATGCGTTCCCCACGAACGACCGAATCGCCCACCGCAACGCGCACCCCGTTGAGGTGCTTGTACAAGGTCGTCGTACCGTCGGCGTGGCGAAGAACGACCAGGTTGGCGTAGGCGTAGCACTCCGCGCCGCCCCCCAAGTAACAGGGGTCACCCGGAACCGTTTCGTCGAAGACGTGCGCGACGACGCCGTCGGCCATGGCCATGATCGGCGTGTCCGCCGGGGCGCGAAAATCGAAGGCGAACTCGGTCTTCTTGCCGACCCCGTGGCTGGTCGTACCGCCGTTACCTTGGCTGATCGTGGTGGTGAAGCCGCACTTGAAGGGCAGGTAGAACTGGACGTCTTCGGTCACCGTGGGTGCGCAGACCGCGTAGGCCGCCGAGACGTATCCCTCGAGCGTTCCTGACTGGATCTCGTACCACTTGCTCATGCCGTTGACGGCCTCGCCGTCGGTTTCGGAGAGCACGTCCACCACAGTGCCATTCGCGAGCGAGCCGACGGGGGCGCCACTGGTATCGGGCGTCGGACGGACGTTGAGGTCCGCGCCGGACGTGGTGACCTTCACCTGGCTGCAGCTGGCGCCGGGGAGACTACCGCCGGGGTAGTTGCCGGCGCCCTCGATGCTGCTCGAGCCTGCGCCTGCGGCGCCGCTTTCGCCGTCGTACGACGTACCGGCGGCGCAGCTCGCGAGTGACAGCGACATGCCCAGAGTCATCCAGCCCATGCGAGTGCGAGTCTTCATGAGCGCTACGAATTGCAGCTACCGTGCCGCGCGCTAGGCGCTCGTTTCTGCGGTGGTTTGCCTGACAGCTGTTACCAGGACGTCTCCATCGGAGCGCGTCGTGTTACCTCCACAAAAAGAAAACGCGCAGCGACCTTCACCGCTGCGCGCCTTCTGTGCTCGAGATCAGATCAGTTGCACTTGATCTTGTAGGGTCCGAAGCTCACGGTCTTCTTCGTCTTGTCCTCACGCTCGTAGGTCAGGGAGACCGTCGCGTCCTGATCGCAGTAGCTGCAGGAGTCGGGCGTCGGCAGGCCAGTGGTCTCCAGCAACACGGACTTCGACCAGTTGGCCTTGACCGTGATTTGGGTCTGCGTCAGAAACATCGGCCAAGTCTGGCTCGAGCTACCACTTTCGAGCTTCACTTCGCCCGACAAGATCAACGTTTGCGCGCTGGGCTTCTTGTTGTCGACGTCGACGGTGAGGGTCGTCTGGGAGATGTCCAGCCCGTTGACGCAGCTGTCCGTCTTGGCCGTGGAGATCGAGGCGTTGACGTTGACCAATCCAATGCCGCTGTCGATGGCGATCGGCCCGCCGTCGATGCCCGGATTGGGCAAGCCACCGGTGCCGGCGCTCGAGCCCGACCCCGCCGCGCCGCCTTCTCCGGCGCTGCCGCCGATCCCGCCGTCGCTCAGAAGGTTCTTGCAGAACGTCTTCTTGGCGCACTCGGGCAGCTTGCAGTCGCTCTTCTTCTGACAGGGCGAGCTGGACGTGGTGCCACCGCTTCCGGTGTCGCCCCCGCTCGAATCGAAGCCTGCAGCCCCGCCGCTGCCGTACTCCGCACCACTTCCGCTGCTACCTCCGGTGCCGGACGAGGGACTGCGCGGGCTCGCCGTGTCGTCAGCGCCACTGCAGCCCGCCATGAGTGCGGCGATGCACAAAAGCGCAGAGCCGCTCGTCGAGAGAATCCGTTTCATTCTTGGTAACCTCCTGACCCAGCTCCAGTCCAAGCACCGTGCCAAGGTGCTTGCGCCGGTTTTGTCGGGAGATCTGCCGCTGACGTGTTCCCTTCACACGCCACCTCAGCCCGCGAGTGTTACCTCAAGCTTCGATCTGCGTGCTGCACTCTTCGATGGCGCGACGCATGGCTTCGGGGTCTTCTGCCTCGCGCAGGCGTTCGAGGAGATTCGTCTTGAGCGACAACGCCGCGATGCGTGAGAGCAGCTGCAAGTGAGTCTGCCGCTCGCTGGGCGGGCAGATGGTCACGAAGAACACATCCACGGGCTGGTCGTCCGGCCCCAGGTAATCCACGGGCTTGTCCGTGGTGAACACGCCCACATAGGCGCGCTTGGCGTCGTTGATGGTGGCGTGGGGCAGCGCCACGCCGTGCCCCACGGAGGTGTTCTGCGTGCGCTCCCGCTCCCACAAGGCGGCGTCGATGTCTTGCATCGACACGTTGCCCAGCACGGGAGCGAACATCTTGGCGAAGTAGCTGAACAGCGCGTCCTTGTTGGGCACCTGTACGCGCGCCGAGAGCGCGTTGGGGGCCACGTACTCCGGCAGTCGACACTGCTCCACCGGCGCTTCGGCCTTGAGCTTGGCGAAGGCTTCGTGGGTCCGGCCGCGGGGAGTGCGCACCGTGAGCACGGAGCAACCGGCGCGCGCCTTGATGCGGTCCTGGTCCGTACCCCGAATCTGCCGCAAGAGCGTCACGTCCGGCGCGCTCATCACCAAGAGGTCGTAGGCGGCCGTGAGCGCAGAGAGCGCTTGGATCTTGTTCTTGCCGCGCACGATGAGCTCGCTGGTAGGTGCCGTGCACAAATGGCACAACTGGCCCACGTAGTCGCGCTCGGCCTGGAGCGACGTCTGCGGCGCGTCGTCCGCCACGAAGCGCGCCATGGTCACGTTCGCGCGCCACAGCCGCGCGAGGTGATTGGCCGTTTCCACCACCAGCGCGTCGTGCGGCCCCGGCTCCGCGTACACCAGGATCTCGCGCACGTGGCGCACGCCCGCGTCCTTGTAGAACGCCAGGTTGGCGTCCAGGTTGTTGATCAGCCAACCAATGGGATTGTAGGGCAGGAGCGTGTCGCGCTCGCGGCCCCGCCATTCCATCACCACCCAGTGGCAGCTGACCTTGGCCGTGGCGCTGAGCACGGTCTGGCCCAGATCGCGAGAGAGCACGGCGTGGAACTCGATGTCCGCAGCGCGGTCCTCTCCCAGCGCCATCACCCGGCGGCGGAGCGAGCGCACGGCGACGTCTTCTTCCAGCGCGGCGTCCAAGAGCGTCTGCTCAGGCACTTCCGTCAGGTGCAGCACTTGGAGCTTCTCCCGATCTGCCAGCGCGGCGCCGAGCTCCACCACCATTTCCGGCGAGTGTTCCTTGCCGAACAGCGCCACCACCACCGGCGCGTTGCCCTCCACGCTGAACTCCGGCCGCACCGAGCTGGGGCCACCCTGGAGCAGCTCCGCGCGGCGCGCGCGCTGCCCCACCACGCCGACCCGGACCGTGCGCCGGCGTCCGTAGAACAGGAACAAGCCGAGCCCGGGGATCACGACCAAGGACGCACCGAACAGCACCAGCGGCCCGAGGGACACGAGCAGCGCCAGGCCAGCGAGCACTCCGAAGGCCTGCAGCCACGGGTACAGCGGGGAGCGGTACTTCGGCTGGTACCAGTGCACCCCGCTCTCGCGGAACACCACCACCGAGAGATTCACGGTGATGAACAGCATGATGACGAGACCGCTCGCCATCTTGGCCAGTCGCTCCACGTCCAGCAGCCAGAGGGCGACCATCATCGTGATGCCGGTGAGCAAGATGGCGGGCACCGGCGTGAGGAACCTGCGGTGCACGTCCTTCAGCACGTCCGGCAAGAGCCGGTCCCGCGCCATGGCGAAGGGGAAGCGCGAGGCCGCCAAGAGACCCGAGTTCGCCATGCTGGTCATGGTGATGACGCCCAGCACCGCGGCACCGGCAGCGACCCAGCGCCCACCAACGCGGCTGGCGAGGGTGTAGATGGGATGCAGATCCGTGCCCAGCTGTTCGTGGGGCACCACGCCCACCAACGTGAGCGCCAACGCCGCGTACAGGATCACGACGAAGAACAGCGACCCGAGCATACCCAGGGGGATGTTCCGCTCCGGGTTCTTCACCTCTTCCGCGATGGCCGCGACCTTGGTGACGCCGTTGTAGGCGACGAACACGAAGCCCGTGGCGGCGAGCAAGCCGCCGGGGCCGTGCACCAGACCACCGCGCAGGTTCTCACGCTCTATGTCCCCCACCCCAAAGCCGATGAGCCCGATGAGCACCACCACCGCCACGAACACGACCGCGGTCTGCGCCTTGCCCACCTTCTGCACGCCCAGCACGTTGAGCGCCATGATGGCGACCAGCAGCACCGACGCCGTGGGCTTCACCGGCAAGTCACTCAGGGCGATGAGATAGGTGCCGAAACCCACCAGCGCGAACGCGCTCTTCATGAGCATGCTGAGCCACAGCGCCATGCCCGCCACGGTTCCCGCCAGCGGCCCGAAGATGCGATCGATGTACACGTAGGTGCCGCCGGAGGTGGGCATCGCCGTGGCCAGCTCCGCCTTGCACGCCGCCGCGGGAAACACGCACAGCCCCGCCAGCACGTAAGCGAGCCACACGCTGGGCCCTGTCTTGGCCGCCGCCAGGCCCGGGAGCACGAAGATGCCGCTGCCCAGCATGGAGCTCATGCTGATGGCGATGACGCTGACCGCTCCGAGGCTGCGCTCGAGCTCCTTCACGTGATCACAGGCCCGCCACCACGTCGCCCTGGCGCACCAGGATCTTGCCGCTGGTGGCGGGGACCGTGACGCTGAGCCCACCCCCGGCGCCCACGGTGACGGGCGCCTCGTTCGGATCGAGCACGTTCACGAGCACGGTGCCATCGGGCAAAGACGTGGTCATGGGCGTGCCGTTGAACTGCGGGGAGCTCTCGTGATTCGCGTTGGTGTTGATCACCACCAGCGCGTAGGCGTCCCCGGCGTCGCCGCCGGTGCGCTCGAAGGCGACGATGCCGGCGTCCGGCTCGTCCCCCGCGCGATCCGATGCCCAAGTGATCTTGAGATCCCCATGGGTGAGCGCGGGATACGCCCGGCGGATCCGCGACAGACGGCGGATCCACTGATACTGCGGGCTCTGCTGGTCGTAACCGCTCTTCCACAGGTCTTCGCGGTTCGCCGGATCGTTGCCGCCGGAGAAGGCTTGCTCCGTGCCGTAGTACACGCACGGGATGCCGTCCTCCGTGAACAGGAACAAGAGCGCGTTGTTCAGCGCCGCGGGATCCGGACGGTTGAACAAGAAGCGGGAGACGTCGTGGTTGTCCAGGAAGTTCACCAGCGCCTTGTTCGGGGGCACGCCGATGCCGTTCTCTTGCGGCACCGTGCCGTAGTTGCCACCCGGATTCAGACGCTGTGAAAACAGCGTCTCGATGCGATCCGTGCTCAGGCCCTGCTGGAACACGTCGCGGAACACGGTGAAGTGCTGCGGGAAGTAGAAGACGCTGTCGACCTCGTTGTCGAAGGTATAGGAGCCGACCAAGTCGTCCCGGCCGTCGAAGGCTTCTCCGAACATGAAGAAGTTCTTCTTGCCGTCCGCGGCGAGGCGGGCGCGCACCTGCGGCGCAAACGTCTGCCAGAAGCCGTGCTCCACGTGCTTCAAGGTGTCGATGCGGAAGCCATCCAGGTCCGTCAGCTCCACCCAGTGCACGAAGACGTCCGTCAGGGCCTGCCGCACGTCGGGGTCCTCGGTGTTGAGGTCCTTCAGCCCGCCGGGGAAGTCTCCCTTGATGACCTGCTCGTCGTCGTTCCAGTCCCATACCCGGCCGCGCCGGTTGTAGGCCCGGGGCTCTTGGAAGATCTCCGGCTCCGGGGGCATGTGATTGGACGCCGGGTCGTAGGCAAAGATGATGGGCGCCGGCCCGGCTTCTCCCAGGCTGGTCCAGGCTTGCACGCCTCGCGGATCGTAGTCCGGGTCGTACTCGTTGATGTGGACGACGGGGCTGGTCTCGGTCCCGCCCTGGGGCGGCTTCGGCGCGATCACCGGTCCGGCCCCTTCCACCCGCTCGTCGGGCTGCCCGTTCAGGTTGATGTCGTAATAGAAGAGCTGGCCGACGTGGTTCACCACGATGTCCAGGATCACCTTGATGCCGTGGTCGTGCGCTTTGTCGATCATGCGCCGCAGGCTCGCCAAATCCCCGAAGTGCGGATTGAGCTGCGTGAAGTCCTGCGTCCAGTAGCCGTGGTAGCCGTCCACGCCCGCGTCCGTCTCCACGTTCTTCACGATGGGAGAGATCCAGATCGCCGTGACGCCCAGGTTCTGGAGGTAGTCGAGGTGCTCTTCCACGCCACGCCAATCGCCCCCGTGGTAGCGCGCCGGTGCGTCCCGCTGGACACGGTAGTCGTTCGCGAGATCGCCGTTGGCGAAGCGATCCACGAGCAACTGGTAGACGACCTCGTTGCGCCAGTCCTGGACGTTGGTCTTGATCGGGCGGTCCCCCTCCAGCCCTTCGAAGTCCATGCATCCGGTGGAAGCCGCGCCGAGGACGGCCGCCAGCACGAGCCCTCGCGTGTTGACCATGGGGCGTAGGGTGGCACGCGGTCGCGGCCCCGCGCCAGCACGATTCACGCCGTGTTGACCCTGCTCACTCCCGCAGCGTCCACTGGCAAGAAAACTCGTGATAGCGCCCGCCCTGGGAGGTGCATTCGGTTTCGCTCGCGCCTGGCAACACCGTCGCGCCGATCACGTCCATCGCGGCGATCATCCAGCCTTCCATCAGCTTGCAGTGCGCCGGATCCATGTCCGGAAAATCGACGATGCGCAGCTTGGTGCTCTCGGGGCGAACGTCCACCGCTTCCATCAGGCCGGCATCTACCGTGTACATGCCCCAGATGGGCGTGCAGCCGCGGATCATCTGCTCCGCGCTGGGCCGAACGGCGTACACCTTGAAGATGGTCTCCAGGTCGTTGCGTGCCGCCATGTCCCCCACCTTGCGGCAGAACGTGAGGTCGCCGTTGCCGAGCTCCGCGTCCACCGCCCGCAGCAAACCCACGAAGGCATCGTAGGGATGCAGCCCCAGCCCGTCGATCTTCTTGGCGAACGTCTTTTGCGTCGCCTCCCCCGCGCGCTCCACGATGCGCTCGAGCACGTCTTGTCCGTGCTCACGCTTGATGAAGCGCGCCGTCCCCAAGAAAGCCATTCCCCGAATATGGGCCATGACACCAGACCTAGCAGGATTCAGTCGCCGTAGCTCGTGGAGTTGAACCACCACTCCGCGCCAATGCCGAAGAACTGTTCCGTCTTGCGCCGCGCGAACACGTCGTCCGAGGGGTACAGCGCTCGGGCATCGTCGTTGCGCTGCGTCACGGCCCAGATCAGGCGTAGCTGCGGCCGCTTGAACACCCCGGCCCCGGACGGGGAGAGGTAGGGGATCACCCCGAAGCGCCAGAGCTTCGCGTGCAGCGGCTGGTTGGTCGCCACGTTGAGGATGCCGCGCTGCTGCGCCTGGTAGGAGCCTTCCACCGCGATGCCGGCGTGCTCCCCCAAGAACAGGTGCGGGCGGACCACGAAGATGCCCTCGTCCAGGTTGCCGTAGTTGAACTTCTCCGGCGTCGGCTCGCGGAAGCTGCGGAAGTAGCCGCCCGCCACCACGCCCACGGGGCCGCCCTCCCAGTTCGCCGAAAGGCCGATGCGGGTTTCCGTCGCGCCCTCCACCGTACGCTCCGGGCTGGTGCCCTCGGGCGTGGCCAGCTCTCCGTAGGCCGCCAAGCCCCGGGCGTAGCGAAAGAACAAGTTGATGAAGGTGTCCCGCTTCCCGGTGAACAGCCCGACCTGTGCGCCGATCAGCGCGCCGCTGTCTCCAGGTACGTCCTCCACCACGCCGGGCTGCCGTTCCCGCTCACCGCTGGGCAGGCGGTGCACCTCGCCGTACAGCACGCCCTTCACGCCGGCGCGTTCCCCCAAGGGCTGGATGTGCTGCACCTTGAGGCTGGAGATCACTCGCGGGCGATCCAACAGAGCGACCGTCTCGGTCCCGGGTTGGTTCTGCGGCGCCGGGCGATCCACCTCCTGGTACTGGAAGGGATCCGCAGCGCGGTTCATGCCCAGGTGCCACGCGATGTAGGTCTTGCTGGTCGGGAAATCGAAGCGCGCGCCACCGCCCACGGTGTTCAAGTTGTCCAGGGGCCAGAAGTCGAGCAGGTAGATGTCGTCACCGCGGTACATGCGCGAGCCGACCCACGCCGACAGGCCTTTGTCGCCGATGCCGCGCTCCTCGACGTACAGATTGCGCAGAGCGAGCTTGGCGTCGAAGCGGCCGTCGTAGTGAAACAGCGGTCCTGCGATGGCCAGGGTGGTGATCACGCGCGACGTGAGACCGGGTTCCCAGTCGTCGTCTCGGCGCAGCTCGAGCTCCGCGTAGGTGCCCTCGTCGATGCGTGAGCCATAAGCGACGACGTCCGCATTGCGTCCCTCGCCACCGCGACCATCGGAAGCCACCACCACCCGACCGTAGGAGCCGAAGGAGAAACGACTCTTCGGAAACTCCGGTGCGGGCGCGGGCTTCGCGGTCGGCTGGGGCATGGCCTCGGGCTCCACCGCCTGAGCGACCTTCTTCTCGGGCACGGGGGTGGGGGCGGGCGTTTCCTCCAGCTGGACGGGTTCTGGTGTTGGCTCGGCGCGGGGCTCTTCGGGGGGCGGCGGCTCGCCGGGGCCCGGCACCGGATTCGGCCCGGTGTCGGGCTCGACCCCTGCGCCCTGGCCCCACGCGGAGGCGCTCACCCCGAAAACGCTCCAGCAAATCAGCGCGGCCGCCGCTCGACGCATGGCCACCGAGTAGCCCACCACCCGCGGCGCGCCAACGGAGAAAACCCCCGATATGTCATCGGGCAGCTTGATCTGGCCCCCACCGTAGGCCAAGCTCCGACGCCGTCATGGAACCTGGTCTCGTCACCCTCGCAAAGATCGTCGGCCTGCTCCTTGGGTCCATCAGCATCATCCCGCTGGTGTTCCTCTTCGTCCCCGGGGACAAGACCGAGCCGGAAGACTCTTTCGAAACCGTCCACTGAGCGCTCCCGTGCTGCGTCGGGCGCTCACTGGGTCCCTCGTAGCCCTCACCACGCTCGCGGCACCTCGAGCTTGGGCCGAGGCCCAGCCCCATCGCTCGGCGAACATGCTGGTGTCGTCCAACGGCCTCGCCGTGGCCGGCTACGACGTCACGCAGAACCGCATCACGAGCTTCCTGGAGCATCCCTACCGCACGCGTAGCGACGGCGCCCAGACGCGGGACGTCGCCTACGATCTGTACCCCGGGCTGCGGGTGGGCAGCACCGGGACCTGGCTCGGCGACGTGACGCCAAGCTCCGTGGCATACGAGGTCGGCACGGGCATCATTCACGTGCAGCGCACCGTGAGCGGCCTCAGCGTCGACGAGTACCAGTTCGTTCCCATCGGCCTCGCCGAGCGCGCGCTGGTGAGCGTGCTGCGCGTGGAGCGCACGAGTGGCAGCGCCGAGCCGGTGGACGCCTACGCCCTCTTCAACTTCCACCTCGGCGCCGGCGCGCCGGACCCTGGGTCGGAGCAAGAAACGATCGCCTGGGACGGCACCCGGGACGCGTGGATGGAATGGGGGCCCAGCGGCCTCACCCTGGCCTACGGCAGCATCGGACCATCGACGCACCATGGTGCGAGCCCCGATAACCCCTTCACGGCGCTCAACTCCGCCGCGGACTTGAGCGACAACGCCGGCACCGGCGGCACCTTCGACGACGCCGCCGCCGGCTTGCAGTGGTCCCTGGGCAACCTGGCCACGGGCCAGAGCGCGTGGGCAGGGTCCTTCGTGGTGCTGGACGACAAGAGTGATGTGGCTCCGCGCATCGACGCCGTGCGGAGCTGGATCAATGGCCGCACTCCGGAGCAGCTGCTCACCGCGGAGAAAGCGGAATGGGATGCATGGCACACGCCTGCGCCCACGGGGCTGTCCGCTCCGGAGTCGGATCTGTTCCGCCAGAGCATGACGATCCTGCGCATGGGGCAGGTCACCGAGGCCGGCAAAGGCAACGGGCAGATCCTGGCCAGCCTGCCGCCCGGCATGTGGAACATCTCCTGGGTTCGGGACATGGCCTACGCCGTGGTGGCACTCTCGCGCTCTGGCCACACCGCCGAGGCCAAGAAGGCCATCGAGTTCCAGCTCGGTGCCGACAGCGGCAAGTACCAGGACTACGTCGGGCAGCCGTACCAGATCAGCATCACGCGCTACTTCGGCGACGGCGTGGAGGAGTCGGACTCGAACGAGAACGGCCCCAACATCGAGTTCGACGGCTTCGGGCTGTTCCTGTGGACGGTGCACGAGTACGTCGAGAAGTCGAACGACGAAGCCGCCTTGAGCAGCTGGTGGCCCGCCATCTCCAGCAAGGTGGCGGACGTGCTGGTGGCGCTCCAGGAGCCCAGCGGCCTCATCGCCCCCGACTCCAGCATCTGGGAAGTGCACTGGAACGGGCAGCAGAAGCGCTTCGCCTACACCACCATCACCGCGGCCAACGGTTTGTGTCGTGCCGCTGCGCTGGCGGATCGGATGGGCGACGCCGCGGCCGCAGAGAAGTATCGGAGCGCCGGCAAGAAGGCACGAGACGCCATCATCAGCGAGCTGTCCGCCCCGGACGGCACCATCGCCCAAAGCCACGAGGAGCTCCAGAGCGGCTCGGGCTTCTTGGACGCCGCAGCCATCGAGGCCGTCGGCATGGGCTTGGTGGATCCAAAGGGGCGCGCGGCGAGTGCCACCTTCAACGCCCTGAAGACCAAGCTGGTGCCCCCCAGCGGTCGGGGCTTCATGCGCAACGACGACGGCGGCTGGTATGACAGCCAGGAGTGGGTGTTCGTCGACCTGCGCACGGCCAACGCCATGCGCATGGCCGGAGACGCCGACGCGCCCGGCCTCTTGGGCTGGATCACGGATCAGGGGGGCGAGAACTTCGATCTGATCAGTGAGCTCCACGACGCGAGCACCGCGGACTACAAAGGCGAGATGCCGATGGTGGGGTTCGGCGCGGGTGCCTATGGAATCGCGCTGATGGCTCGCGAGAATCCGGAATCGTTCTTGCCGTGTGGGGACTACGCCAGCGAAGAGCTGCCGGACGGCGGCGTTGTGCCCGACGGGGGCACGGGCGGCGCCGGCGGCGCGAAGGCCACCCCGAAGGAAGACGACGGCGGCTGTGGCTGCAGCGCGGTGGGCCGAAACCCGGGTCCGCTCAATGTGTTTTTGGGACTTTTCGGGTTGTTCGCCCTGTGGCGTCGCCGCGGCGGCCCGACAAAATCCAAAGGCTGACCTTCGTCACTCAAGCTCCTGCGGCAGCGGCCGTCCCGAAAGGAGGTGAGGATACGTGCAGCGCACGGGGGCGGTGAGCGGTGAGCGGCCTCGTCGCCGGTGACATCGCCGTCGTCGCGATTGCCCTGCTGCTCGCGGTCTTCGAGCTGTGGCTGGGTCGCACGACGCACTCCCGGGAGCGCCTGTGGGTGGGCGTGGTGTGCTTGGCGACCGCCGCATTTGCCTACATGGTCGCCGCGCAGAGCTGGTCGACCCCCGAAGAAGCCGTGCGCCTCCAGCAGCTCCAGTTCGTCGCGGTTGGAATCATCAGCCTGGCGGTCTTGGAGTTCGGTGCCATCCGACGTGGGCGCACGAACCCATGGCCGCGGCGACTGGCCCACGCGGTGATGGCGATCTTCTTCGTTCCCTTGGTGGCAACCCATTGGGTGGTTTCCACCGAGGTGGAGTGGCTGACGCTGTCCACCATCGAGCATCCCGTCCCGGCGGCCTTGATCGCCGAGCCCCTGGGCACGATCTTCATGCTGTTCTGTCTTTCCCTCGCGACCTTCGGCGCGTGGGACACGATGCGCAGCGAGCGGCGTTCCTGGCTCTTGGGGCTCGGGCTCGGCGTATGGGTGGCGGCCAGCCTTCGTGACCTGCTGATGATGGTCCACGTCATAGACGTCCATTCCTTCTCCCTGGAGTATGGCTTTCTGGCGTTCGCCCTGGCCCTCGTGGGCCAGCACGCTGCCGAGTACACGACGCTTCTGTCCGAGAGCGAACGCGCCCGCCAAGTCCTCGAGCGGCAGTTCACCCAGAGCGAGACCCTGAGCCATCTGGTCGTCTTGCGGGTGGACGAAGGCATCGTTCTCGTGGATGGAGACGGCGCGATCCGGCTCTGGAATCCCGCGATGGAGCGCATCACCGGGCGACCGGCGGATCACACGTTGGGGCTCAGGTACGCGGAGCTATTGCCGCCTGGTTCTCGCAACCACTCCCTGAAGAAGATGATCGATCGGGTTCTGGAGCGGCAGATCCCCGAGTCCGTCGACCTCTCACTCAAGAACGGCCACCAGGTGGGGATCACCATCGTACCGGCAGATTCCAGAGACCGTAGCTTCATCGCCGTGATGCGAGACATCACCAAGGAGCGTGAGCTCACCGAGCACATGATGGAGATGGACCGCATGATCACCGCGGGCTCCATGGCGGCGGGGGTGGGCCACGAGATCAACAACCCGCTGTCTTACGTGCTCAGCAATCTGGAGTTCGTGCAGGGCCGGCTGCAGGAGCTGGAGAGCGACGACGAGCTCGCCCTGGCCGTCTCGGAAGCCGCGGAAGGCGGCCGACGGATCCGCGACGTGGTGAGCCAGCTGCGCGCCATGGTTCGCCCCAACGACGGCCAAGAATCGGTGGGCGCAGTCCCCATCCGCCGTGTCCTCACCTGGGTCGCCAAGATGACCCAGAGCGAGGTCCGCTCCCGCGCCATGCTGCTACAAGAGGCCGACGACGTGGCCGTCCGTGGCGTGGAGAGCCAGCTGGGACAGGTGTTCTTGAACCTGGTGCTCAACGCGGCCCACGCCATCAAGCCCGGCGCCGCGGCCGAGAACAGCATTCGCATCTCCGCGCGAAAGGTCGGAGATCAGGTGCGAGTGGAAGTGGTCGACACCGGATGTGGCATCCCGGACCGCGAGATCCCGAAGATCTTCGAGCCGTTCTACACCAACAAGGCACCCGAGCAGGGCACCGGCCTCGGC
Source organism: Polyangiaceae bacterium (assembly GCA_020633235.1). Classification (NCBI taxonomy): domain Bacteria; kingdom Pseudomonadati; phylum Myxococcota; order Polyangiales; family Polyangiaceae; species Polyangiaceae bacterium. The sequence continues at coordinate 142,086 of JACKEA010000008.1, read as the reverse complement.
CTGGCGATCAGTCGCCGCATCGTGCAGCAGCACGGGGGGCGCATCGAGGTGCAGAGCAAGGTCGGCAAGGGAACGCGCTTCGTCGTGTTGCTCCCAGCTGCAGCCACTGAAGACGTCAGCCAGGCCGTGGTTTCGAGTGTCGTTCCGATATTGTCTCGGCTCAGGATTCTGGTGGTGGACGACGATCGTCCCGTGGCGCGCTCCCTCGCGCGCCTACTCAACCGAGAGCACGAGGTCGTGCTCTGCTTCAGCGGCAAGCAAGCGCTGGAAGAGATGGCGAAGGACCCGCGCTTCGACGTCGTGCTCACGGACATCATGATGGGCGAGATGGACGGCTTGGCGCTGTTCGAGCACATCAAGGCGCGACACCCGGCCCTCGCGGATCACGTCGTGTTCATGACCGGCGGATTGCTCACGGTAGAAGGCCAGCGGCTCGAGCTCTCGTGTCCGGATCGTGTCGTCCACAAGCCCCTGGACGGACGGCGGCTGGCGAAGCTCTTGGCGCGCTATCGCGCGGCGCGCGCCAAGAGCGACAGACCGAGGCTGGTCGCTGCGGGTCAGCGCGGGGCGGGGCGCAGCGTGTCCGTGCCGGGTCGCTCGTAGCTCCGCTGGATCTTGGCGGCCGCTCCCTCACCTGCGATGTCGTAGATCACGTGCGACGTAGCGCGCTCCTGGTGAATCAGGTAGCGCACTTGAACGATCGATTCGCCGAACAGCTGGTGCTCCTCTTGGGCGCGGAAGAGCTCGATGCTCTGGATCGGGCCCCATTTCTGGATCAGATCCTCGTAAGCGGCTTTCAGCGCTTCCGCGCTGACCTCGGCACGATGCTCGTCGCTGCCGTACTGCTCCAGAGCGCGCTGGTAGTGCCCAGCGCGCACTTCTTCCAAGTATGGAGTGGTGACCCGGGCCGCTACGTCTTCCGCGCGACCGCTGGCCGCCGCTACCTTCCAGAAAAGGAACGCCATCAAGAGCAGGATGGGCCCGCCAATGGCGAGCACCTTCAAGCACCCGCCCTTGCTCTGATTCGGAACCTCGCTCACCCCGCCAGGCTATCGTGCGGGGCAGCGAGGCTCCATGTCGATGGTCACTTGGCCTTGGCAGACAGCGTGAGCTCGATGGGCGCCTCTTGGGCAACCTTGTTGCCGAGGGCCCCCAGCGTCTTCTGCGCCAACTTGCCGAAAGCTTCGCGCGGCTTCACGTCGAACTCCTCCAACCCGACGTTCATGGGCTCCAGGGTCTTTACCTTCACGCCGGTGAGCTTGTCCCCGTCGAACTCGAAGCTCGCCTCGATCTTGACGCGCTTCTCCTGCTTGCGACCGTGCAGTCGAAACTCGCCGGTGGCCCAGCCGGTGACCTTGCGCTCGGCGCCCTTCATCGTGGTCAGGTCCTTGGCGGTGGGCTCCACCACCCGCTCGATCTTGAACTCCGCCCAGCGGTTCTCCTCGCGCTTGTCCTTGGGCGCATCTTCCGAGATTTCGAGCCAGTTCCGTGCGTGAGCGTTCTGCTGATCGTTCTTCGCGCGCTCGCTGAACTCCCCCTTCTCGTCCTCGCGCTTCTGCTGGTAGAGCGTGAGCTTGTCGAGGTCCACCTTGATGAGGGCGGTGGTCTTGGAGACGTCTTTGGGGTCGACGTTGATCTCCCCTTCTGCGCCGTCTTCCACCACGCCATTGATCTTCTCGATTGGCGCGTTCATCAAGAACTCCACCTTGGAGCCTTTGCTCTCCACCTTCAGCGTGGTCGCGCCCGCCGGCTTGTCCGCGGGGGCGAGTGCAGAAGCCGTCGGCGCCAGGGGCTTGCTCGGCTTGTCGTCGCAGCCAACGGTCAGAAGTGCCACGCCCAATGCGATCAGATACGTCTTGCCCACGGTGTGTCCTTTCCCTCCGGGGACCCGAGCCCCCGGTCCCCGTTTACTACGGTGCTCCCGAGCAACGGTTTCTTGGCACCACCGCGCGCCGTCAAGACACCAGGATTTGTGGGCAGAATTGCGTGCTTTTCGCCTCAGGGCGCCAGCACTTGGGCAGCGCGGGGACCGAGCGCGATGCTCATCTTCCCGCCGCTCACCGTGACCGAGGCGCCCCCCAGGCGATCCGTGAGCACGGTCCCATCACTCAGCGGCACGCTCGCGGGGATCGTCACTTCGCTGGTGGTGGGTCCGGGATCTCGCGACACCGCCACCACCGCGACCTTCCCATCGTCCGTCTGTCGCGCGTACACGAGCACCGTCTCCGTGGCATACAGGGAGCGATACGCCCCGCGCCGCAGCGCCACCAAGTCCTTGCGCGCCGTCCCGAGCCTACGCGTGAGATCCAATAGCGACTGCTCGTTCGCGCTCAAGCTCGCGTCGCCGCGCCACATGGCGCGGTTGCCGGGATCCGCGCCGCCCCACTCCCCGTACTCGTCGCCGTAGTAGAGCAGCGGCGCGCCGGGCAGGCCCAAGAGCCAAGACAGCGCCGTGCCGAGACGCTGGTACGGTTCCGCATCCGGAGGCGGCCCCGCCACGTTGTCCCACTGAATGCCGGGGATGCCCTGGTCGTAGCCCGGTTGGCCGCGATAGGTCGAGAGCGTGACGAAGCGCGCGGTGTCGTGGCTGCCCACGTAGGGCGTCATCACGCTGCCCTTCGGGTACTGCTCGATACTCGCCTGCTCCCAGAAGTCCGCGTGCAGCATGCCGAACTGGTCGTAGGCGAAAACGCGGTACGGCACCGCGTGATAGAGCACGAAATCGAACTGACCATCCAGACCGTGAGGCCCGATGTAACGGCTGATGGTGCCGTACTGGTCCTTGTTGCAGTCCACGCCGCAATCGCTCCAGCCCATCGCGGTCTCGCCCATCAAGAAGTAGTGGGTGCCTCCCGGCTCCATTTCCTCGCGGATGCGCGTGGAGAGGTTGGCGACGGCGGCGTCTTCCACGTGCTTCACCGCGTCCACCCGAATGCCGTCGAGGTCGAAGGTGTCGAGCCACCACACCGCGTCTTCCACGAACTGCTCGGCGGCGGCCGAGTTGGTCCAGTTCACGTCCGGCAGGTAAGGCGTGAACAGACACTCCAGCCGCTGCGCCGTCCAGTCGCAGCCCGCGGTTCCGCACACGCAACCGGTGCGGAACCAATCCGGGTGCTGCTTGAAATACTCGTGGTCTTGATGCACGTGGTTCACCACGTAGTCCATCAAGATGCGAATGCCGTGAGCGTGCGCTTCCTTCACCAAGGCGTGGAGCGCGGCTTCACCGCCCAGACGCGGATCCACCTCTCGGGCCTTGATGGGCCAATAGCCGTGATAGCCGGTCACCAGGTGGTAGTTGTCCGACGCCAGATACGGATCCGTGGGGTTGGTTTGAAACGGCGTCAGCCACAGCGCGCGCACGCCCAGCTTGTCCAGGGTACCGTCGGCGATCTTCTCGCGAATGCCCTCCAGGTCCCCGCCCTGGAAGTCTCCTCGGGGGTCCTGCACGCCGCTCGTGGGCGGAGGATCGTTGGACGGGTCCCCGTCTTTGAAGCGGTCCGTCATGATCATGTAGATCAGCGCGTCCTGCCAGTCGAAGGCCTCCGGCTCCATCCAGAACACCAACCGGAGCGGCTCGGATTCGGCGCCCGCCGCATCCTTGGCCGTTACGTAGGCCGTGTACTTGCCGTCGGCCAAGCCGGAGAGCGACAGCGACAGGGTGTTGCCGTCCACGCTCACGTCCACGTCCTTCTCGCTGTCCGCGAAACGAAGCTTCGCGCTCGCGCTGGCAAGCGCCGCGCCGGAGTTTGCCGCCTCGAACGCGATCGTCGCGGAGTACGTTCCTTGCGCCGAGGACTTGTCCGTGACGCTCAGGCGCGGAACGCTGCAATCGAGCACACGCACCGCGGAGTTTTCTTCGCTACCGACGTACTTCCGATAGCCCTCGTCGGGATCGAGCATCCAGTTGTCGCCGTCCAGCACCAACTTGTAGCCCCACATGCCGGGCGCGAGATCCACCGTGGCGGTGAACGCACCGCTGGAGTCCGGCCCCTGCATCAACGCCGTCGCGTCGAACTCGTTCCACTCTCCCGCCAGCGCCACGCTCTTGGGGGCGAGCCCGGCGCCGGGCTGGAAGCGAAACGTCGTCGTGCACAGCACGGAAGAGCTGCCGCCGCTGCCACCCGTGCCGCCGCCGCCACCAAAGCCATGGGACCCGGCAGGCTCGGCGTCGTCCGAGCACGCCACCGTGACCGAAGAGGTGAGGGCGAGCACCGCCGCGAAGAGCAAGCGAAGAAGACTTCGTTTGGACATGAGCGTCGAAAAGCGTAGCCCCGTTTTGGGCGCCGTCACCATTCGGCTGATTTTTGTTGCTCCGCCGCGGAACCGGCGCGCCGCCTGGCGAGGCTTCGACAGCTCCGGTAGAGTCACGCGGCGTGTCCGGATCGAACACGAAAACTGCCTCCTCCACGCTGACCCGAACCACCCTCGACCCTGCGAGCGAGGTTTCGCCAGCGTCCGTGCGAGACATCGCGGCGCTGACTGTCCTCTGCCATCCGGATCTGGAGATGGTGGGGGCTCGGGCAGTGGCGACGGGTCTGTTCGCCGACCGCCCCGTAGCCGTCTCGCGCGTGGCGCCCGACTTCGTGAGGCTGGACGGATCTCGCGGTCCACTTCGGGACGCGTATTTGAGTCGGGACCCAACGGTGCTGTTTTTGGACCGAGCCGGGCTGCGAGTGGATTGTCGCCAGGTGAAGGCGTCCGTGCGAGTAGACGGCGAAGTCGTGACGGAGGCCACTTGGGTCGACCTCGAGCGCCTGGAACGCGGCGTCACCCTCGAGCTGGCCGATCGCGTGCTGCTGCTGCTGCATCGGGCGCGCGCGGAACGAGTGCAACCCGTCGCCGGGATCGTCGGCCAATCGGACGCGATAGTCGACCTGTGGGACGAGATCCGACGTGCTGGGTCTCACGCCGCTCCAGTGCTCATTCGCGGCGAGTCAGGGTCGGGCAAGGAGCTGGTAGCGCAGGCCATCCACGCGAGCAGTGGGCGCGCGGGAAAGCCATTCCTATGCGCGAACATGGCGGCCATTTCTCCAACCACTGCAGTAGCAGAGCTCTTCGGCCATCGGCGGGGCGCCTTCACTGGCGCCGCTGAAGCGCGACCCGGCTGGTTTGGCAACGCCGATGGCGGCACGTTGTTCCTCGACGAGATCGGAGAAACGCCGCAGGAGATCCAGCCCATGCTATTGCGTGTGTTGGAGACTGGAGAGATCCAGCCGGTGGGCAGCCCCGCCCCGGCCAGGGTGAACGTACGCGTCCTTGCCGCCACGGACGCGGCCCTCGAGGAGGAGTCGCGTCAGGGCAAGTTTCGCTTTCCCCTGCTGCAGCGCCTTGCGGCACACACCGTCACCGTCGCCCCACTGCGCCAGCGCAGAGCGGACATCGGCCTGCTCCTCGTTCGCTTCTTGAGCGAAGAGATGGGGGGCGCACTACCAACGGAGCTCGACCCGAAGAACCCTTGGTTGCCGTCTTCACTGGTTGCGCGTGCGCTGGAGTACGAGTGGCCCGGCAACGTGCGTGAGCTCAGGAATTTCGCCCGCGAGCTGGTGGTCAGCCGCCACAGCGGCGCACCTTTGCGTGTAGGCAAGACCTTTCAACTGCTGTTGCCGTCGGCGGCGCAGCGTCCCGTACACACGCCACCGCCCTCGGGCAACCAGCCCCAGAGCATCACCGAAGAACGGCTGCTCACCACGCTGCGACAGAATCGCTTTCGCATCGGCGCCACCGCGCGCGCGCTGGGCATCGCCAAGAACACGCTGTACCAGCTCATGGAGCAGAGCTCCTCCATCCGGCGTGCACGGGATCTCACGGAGGACGAGATCCGTGCGGTGCGCGCCGCTACCGCCGGGGACACGTCGGCCATGGCCGCAGTCTTGGAAGTATCCGAGCGCGGTCTCAAGCTCCGGATGCGTGAGCTGAACATCGACTGAGAACGGTTCAAGCGCGGCGCCTGAACCGTTCAACGTCCAGTTTTCGCGGGCCTTTCGGCGAAATATCCGGCTCTTCGAGCTGGCACTTCGGTTGCTAACTCCAGGGCTCGGAGGAACCGAATGAAGACCCTATGCGCCGCAATCGCTTGTACGTGCCTGCTCATCCCCGTCGCCGCTCAGGCGCAACCCGCACCCCCTGCCTACGGGCAGCCGCAGCAGGGCTACGCACAACCGCAACAGCAACCGGCCTACGGCCAGCAGCCGCAAGGCTACGGCCAGCAGCCGCAAGGCTACGGCCAGCAGCCGCAAGGTCAGCAAGCGGGCTACGGCTACCAGCAGCCCTATGCAGCACCAACAGATCCTACTTGGAGCCTAGGGCTGAAGGCCGGCGTGCTCGTTCCCGGGTCGGTGTACGTGAAGGAATTGGATCGGAACCTGGACACGTCCATGGGTCCGCTGGCCCTTGCCAGCATCGACGGCATCGTCGCTCCCAAGCTGTCGCTCGGCGCATTCCTGCTTCATGCGCGACCCTCCCTCGACGTCGGAGGAGACGACCTCAGCACGGCGATCACCACGTTGGGTGCGACCATCAAGGCGCGCTTCGGGGATCCGCAAGCCATCCAGTTTCGGCCAGGCATCGCCTTCGGCTACCAGCTGATCGACCTCACGGAGGGCGACGACGACTTCGACGTCATCAAGGGCTTCGACATTGGTGGTCTGTTCGAGGTGTCCATCCCCACGGGCAGCTCGCTTCGGGTGCCCATCGAGCTGGGTTTCATCTCCCAACCTGTGGGTGGAAACGACCAGACCGACGTCACCTTCTCGCCCATCTTCTACCTCGCCGCAGGCGTGGAGTTCGGCGGCTGACCCAGAGCTCTGGCATGCTCGGAGGATGTCGCGCCGAAGCGCCGGGATCGCAGCGCTCGTGCTGCTCGGGTGCTCCCGGCCCGAAGCACCTTCGGAAACGAAGGTGGAGCACGGGCGCGCGCTCCTCACGCCGGCGCCCAAGGACGTGGGCGACGACTGCATCGACGTCGGCACCCTGCGGGCGTGCTTCACGGAACAGGGCATCGTCTCCGTGCCGCAGCCGATGCCCAGCGCGGCCACGGCCCGGGGCTTCCGCTGTTGGGGCTCCGGCTACGCGCGCAAGTGCGAGGATCGCGCCTTTCAGAGCGACGCCTTCAGCTGCACGAAGGAAGCGTGCACGCAGCGCATCCCGCGCCTGCCCGACGACGGCGAGTGGGAGTGCGCCGACTTCGACGGTGTGGTCGTATGTCACGGCGGAGGTCGCCCCGCCGGCGTGATCCCCGGCGCGCCGGACGTCGGCTGGCTGTGCGGCGATCGCCGAGGCCAAGAGGGCGAGCGCGTGTGCGTGGACTTCGCTCCGGATCGCCCCGGCCCCGAACCCTGGGCGTGTCGCTTCCACTACGAGCCCGGTCACGCGCGTCGCAGCTGCACGGCGGGCGGACGTGGAGCGCTGGGCTTCGCGTGCGATGCGGGATGCCCGTTCGGCAGCGAGTGCGTATCGGGCCACTGCTTGCCGCAGAAGCCCAAGCCCGAGTGCTGGCTGGACCGTGACTGTGGCGAGGGCTCGAAGTGCAGCTTTGCCAGCTGCCGGAAGACGCCATGAGCGGTCTTCTTCGATCGATTGTCGGGGCGGCGCGGAAGCCTCGCGTGCTCGCCGCCGCGGCGGGGCTCTTCCTGTCCTGCGGCCGCCCGGCACCGCCGCCGGAGCTGGTGCACTTCTGGCTGCACGAAAAGGCGGGGCACGACGTCGATTTCACGCGCGTCGCGTGGCCCGCCGCCGTGCGCGAAGCGCGGGTGCTGCCCTTCGGCGTCGCCCTGGCCGTCGATCGCACCGCCCTGCACGGATCTCTCACGCTCTCCGCCCCCGGGCTCTGTCCCGTCATTCTGTCGGAGCACTCGAACGCCGACGTCGAGGTCCGCCAGCTCTTCACGGCACAAATAGAGGACCCGGCGCAGGTCGGCTTCGACGCGCCCTTCACCATCGTCCTCAATCCGGGCTGCCGCGAAGCGCTGGCCGGCAAGATCGAATGGACGCAGACCGAGGGCGCCAAGCTCTCGACCCGCGTCGAGAAGAACGGCTTCGTGCTGCACGGGAAAACACTCCCGTTGGCGGCCCCGGTGCCCGACGGCATCGTGCCGCTGTCGCCGCGCACGCGTGGGTCGTACGCGTTCCGCGCGCATTGGACGGGCGCCGCGGGGAGCAGCGACGTCGAAGTGAAGCTGGCGTCGGCGGCGCGCAGCGCGGGACTTCCGAGCGTGGCCCTGGGCACCCGGGTGCTCCTGGGCGGCGGCCCCTGGCACGTGCAGAAGGCGCCGCCGCTGGGCCGCGCAGAGGTGGAAGAGCGCGCGCGGGTGTCCACCTTTCGCCCGGACGCTCGCGGTCGCTGGGAGCTCGCCAACGCGAAGGGCGACGCCCTCGTCGTGATGTCCGGCCTTCACTCGGAAACGCCGCTGGATTGCGGGCGCAGCGAGTGCCACCGGAAAGAGACGGAGGCCGCGCAGGGCTCAGCGATGACCAGCGTGTTTCACCGCGGCGTGCTGGGCGCGCTGCCGGACCACGATCCTTCCTGCACCCTCGGGTGCCACACGGTGGGAGAGCCGGGCTTGGCCGACGGCGGGTTCGATGCCATACGGCGCGAGCTCGGCTTCTCGACGCACTTCCGCATCGGGCGCGACGCTTGGGATGCGCTGCCGCGCGCGCTCCGACGACTGGGCGGCGTGACGTGCACCGGGTGCCACGGCCCCGGGGCGATCCCGGAGCCGTCCGCGCGCTGGGCCGTGCTGCGCAGTGACGTGTGCGCGGTGTGTCACGACGCGCCGCCGAAATATCGACATGTCGCGGCGTGGCAGCGCACCCGCATGGCGCGAGCGGACGCCGACGGCGACGCGCGGCGCGGCGTAGAGTGCCGTGGCTGCCACACGACGGCAGGGTTTCTGGAGCGACAGGGGCTGCGCAAGCCCGACCCGCTCGCTCCGGACGTGCCCATCGGCCTCGGTTGCGCGACGTGTCACGCGGCTCACGGCCCGAGTGTCGGTGTCACGCTGCTGCGCAAGGTGACGCTACGTGCCGGGCTCGAAGTGCCGGAGAGCGCGGCGACGAGCCGCGTGTGCGTGACGTGCCACGACGGCGCGGACGCCAGTGCGGCGACGCTGGTGTTCGGCAGTGCGAAGGGCGAGAAGCCGCCCCACGCGGAGCTCGGCTGCGTGGGCTGCCACGGCGCTCTGCGTCCTCGCGGCGACACCCACGACTTCACCGTGGTGTCGCCCAAGGCGTGTACCCAGCGCTGTCACGAAGGCGGAGTCCCGACCACGCCCGACGTGCTCGGCCGCGCCCGCGCCCTGTACGAAAAGCTCGGCGGCCCGCCCCTGGGGAAGCGTCCGCCCCACGCCGAGCCGAACCGTACGCTCCCGAGCGGCGCCTTGGAAAAGGTCCTGCGCGTGCTCGAGGATCCCGCCGCCGGCGTGCACAACCCGGCCTACGCCAAGGCCCTGCTGGACGCCGCCGAGGCCGAAGCTCACTGATCCGACGTCGTCGCCGCGCAGCTCGAGGTGGTCGATGGATTCGTGTCGATGGCCGCCACCGGGTTGCCGGCGATCCACGAGACCATGGCGTCATGCACCGTGATCGGATTGCCGGATAGCTCCACCGTGGCGTTGCCGTTCTGCGCCACACCGAACCACGGACCGTTCAACATGACGATGTGCTGCCCGCAGTTGCTGACGTGCACGCCGGGCGCCCGTGCGATCTCGCTCTTTTCTTCAGCGCTGTTCTTGATGTCGGGCAGCCGCTTCGCGGTCTTCTCGATGGCGTCGACCAGCTGCGTCATGGTGCCGCCCGCCGAGCTGAAGTAGCCGAACTGCACGGGGTCGCTCAGGTCTTGGCGGTCGAAGAACGGCGTGGTCACGTGATTCAAGCGCACGTGAGATCCGAGGCTGCACAGCTCGGGACTGGCGCCGCCGTGCGCCGCCACACAGCTCTCGTCCAGGTGGGCGTCGTACAGGGCGACAAACGCTTCGTCGTAGCGATGCTGGATCCCGATTTGCCAGCTCTCGCGCATCGTCGCGTCGTCCACGTCCTCGGGCAACGGGTCGAGGATCGAATCGAAGGTGCCGACGACCTGCGCACCGGGAACCTGTCCGCGAAACCAATCCAGCGCCTGGGTCGCGCCCGTGGAGCCCGCAGAGCTTCCGCCGAACAGCACCCGCGTCGCCGTGTCGAGCTTGGGCAGCGTCTCCGCCTTGTCGTCGGACGAGGCGCCGGCCATGAGCGCCTTCACGACGGCCTCTACGATCTGAAAGCCGCGGAAGTGCAGTCGGAAGGACGGACCGGAGCCGTTGGGATCTTCGAGCACCACGTTTCCGCGGCGGCCCAGCCAATTGTCCGAGCTGCAGTAGTAGACGTAGACCTGGTTCGCGTTGCCGAAGGCGTTCTTCGCCGTGCGGGACATGAGCCCGGAAGCCGATGCCACCTCCGGCGCCAGCGTGGACGTCATCTTCGCGGCGTCGTAGCTGGTCTGGTAGCTGCAAAAGCGGTTTCGGCAAACCTCCCAGCTGGAGCAGCCACCGCCTGCTTGCAGGAAGATCACCCAGTCTCCCTCGCTGGCAGCGTTGGCGGCGCGGCGCACGTACATGATCGCGGGACTGCCGTCGTTGCATACGGCGCTATCATCGTCGAGGGTGGCTTTGTGCAGCTCGGTGCCGGGCGCCACCCCGGTTCCGGGAGCCTTGCTGCCGGCGGGGCAGGCGTCCTTCAACACCTCGTCGATCAGTGCCACGCTCGACGCACCTGCGCTGCCGGCGGCGCCGGCCACGCCTCCGCTGCCGAGCTTCCCGCCGAGCCACCACTGCCTCCGGCAGCGTCGTCTCCACCGCAACCCACCACCGCCAACGCCATCCCCACCAGAAGCAGCAGTCTTCTCATGATCCCACGATGTTCTTATCGAAAGCGAGCGGAGGCAAGCCCCTCGGCACGGATGGTGGCGCTGACGATCTTCGTCGCGACAGGCTGCGGCGTGACCTCGACACCCCCGCAGCGACCAAGGCCCGCCGCGCAGCAAACGCCGCGACGCATTCCGCGCAAGCCCAGTGCAGCGCCAAACACGGGAGTGCTCACGTTCCTCTCGGAGGTCGGCGAGGAGAGCTACGACGTCGAGGGCAACCTCGGGATCCGCGTCAGCTCCGATCGCTGGTTTCGGGCATCGAGCATGGATCGGCTCGGCCGCGATCTGGTCGCGGTGTACGGCACGCCGAAAGGCGCGTTGCTGCTCCAGCCCTCCACTGGAAAGGAGCACTGGAGCCCGTTCAGCGGCGGCGCCGAGCTCTCGCCCAATGGCCGGCGCGTGGCTTGGCTGTCACAGCCTCCCGAGGTGCTGAGCGCCACAGATCTATCGCTGGTCGAACGTCTCGAAGGCCTCGCGGAAAGCGCGCGCTGGCTCGGCGACGACCGGCTGCTGCTGCGCTCCCAAGAGGAAGCTTCGGATCTCATCGAGCTCGGCAAGGGACGGATCCTGCACACGTCCGGAGCCGCTGAAGTCTCGGCGAGCGGCAAGTACGTCGGCACGTTCCAGCTCACCCGATCTCCGGACGAGCAGCACGCAGCGGTGGGACGGTTCGTCGTTCGACGCGTGGAGGACGACGCCCGAGTGCTCGACGCCGAGCTCGGTTTTCGCGACAGCTTTGCCCTGGCGTTCTCGGCCGACGAGCGACACGTCGTGTTTCTGGGCAACGACGGCACGGCTCACACGTTCTCGTTGCCCAGCGGCCGGCAGCGCCGCGTCGGCAAAGAGCGGCCGCTGATCCGACCTCCGCCCTACAATCTCCTGCGCGCCGTGCTGAGCGACGACGGCTTCGTGTGCGCCTACACGGACTACGCCAAGGACATCTCGTGCGAGCCGGAGGTGCTGTTCAACGTGTCCGGCGCTCTGCCCCGCCCGCCGAAGGGCACCCGCTGGTCGTGCTTCGAGCGAGGCGGCGGCAAGGCGGTGGTGGTCCCGGTCCCGCTGCACGCGCAGACCAGCAGCGACCGGATCGTCCTGCCGAGCGCCGTGGTGTTCGGCGCCAGCCACTGCAACCGCGCCCTGAGCGCCGATCAGCAAGTGCTCGCGTGGTTCGAGGCGCGGCTGGATCAGCCCGGAGGAGCGCTCGAGGATCTCGTCCTCGTGATCGCGAGCGCTCGCACGCTGCGCCCCCGACACACCGTCGTGTTTCCGACGCCCCGGAACACCGTCAACGGCCTGACCCTCTCGCTCGCGTTCCGCGATCACGATCGCCTCTTGGAAGCGGAGGTCGACGGAGCCAGCACACGCATCGACGTGAAGTCCGGCGCACGCCTCGGCGCACCACAATCGAAACCGGGCGAACACCCAGGAACGCCTGCGATGCTCGATGGCGTGGGCCCCTGGTCCGCGACCGGAGCCGGCCGGAGCTGGGACTTGCGCTCGTTCGAGGTGAGCCGCGTGAGCGGCGTCCATCCCGAACACCAAGCCTACGCTCCGGGTCGACGCTTTCGGTTGCTGTCGGGCAACGTCGAGATCCAAGACGCCGGCACGGGACGATGGCTCGCCACGGTGCGCCCGCTCGCCCAGGATGGCGCCGTGGTGCGCTATCCAGACGGCGCCGTGGAGCTCGTGGGCCTCCACGCCGAGCCGCGCCTCGCGTGCCGAGTGGACTCGCGTCTGGTGCCGCTCTCCGAATGCTCGCGGGTGAGAGGACGCTACGCGCGCACGGTGCTCGACGCTTCCGCGGCGGACCAACAAGAATGAAAGCGTGATAGAAGGTGGCATGCGGCGGGTGCTCGGTATCGGGCTGTGCTTGCTGAGTGCCTGTGGCGGGCAGAAGCCGGAGCCGAAACCGCCGCCTGATCCGGCGCCGGTCACCGTCAGCGCGCCGACGGCGGATCCCTGTGCCGAGCGCGCCGAACGCATTCGTGAGCTCGACAGCGACGGCGAGCTGGATCGAGCTTGGCAGCTCAGCCAAGAGGGCGGCTGCAGCAGCGAGACGCTCGACGAAGCGCGACTGACGCTGCTCTCGGACATGCAGTGGGGCTCGGAGCTCCGCACGGTGGCACGCCGGGTGGCCGCGCGCACGGACGTCTCGGCGCAGACCAAGGCTCTGGCCAAGAAGCTCGCGCACGCGCCGCTGGAGGACGATGGAGCGCTCGCGGAGCGCCTGCTCGAGAAGAGCGCGACGCTCGAGGGCAGCGCTCGACAGCGGGCACTGGACGCGGCGCTGCTCGCGTTCGAGCGAAAGAACCAGGCGCCCGCCCGCGCCGTCGCGCTGCGCACGCTGAAGGTTCTGGCAGTGCTCGATCCGCAGACGATCGTCGTCACCGCCGCAGCGGAGCCCAGCGGCCGGATCCACGCCGTCGTGGTCCGCCTCGCGGGCTCGCCCCTCACCGGACGGCCCGTGCGTCTGTTGGGCGAGGGCGAGTACGCCCCCTCGGTGAGCGCGAACGACAAGGGCCAGCTGGTCGTGGCCTACCGCACGAGCGCGTGGGGCTACGCGTCCGTCACCGCCAAGGGCACGGAGCTTCCAGCGGCGGTGCGCCACACGCTGCTCCGGAGCGGGCGCGGGGTTGCCGCCAACGAGGACGGCGTCACCCTGCTCAGCGGCGTGGACGCTCCAAAGCCCGTGCTGAGCGAGAAGCTCGAGCTACAGCGTGGGCCGTTGGAGCGCGCCCGCAGCGTGGCCGGCGGGCGCTATTGGGTCGACTGCGAGACGGGTAACGCGCTGGTGATCGACGGCGACACGGACCGCGTCACCGCGCGCATGAGCGACGTGGTGGCCTGTGACGTGGACGCCGACCGCGATCAGCTGGTGCTCGTCCGCCGACAGGCCAAGGGCGGACCGTTCGCGGTGCATGTGCTCGCCCTGGACGGCAGCGCGAACGTGCGCCTTCCCCTCGGCAAACTGAAGAGCCCTGAAGATCTCGGCATCCACGTGGTGCGCGGCACCCAGAGCGCAGCGCTCAGCTCCAGCGGACCGATTCGCTACGTCGATCTCGAAAAGCACCGCTTCTCCGGGGCGCCTCGGCGAAAGCCGGTCGGTCCGCCGCGGCTTCGGGCCGTGAACGTCGGCTGGATGAGCTCGGAGCACGCGGCCATCGTCCCGCTTGTCTCCCTGGCGAAGCCACCGCGCAAGGTCGTCGAGCCCGCCTTTGCCACCGTGCATTCGTGGACCGAGAACGCGATCCTAAGCTTCGACGGCAAGACGGTCGCGGCCTACACCTCCGACCAGAAGGATCAGGACATTCGTCTGGTCATCGCCGATGCGAGCACGCTGAAGGTCCGCCACCGCATCGACGTTCACTTCGGCGTGAACTGGCTCACCGCTTTCTTCCTCGACAATCGCTTGTTGGTGGCGCAGTCGTATCCCACCTTCGACGTGTACGACACCGAGAGCGGCGAGCTCATCGCCTCCCTCGAGAGTCAGGAAGCCGAGGTGAAGCTCGATCGCTTCCTGGTGAACGAAGGGCGCCTGTGGGATCTCGCGCCGGGGGTTCAGGACCGCCAAGTGCAGCTGGGCATGGCGGAGAAGCTCCAGTTCACCGGCAAGCCGCCGGAGCGCGCGTTAGCCCGCGGCAAGAACGAGAAGGGCACGCTCCGTTTCGACGGCGACGCGCGCGTGCTCATGCAAGACATGGATCCCCCAGGCTACCTGTACTGCGTCTTCGGTGAGCAGCTGGCGCCCTGGTCCGTGTGCGAGCACCGGCTCGCCAAGTAGCTACTCTGTTTTCATGTCGGTCCGCCGCGGAAACCGCGCGGCACGACGCCGGGGACACCGCTGCCACGTCGCGGTAGCATCACGTCGTGGACTTTCGCTGCAAGCGCTGCGGCGCGGACATCTTGCCGCAGGACGTGGACGCGCAGCGAATGATCGCCAAGTGCCGCGCCTGCCACACGCTGTTCGACGCCTACGCGGCGCCCGACGGCACCGAGCTGCCGCCGTCGGTTCCCCGTCCCCCTCGGCTGGAGGCACCGGACGCAAAGCTCCCCGAGGACGTGACGCTCGATCCCGGACGCCGGCCGGTACCCGCGGGTTATCGCATTGCGCCGGGCGACGACGGCGCGCCGCTCCGAATCACACTCCCCACCAGCCGAGCCATGCGCCGTGAAGGGTGCGGCTGCGTGATGTACCTGGCGGTGCTGATCGGCGTGGTGGTGCTGTTCGTGCGGGGCGATCTGCACGACCTGAACGCCGCCATCCTCGGCTTCGTCATTGTCGTCTTCTCCTACGTGCTCTTCGCGTCCATGGTGAACACCACCATCGTCACCGCAGACGAGTCGGAAGTACGCGTGCGCTCGGGTCCGCTCCCGCTGTGGCCGGCCAAGGCCGTCGCCAGCGCGGAGCTCGAGCAGCTCTTCGTGGTGAGCGGGACGTACCGCGACCCGCCGCGCGAGCATTCCGTGCTCACGGCCCTGTTGAAGGACGGCTCGCGGCGGGCGCTACTCGTCTCCGCCCAGGGCGAAGACCTGTTGTTCATCGAGAAGACGGTGGAGCGCCGTCTCGGCATCGTGGATCGACCCGTGCCGGACGCTTCCGCGGCGGACCGACAAGCCTGAGCTTCAGTTGCACGCGCTCGGCTTGTTGCTGCAACAGTCGCCGTAATCCGTGCACGCGGCGTCGCAGTAGCACTCGCTTCCGTTCTCGTACGCGGGCATCCCGCTTTGACACAAGGCCGGTGTGCAGCCGGTGTTCGGGCCGACGCCACCGGCAGGGCACGCCGCAGCGAAGTCGCCGCAGCAATCGCCGTAGTCCGTGCACGCGGCGTCGCACCAACACGACTGATCCGGTGCTGCCCCGCCGCACATCCCCTGGCAGCTTCCGTTCTCTGGCAGCGTCGGCGCGCCGCCGGAGCCCGGCTGCCCGGCGCTGCCCCCGCTCGCACCGCCGGCGCTTTCGCCTCCTGTGCCCCCGGCCCCGCCCGCACCACCGCTGGCCGCTGGCGGCGCGGCGCACACGCTTTCGTAGTCCGCGCAGCAATCCCCCGCCGCGGCACACTGGGCATCGCACGCGCAGGACTTGTCCGCCGACGCTCCACCACAGCGCCCCGCGCAGGTCGCGGTTTGGATCGCGGGAGCGGAGGCGGTGGGTCCCGGCGGCGTCTGGGAGCCGAACAAGGCCTCGTCGTTCTTGCCACCGCAGGCCACGGCCAACGCCATCAGCCCGAGTCCCGCTACCGCTTCGACGCGCATGCACGCGACATAGCGAGCTTCGTGCCACGCGGTTTCATCCCCACTTTTTGGCGCGATCGGGCACGCGGGTCCGGACGCAGCCACGCCGGTGTCCAGACGGTTGGGCTGCGAGGGGCCGCGTAGCGCTCAATCCAGTGGCACGAGCTCAAAGCCGACAAAACAGATGCTGGATGCCTCGCCATGACGCACCTCTGTGGGCAACCGGCGCAACGACTGAAACCGCCTGATGGACCTGCGCCAGCGTTGCTCGACTACCATGGCAGACAGAGCCCGAGCTCTACGTCGCCCGCAAACAGGCCGGTCGGCTCACAGGCGCTGCTGCCACAGCTGTTGTCGCCCACGTGACACCAGCGCCGACAGACGACCATGATGCCGCCGTCATCCGGAGGCGTCAGCGTGATGGGCCTACACGCGAATCCCGGGTCGCAGTCGTTGTCATACGTACAGGCCTGGCCAGCGCCCAGGCGCGGCTGGTCGCTCCAGTACATGCACATGGTCTGTCCCGGAACGACATCCAGCGTGTTGGGCGGTACCGGTTGGCACTGAAACCCTTTTCCACAGGCAAGGAAGTCCCCGCTGGCATACTTCGGATTCGCCGGATCACATTCGGCCAGGCAGACACCGTAGGGCCCTTCCATGTCCGGCGGTTCCCATAGTGTGTCGGTGTACTTGATGTGAAGGCACGTGTTGTACGGCGCCTTGCCCGCGCAATCCGCGTCGGAAGCACAGATGGGCCGGCAGGCTGCCCAAGCGCATTCGTAGCCCGCTGCGCAGTCATCACTCGAGCTGCAATGGCTTTGGGGCTTCGCGCTGCCCGCGGGATGGCAGATGGTCGCGGGTTTCAACTCGACGTTGTAGGCCGGCGCAAGCCCACACGCCATGTCGTTGGGGCAGCCGCACTGGGCCAACGGATCACACGATCCAGCGGATCCATCCAACGGCGAGCAGGCTGCGGGCTCCGAAGCGGCGTCGCTCGGTCCGTCGCCCGCTCCGTCGTGCAGTGCATCCAGCGATCCGTCGAGCGCATCACTGGTCGCCGCGTCCAGCACGCCGCCTTCTGCACTGGCATCGGAGCTCGCGCACCCACCACCACTACAAGGCGAACCCGAGTCCTCACCGGTGGGTCGGTCCGACGTGCTCCTGCCACCGCAGCGCGTCATCGCAATCAGCGCCACTACCGCTGAGGTGAAGAACAGTGTCGACGACTTCATGGCAGTGCGTCCGCGCAACAGCGGAATCCCAGGTCATTCCAGTGGCTCGTTCGCGCGGGCGATTGCCCTCCAATCGTCGGAATGCACTGGAGCTTTCCGTTGATGTTATCCCACTTGTAGCTTCCGCCGGATGCACTGCAGTTGGCGAGAGGCCCAGGGTCGTTGCACGTGCCCTCCCACTCATAGGCATTCCCGGACATGTCGAACAAACCCGGCAGGCCACCCTCGCAAGACGGCAGCGAGGCGACGGGGACCAAGCCCTTCACCCCATGGTCCTGACCGTTGCAAGCGTTCGTGTCGTAGCTATCGCCGTAGGGGAAGGTCTGTGTGTCGTTCGCGCTGCAGGCGTAGACCCACTCGGCCGAGGGGAATCCGTCCGTAGGCTTGCCGCCGGCGTTCAGGCACAGCCGCTTTCCCGCCCATTCGCAGTATGCGCGAGCATCGCACCAATCGACGCACACCACGGGGTACGTTGCTCGGGTGCCGAGGTTGAAGAGGGAGGCCGTGCACCCCGGCTCCGACGTGTCTGGCGCGTAGTCGTCATTCCAAGAGCAATCGCTCGGCTGATTCGCGACGGGTACGGCGGCGTTCAAGAACTCGGTGTACTGCGCGTTGGTCACTTCCGTGGTGTCGATGCGATACTTGGCGCCTTCTGGCTCCTGGTTCGACACCATGGTGGGACCGGAACAAGCGGGGCAGCCGGGCAGGCCGCACTTCGCGGTGCAATCCGGACTGCCCGCCACGCCGCCGCTACCGGCCAGCCCTCCACTGCCTCCAGTAGCAGCTGTACCCCCACCCCCGATGCCGGCTCCCCCAGTGGCCGCCGAACCTGCGGCGCCACCTGAACCGACAGCTCCGCCGGCGGCCGTTCCGCCGACGCCGGAGCCGCCGCTGCCAGCTGGGCTGGTGCTACTGCCGCCGCACGCTGCAATCGCATACGCAAGAAACGCGCATGCTGTCCGTCGCCACACGGTCCACCTCCAATGGTCGTACCTTCACCCCTCGAGAACTCCGTACAGCGTAGCATCCGCCTTGCACGGGTGAAACTGGCCAAGCGCTTCCGCTAGGGCCCCTGACGGGAGCTCCGTGACGAATGCTGTCGCAGCGCGCCGACCGTGCGCTTGCTTTCGCGGCGTTCTGGACGACCCTTGTTGGCCGAGTTGTGCAAGACTTGCACAACTTGGCTGACAACTTGTGCAAGCTGGGACGTCAGCGCTCGGCGATCACCTCGCCAAGGAGCGCTGGATCGTCGGTCATGACGCCGTGCACGCCCAAGTCGAGGAGCGCTTCCATCTCGGGCCGATCATTCACCGTCCAGGCGTGGAGCCGTAGGCCCAGGCGGTTCGCCCGGGCCACGAGATCCGCCGTCACCACGTTGCTCGGGGGTTGCACGATCCGCGTCGGAGGCTGGTAGCTCGCTTCCGTCTCGTCCGTCACGGCGTACAAGGTGAGCATCTCTCCAAGCGCCATGCCCGTGAGGATCTCCGGCCGCTTCTGCCGCACCTCTTGCACGATCTCGTCGAAGAACGACACGACCACCACGCGGCCCGCTGCCTGCTCTTCGTCCAAGAGGGCGAGGAGCGGATCGACGATGTCCGGCGTGCTCTGCTTGATCTCGATGCTGACCCACGCCTTCGGGTGCGCCCGGAGCACCTCCCGGAGGGAGGGAACGGTGACGCCCATGCCACGCCAAGGGAAGCTGGCGCCGCCGTCCGGCGAGAAGTGATAGCCCGCGTCCAGGGCGCGAAGCTCGGAGAGCGTGAGGTCGTGCACCTTGCCGCTGCCGTCGGTCGTGCGGTCCACCGTGTCGTCGTGCAAGCACACCAACTCGCCGTCGCTGGTGGAGTGGATGTCGAGCTCCAACACGTCCGCACCCAAGGCAGCAGCGTTGTCGAAAGCGGGGAGCGTCTCTTCCGGCGCGAGTCGACCACCGCCGCGGTGCGCGATCAGGAGCGGTGCGTCGCATAGGAATGCGTTGTCGCAAGCTGCATTTTTCGCGGGCGCATCCTCGCTCCCGCAACCGAGAGCCAAGAAAGCGAGCACGAGCCAACCGCAGCGCACCTGGTTACGATAGCAGCTACAATCGATCCCGCACCGCGCGCAGGGCCTCATGAACCATGGCCGTGGTGACGGAGCTCGTCGCCGGAACCGTGGTGCCCGCCGTTTTCGTGGACGCGGGCCGGCGTACCACGATAAGCGTTTGAGGCTCGCCCTCCACCGGCGTGGCGTGCCATTCGTAGGGTTCGCCCTCGAACGTGATGCGCTGCCAGCGCGCGGCATCCAGTGGATCGTCGGGGCCGTCCGCGGCGGCGAGGCCGCACAGGCCCACGCACTCGTTGCAGATGAACACCACGGGCAAGTCGCCCCGCCCGCCCCCGCGGATCAGGTGCCTCACCTGGTCCTCCCCCTTGCCGCAGAAGCTGCAGACGTTCATCGCCCTCAGTTCCAGAGCAGGCTGAGCTCGAGGGTGACGGTGCGCGCCACCAGCGTCTCGTCCTCGCCGATGCCGAAGGCGGTGCCGCCGTGCACGAGGGCACCCACGGACCAATCGTCCGACACGAACTGATCCCAGCCCACGAAGATGCCGGCGCCCGCCCCGGCGTGCACCTCGTGCTTGCGCTGCGCGGACACCGCCGGCCCCACGCGGCCACCGACGTGAAAGCCACCACCCGGATCCGGGAAGTAGTCGAAGAACGCGCCGCCGAGCACCAGCGTCGCAGGGATCTCCTGGCCGCCGGGATCCGCCTTGGCTTCCGGAGCGTGCACCAGCTTCAGACCGATGCCGCTGGCGAGACCCGGCAAGATCGTGGGGCCGTAGTCCAGCGACAGCGTGAACGCCGAGCCGTACACGTCCGTCGTGGGGGTGTCGCTCTCGTTGCTGCCGATGCCGAGCACGCCGCCGCCCCCGGCGACACGCAGATAGGTGCCATCGTGCTGCCGGGGCTGGTCCGGCGCGGCCTCGTTCGGCGGCTCGGCGTTCGCCACCTTGGCGCTGACCAGGACCGCGGCGATCCAGAGCACGCGCGCGGTGAGGGAGGTCGAAGGCATGGGTGACCTTGGCCGACGATAGGAGCCGGGCGCGCGACGCACAAGCGCGACCTCGAGTTTCCGCGCCGCGGCGACAAGCTCATGCACCTCGGGCAGCTGGATGTTGGTGCGCCGCGGAAAACGCCCGCCTGCGAACGCTACGAGCCCCAGGTCCCCACTTGGCCCAGGGAGACGATGGTTCCGTCGGCTCGGACCACGAAGGCGTACACCGCTTCGCCAACGCTGAACGTTCCGCCGTTGACCGTGATTTCGATGGAGCTCGGAGACCAGCTCGTGGCGGGTTGCGGAAAGCGCTGGGTGCACTTGTACCAGTCGGCGTCGTCGCCAAGCTCGACGCGCGCCTGCGTGCGATCGATGTAGACTTCGTCCACCCAGCCACGCGCGGAGTATCCGGGCCGCAGGTAGAACGGCAACAGAACGTTCTCGAGCGTCAGGTCGACCCCCGCGGGGCGCGTCACGATGTCGTCGCCGTCGTATTCGGTGTGCGGAATCGCGCCGGAGGGCGAAGCGTAGTGTCCATTCGGCACCGCCGAGAACGTGAAGTTTCCGTTCCCGTCGACCTTGAAGTAGCGCTTGCCGTTCGCCGTCCCGCCCGGCGTGGAGAGCTTCACGTAGTGCTCGAGGCGATGCCAACCGTCGTCGGGAAAGTACGCCACCGAGTCCGCCGCGTAGAAGGTGTGATCGGCGTCGCCTTGGGCGCCGGCACCGGCGATGGTGTAGGACTGCTTCTCCTTGGCCGAGCCCAGCTCGACGCTCACGTATTCCAAGGTACCGTGGTACACGTCGACATCGCTGGACGAGATCGCTCCGTGCTTGAAGTTCCAGCCCACGTCGGTGCCGCCGTACACTTCCTTGTAGAAACGGTAGGAGTAGTAGATCTCGGTCGCGTCCAGATTGCCGACGTACGCGAAGTTGCTCCAGGTCGTGTCGTCGGTCCAATCGACGAGCGCTGCCTGCGTGCCGCTGAACGCGTGCGTCGCGTCGTAGCTGACATTGCCGCCGTCGATTTGCCAGCTGGGGCCGATCTCGCACTTGGCGATCGTCGCGCCCGCCGTCCCTTGCTCGAAGCGATCGAACACGACGGGCCCGGGAGGGCTCTTCTGTCCAAAGTCGCCGCCCGTGAGGGTCAGCGTGTTTCCGTCCAGCAGGCTCGTGCCGCCGCTGTTTCCGCTGCCGGCGGCGCCACCGGACGACGTGCCGGCGTTTCCACCGCTCGCCGTGGAGCCCGACGCCCCTCCCGATCCGCCGCCGGACGTCGCGCCGCCGTCGCCCCCCGCGGCGCCGCTACCAGGAGCTGCTTCGTCCGCTCCGGAGTCGGAGCACGCGGCCACGCCGAGTAGGGTCAGCAACACGAACAAACGAACGAGCGTCATGCGATTGTCGGATGCAACGGATGGGCCATCGGAAAAATCCCGACAACCCCCCATCGATCCGAGGCTGATCCGATCGCATCGATCGCAAACCCCGATCCACGCGATCGGGTCAACGCCGCACTTGCTCGCGGGTGACACGGACGGCGCCGCGCGAAAGCTCGATCACGACGTCGGAGCCCGGTCGCCCGGAGAGACGCGCGCGGGCGTCGCGCATGCCGGTGACGTCCACGCCATCCACGGCGTAGATCACGTCGCCCGGGCGGAGCCCCGCGCGCTCGGCTTCACTGCCGGCGGCGACCTGCACGACGACCACTTCCACGTCGTCGCCGCTGCCCCGCTCGCCGAGGGTGATCGCGATGCTGCCGCCCACCGTCGGGTCGTCGTCCGGCTCGCGCTCGGACAGCCGAATGCGCACGCCCGTCGTGGGGCGGCCCGCGCTCACCTCCGCGCTGGCGCTGCCGCGGCCCACGTCCGGTGCGTAGGCCGAGAGCGTCACCTTGCCGGGCGACACTCCGCTCAAGCTGAAGTGCCCCTTGATGTCCGTCACCACCATGCCCGCCGGCAATGCGCCCGTCGGCAGGTACGCCGGCACCATGCCGACCCCCACGCGCGCACCGCTCACGGGATTGCCCTTGGCGTCCACCACCTCGCCCTCCACGGTGGCGGCTTCGGTGAGGTCCACGTCGGGCAGCTCGAAGGCGCGATCCGCCCGCCCGGTGCGCTCCACGGTCGCGTCCAGCTCCGCCGTCGCGAGCTCCGGGTGGCTCACCACCACGTGAACCGCTCCCGGGGACACGTCCTTGATGCGATAGCGGCCCTCGGCGTCGGTGCGCCCCACCAGGCGCCGCCCTTCGCTCACCACGGTCACCATGGCGCCCTCCAGGTACTGGCGTCCATGCACCGACGTCACGCGACCCGCGACCATCACGCCGCGGGACAGCTCGATCACGATCTCTTCCGGCGCGTTTTGCACCTGCCGCGTGGTCCGCGCAAAGCCCGGCACCTCCACCGTGATCGCGAGCTGCATGCCGCGCGCGTCGTCGATGCTCACCACGCCGTTGTCCGTGGTGAACGCGGTTTGCCGCAGCGGCGAGCCGGACTCCAAGGACGTGACCGTCACCTGCGCCGCATCCAGCGGCTGGCCGTCTTCGTCGCGGATCACGATGCGCAGGGCGTCGCGCTTCTCGGGCAGCTCGATCTCCACCGTGGAGCGCTCCCCCTCGGTCACGTCCACCGTCTTGCGCACCACGATGCGGCTCAAGTCGTCCGGCCGGGCCACTCCCAGGATCACCTGCTCCGGCACCGCCGCGAAGGCGAAGCTGCCGTCGCCCGCGGTGATGGTGGTGCGCTCCAGCGTGCCCTGCACCGCCGTGAGATCCACCCGCGCGCCGGACACCGCGCGCCCGGAGGCGTCCACCACCTTGCCCTCCAGCGTGCCGCCGGAGAGCAGCACCACCTTCACCTTGGCGCTACCACCGGGGGCCAACGTCACCAGCTCGCTCACGCCTTCCACGTAGGCAGGGTGGCGCACCAGCGCGCGTACGCGCCCCGGCGTGACCGGGCTCGCCTTGAAGGTTCCGTCGAGCAGCGTCACCCACTGCTCCACGTTGTCCGACAGCTCGAAGGGTGACGGCCCCGGCGCGAGCGCCCAATCGTCGACGCCACCGGTGCTGTCCCAAGCCTGCGGGATCGGCGGGATGGGACCCGGCATCACGCCCAGCTCCCCCGCCGGGATCAGCGGCTGCGGCCCCGGCAGCGCCCAGTCGAAGTGCGCGCGGCGGAGCGCCGCCGTCATCGGGGTCTCGGCGATGGGCAGGCCGTGCATGTCCGTCCCGATCACCTCCACCGTGGCGCCGTCCACCGGGCGGTCCTTGGTATCGACCACCTCGCCTTCCAGCGTGGCGCCCTTCAAGAGCGGGATGCGCACTGGATTTTCCAGCGGCTCCGGTACGAGAACCGGCGATGCCGCCACGAAGCCCTCGGCGCTCGCCGACAAGGTCGCCGGCCCCGGACCGATGGGCCCGAGCTCCACGCGTCCGTCCGATCCCGTACGCCCGCGCAAGGGGAAGGAGCTCACCCCGCCCTCCACCAGCACCACGTCCGCGTCCGCCACGCCTTGCGCGTCGTCCTCCTCGCCGTCCGTCACCAGCGCCACCACGGTGCGCCCGGCCATCAGCTGTACGGTGATGGAAGTGTCGTCGCCCCGCTCCAGCGCGATGCCGAACACCGTGTCGCTCACCAGGTTCCCGAGGGACGCCTTCACGTCGTAGTTGCCCGCTACCAGCCCGGAAACGCGCGCATCTCCGCTGACGTCCGTCTCCGTGCGCCGCGCGGGCCAAAGCCCGGAGCCCGCGATCACCACCGTGGCGCCCACCGCGGGCTTGCCGCTCGGCAGCTCCACGCGCACCGTGAGCGAGCCCAAACGTCGGAGCGCCAGCGTCGTGTCTCCCGTCACCCCCGAGCGCGTGACGGACTCGTAACCCCGCGCCGATGCCTTCACCGTCCAGGGCGATGGCCCCACGCGCAGGAAGCGCGCAATGCCCTCCGCCGACGTGAGCGCGCCGAAAGGCAACGGATCCGCCGCCGTGACCAGCACCGTAGCGTGGTTCAGCGGCGTGCCTTCTTCGTCCGTCACCGTCACCGCCAACGCGGAAGCTGCGAGCAGCGTCACTTCCGCCGTGCGCTCACTGCCGTCCAGCGCGAGCTGCGTGGAGGTGCGCGCGAGCCCGGGCGCTTCCGCCAGCACCCACACCACGCCCCGCGGCAGCTCGCCAATGTGCACGCGTCCGTCGCTCCCCGTGCGCCCTTGCCCCGCGAGGTAGTAGCGCCCGCCCCGCTCCCAGAACACGCGCACCTCCGCGCCGCTCACCGCGCCCCCCGCGTGCGTCACCGCTACCGTCAGCGCGCTGTCCCGCTCTACCGAAGCCGGCGGCGGCGGCACCGTCACCAGGCTCGGCGCCGCACGCCGATGCACGTCCGTGATCCCCGCCAGCAGCACCAAGCCCGCCACCAGCGCACACAGCGCCACGGCGATCTCGATCACTCTGTCGCGGGTCATCGGCGGGACGATAACGCGCAGTCTGGATCCCCGCTAATGATCGAAAGAGCCGTGCTCGCGCCGCACCGACAAAACCCTGCTGACGGTTGATTGTTGGTCCGCCGCGGAACCACCGTCAGCCCGGAACGGCAACTCGCTTCATGCGCTCGGCAAGCTGATCTCGATAGGCACGAGGTTCGTCACCCGCCGCCAAACATGGCGAAGACCTGCGCCTCGGTAACGCGCTCCCGGTCGCCTTCGAGGGCATAGCACTCGGGCTTCTTGTCGATGAACGTCTCTCGCGTGATGGTGATTCCGGTCTGGTCGTCCAGCGCGCCGACGGCCACCGAAGTCAGGCCCTGGTACTTGCCCTCGGCCGTCACTCGATAGAAGAGACTCGAGCCGCACTTCTTGCAGAAGGCGCGCTCTGCCCAGGCAGAGGACTGGATGGTGCCGAGGGTTTGCTGCTGCTCGTATTCGAGCGCCTGGGCGGACGCGCCAATCCAAGGCCCGCTCCCCCAGCGGCGGCACATGTCGCAGTGGCACGCACTGCCCTTGCCCGTCATCCCTTTCGCCGTGAAGACGACGCCACCACACAAGCATCTGCCTGTTCGGTCCATGGAAGCTTCTTGCCCCCGCGCGCCGCGTGGGACAACCGCCGGAATGCTCAAATGCGCAGGACTCGCCCAACGCTCGCTGAGAACGGTGCATCAGAAGGCTCCAGCGCGGCTCCCACTACAGCAAGGTGCAACCGTGCCGCACTGATCGGAGAGGACCAGCATGCGTGAGAGGTCGGTGAAGGGCACGATGCTCGTCTAACCGAGCTCGTCCTTGGCGCCGGTCTCGCCGTATTCCTCGAGCTCGATCTGGTAGTTCTTGTCCAGCGCCTTGCTCTTCACCAACGCGAGAATGGGCACGCGCGTGTGGATCCACTGGCGCTGCTTCGCGGTGATGCCCAGGAACGTGGTGGTGGTGTCCCGCGTGTAGCAGCTCTTGAAAGTGCCCGCGGGTACCGTCACGTCCTCCTGCTTCAGCCCGGTGAGCCCCGGGACCGTGAGCTCGCTCATTCCCAGGTCCACCTGCTTCCTCATCGCGGCCAGGCTCGCGCCGCGGAACTCACGCACGCCGAGGCCCGGTGCCTTCATCTTCAGACCGCGGAGCTTCGCGCTCTTCGGATCGGTGCGATCGCCAATCGCCAGCAGCAGCTGCATCACCACGCGGCGGCCGCTCTTCTCCGTGATCACCTGGATCCAGTGAGCGTCCCCCTCGGCACCAATGACGGAGTAGGAGAACTCCCGCTCGTCACCATTTTCCGTGACCTTGTAGCGAACGAACTGGCCGACTTTCAGCGGGCGCGGTTGGGGAGATTCCGGCGCCGGAACTGCATCTTCGCCACCCGCCACGGGCGCGGAGCTGGAGGGTGCGAGAGCGACGCCGGCCGACGCGCTCGGCGCGGAACCGCCGGTGAGCTTCTCCTTCACGCCCTTGCACGCGAGCAAGCCCACGACGAGCAGGATGATGATGGGTGTCAGATGTCGCATCGACTCTCCACCGAACCAGCTCGCACGGGGCGCTGTCAACCTTGCGGGGACTATTTCTTCTTCGGGCAACCGCCCTTCGGCGCGCGTTCTTCGCGTTCGGCAATCTTCACTTTGTCCTTCTTCAGCGTGACGCCGAAGATCTTGAAGTCATAGCCGACCTCGCTCACGTACTTCACGTAGCCATACTTGCAGATCGGCCCCCACTTGAGCGCGGAGCCGACGACTACACCCGTGTGTATGTACGGCACGAACAGAGAATCGAAGACGCTCACGGAGATGCGCGGAAACGCCACGCCCCACTGCGCGTCCACCGGTATGCCGATCATGGCGGCGGAGTCGAACGGGTCCGGCTTGAACTCCAGGTTGCCGATGTTGCCCTTCACGTCCACGTCCGAGCCGGTGTATTGAAACCCGGAGCTGGAGCTGAACCGGAAGTTGGCCTTGGCCGTCGCGGACGCCTTCGCCGGAACGGTGATGTTGCCGATCAGCTTGGCACCCACCTTGATGGTGATCGGCACCGGTCCCACCATCACGACGAAGTCGAACATGGCACTGGGGAACGGAAACTCGATCTTGCCGAGGCCCGCTCCCGCCGCGGCGATGCTCAAGGTCACGTCCCCCTGCAGCTCTGGTTGGTCGTAGGTCAGGCTCTTGACCTTGCTACCCTCGAAGGTGCCTTCCGCCTTGACGTAGACGTTGCGGAAGGTGCCCTTCGCCGTGTAGGCGAGCTTGGCCTTGGGCCCTTGCTTCTTGATGGCTTTGATCGCGATGCTGACCTCTCCGTCCTTGGGTTCGACAGCGAACTCGTAGGTCATGGGCCCAACCTCGAACGACCATGGGATGGGTCCATCCGGTACCAATCCGGGATCCGCGGGTGCTGCGAGCATTTGCTTGGCATCACGCAGCAAGACACGGTGCTCGCCTCCGGCCCCATCGCGGAAGGTGAGAGCGTGCGCTCGGTCGAAGCTCAGATGCGCGTCCCAGCCGAGGTGACCGCTGTCGATGGCATCGGCCAAGGAGGCATACGAGGTCTTCACCACCAGCTGCTCGCCTTCTTCGCGCACCTCGTCCACGGTGCGCAACGCCTTGCCGGGGATCAGCAGTACCTTGCCCGGCGCCAGCGTCGACGCCACGTCCCCCAAGCCGGCGCGATCGAAACGATAGACGTGATTCTTCGCGTCTGTGCCTCGGAGCGCGCTCGCCGCGGCGGCGTCGAGCACGACGGTCTTCTCGGTGTACTTCACGTCGTAGCGCGTCTTCACTCGATCCGCCGCCAGCGGCCGGACCACCCGGTCGCGCACCAGCCTTGCCGGCGCCTTGGCCGACGCAGGCGTGGGAGCCGACGTCATGGCCGGCGGAGGGGTGCTCCGAGGTGGCGCTCCGGATGTCGGGGCCGCCGGCTCCAGAGCTCCGCCGCCACATCCCCCAAAAGCCCATACCAATGCCGCCATGGCGGCCCCGCGAACCCATCGAGCCATGGCCACGCACCGTAGCGTCCATGTGGGCGTCGACAAACCCCGTCATCGGGCATCGATGCTCTCGCGCCGCGAGCCCGCATGTGGCAGTGATTCCCCATCATGAAGGCCATCATCAACAAGACACGTCGTCCGCTTCGGATCCATCTGCCCGGAGGCAAGACGTTGTTCCTGGGCCCCACTCGGCGCGCCGACATTCGCGACGACGCGTTGGAGCACCCCGCCGTGAAGAAGCTGCTCGAGGCCGGTGACATCGAGGTCACGGAGGGCGGACACCACGGTCGCGCCGCGAGCCGCGGCGGCGTCTCCCCCAAGGGCGGCGGGCAAGGACACGGCGGCGGGCACACCCCGCTGACCAGCGGCGACCGCTGACGCTATTTCGGCGCGACGGCGGAGTAGCCGTTGCTGCCGGCAAAGATACGCACTTCGTCGTAGTCCAGGATCTGCGTGGAAGTGTTGGCCTTGTCTCGGTAGATGCCGACCTTCATGTAGGTCTGGGGGGTGGCCGGAAGGTTGCAGTTGTCCAACACGAATCTGTTGGCGCCCGTGTGCGAGTAGATCTTCTCGCCGTTCCGCCATGCCTCCACGATCCCATCCGCCTGCGTGGAAGGCCGGTAGTGGAACACCCAGTCGTACCAAACGCCCACCTTGAATGGCTCGGACCAGACCTTGGTGGCGATCGCCGCGGTGCCCGGCAGCTGACTTTGATCGGGATCCACCACCACGTTCAGCGCCATCTGATCGCCGCTCGTCGTCACGGTTATGGAGTTCTTGCCGGCGTTGCAGGTCCAGTCGGCCCCCCCGCCGCCAGGGAGCGGGTGCGGCGTGGCGTGGGTCTGGAACAGCGTCGCCCAGGACGGTAGATCGGCGCCCCAGTCCACGATCTGGAAGCTCACACCGATCCAGTACTCTTTGCCATCGTAGAAGGTGCCCTTGTCGCTCTTGGCAGTGAGCTCGGAGCGATACGGAACCGCGTCGCTCGGACTCACGAGCATTTGGGCCGCGTAGCTCCCGCTGCGCACCGGCGAGTCGATGACGTGGGTGGTGTCGTTGCCGGAGAAGGACCACACCGAGAGATCACCGGTCTCGAAGTCGCCCACGAACTGCATGCTCCCATTGGGTGCCCCCGCGGCTCCGGCGGCTCCCGCGCTCCCGCCCGTCGAGGTCCCGCCCGCAGCTCCACTGCTGCCCGCCATACCTGCGCTGCCTCCGCCGCTCCCGGACGCACCAGCGCTGCCCCCAGCGCCACTGCCCGACGCGCCCGCGCTGCCACCAGCACCTCCAGTCCCCGCCGGGTCGTCCGACGAACCACAGCCAATGCTGCAAACGGCGACCAGCGCCACCCAGAGCTGTCGAGGCATTGCTGCAGTATACCCGCGCCCGCGCCCGCGGTCCGCGCCTGCTAAGCTTCCCGGGTCATGCGTCGTTGGGCCGCCCTCGCCGTCGCCATCGCCATCGCGGCAGCGTGTAGCTCCCAGCGCCGGCCGCCGCCCTTTCAAGCCGTCGAGCCCGACTCCGGCACCGGTGGCACTCTGCCCACCATCGACGCGAGCGGCGACGGTCCTCCGCTATGCGGCAACACCATCGTCCCCGTGATCATCGAGCGGCCGAACCTGTACTTCATCCTGGATCGCTCCGGCAGCATGGCGGAAAAGCTCCCGGGAAGCGCGTACGACAAGTACGAGAACGCGCGCATCGCACTGGGCAGCGTGATGCGCGCCATCGGCCACCGAGTGAACGTCGGCGCGGCGTTGTTTCCGGGCACCGACAGCGGCAACGGTTGCGGCGTGGGCAAGCAGGTGTTCCCCACTCAGCAGGGGGATCCCCCGAGCTACCTGCAGCAGGGCAAGGATGGCCCCGTGCTCACGGCGTTGCTGGCGACCTTGGCGTCCTTCGCACCGAAGGGCGGCACACCCACGACCGACACGATCAAGGCGCTCACCCCTACGCTCACCGCCCTACCCGGAGACACCAACGTGGTGCTCGCAACCGATGGCGGGCCGAACTGCAACCTGGTCACCAGCTGCACCGCGGACGCGTGCATCCCCAACATCGAGGGCGCGTCCATCGGCGGCGTGGCGTGCACGCCGTCGTTCAACTGCTGTGACGAGAGCTTCATCCAAGGCGCCGGCCTCAACTGCCTGGACGGTCTCGCTGCCGTGGCGGCGGTCACGGTGCTCGCCAACGCCGGCATCAAGACCTACGTCGTGGGGATGCCGGGCAGCACACCCTACGCCTCCGTGCTCGATGCCCTCGCCGTTGCCGGCCTCACGGATCGTCCCACGAGCCCCAAGTACTACCCGGTGACGGACTCCGACAATCTCACGCAGACGCTCAAGGCGATCGGCGTGAAGATCGCCGTCAGCTGCACCGTGGAGCTGGGAGAGGCTCCACCGGATCCCGATCTCGTGAACGTGTACTTCGACACCAAGGTCGTGCCCCAGAGCGACGTGGATGGCTGGGTGTGGACGGACGACACCACCATCGACATCGTCGGCCCCGCGTGTGACGAACTGAAGAGCGGCGACGTGGTTCAAGTGCAGGTCGCCGCCGGCTGCCCCACGGAGATCCGCTGAGGGGCGTTTCCGCGGCGAGGCAACACCCAAATCCAGAGGTTCCAGGGTTTGTTGGTCCGCCGCGGAAACACCGCGCCATGCTATGGAGGCGCGGTGAGCCGTGATCTCGGCATCGTCTTCGCGGGGGGCGGCAATCGCGCGTTCTACCAACTCGGGCTCATGAACCGCTGGGCGGAGCGGCTGCTGCCACGCACGGCGGTGATCGCGGCGTGCAGCGCGGGCGCGTGCGTCGCCGTCATCTTGCTGAGTGAGCGACAAGAAACGACGCATCGGTTCTGGCTCGCGCGGCGGCGCCACGTGACCAAGAACTTCGAGTGGCGGCGGTTGCTCCGGGGCGAGCGGCCCACCCCCCACGCACCGATCTATCGCGACACGGTGATCCACAGCATGCGGGAGGGCGGTCTGGAACGTCTGCGCGCGCAGCCGTTCCCGGTGCTCGTGATCACGAGTCGCTTTCCGCGTCTGTTGCCCGCCACCGGCGCCGTAGCCCTCGGCCTCGGTGCCTATTCTCTCGGCAAGCGGCTGTGGCCCGGCGAGATCCATCCACGGTTGCCGCGGCGTCTCGGCTTTTCACCGGCCATCTTCGACGCGCGCAAGTGCCAGACGCCCGAAGAGGTCGCCGATCTGATCATCGCGTCCAGCGCGACGCCGCCCTTCACGCCCATCGGCCGCTTCGCTTCCGAGGCGCTGCTCGACGGCGGCCTGGTGGACAGCGCGCCGGCGTTCGTCGCCGAATCCGAGCCCACCGTCCGGCGCAGCGTGGTGCTGCTCACCCGGCCGTACCCAGCGGAGGCGACGGGCGCGCAGGGCAAGCGCCTGTACGTCGCGCCCACCGAGCCCGTCCCCGTGGAGCGTTGGGACTACACCCGCCCGGAGCTCGTCCGAGCTACGATCGAAATGGGCGAGCGCGAGAGCGTGACGCACGAAGCGATGCTCGAGCAGTGGCTGTTGCACGACCGCGGTTGAGGTGGTAGACGCCGCGGCATCGTGATGATGAATCCAGCGCACCGTTTCCTGACGCTCGCTCACCGGCCAGCGTCCAGTTCCAGCTAACGGCGTGGCCTCACGGCCGCTTCGTGCGGCCATCACGTACTCCTGCGCGCTCGCAATCGCGGAGCTGGCGCAGGCCTCCGGCTGCGAGAGCGCAGCCCTGAGCTCTTTCTTGCCTCGCTCGGACGGGAACGTCGCCGCGAGGCTGCCCTCGCTGGATTCGAGGTCCTCATGCACACCTTCGGACGGCGTGCGAGGCCACGCGTTCGCCATGGACGCGTGCAACCGCAGAACAGAATCAGAGAAACCCCGAGCTACTGGAACACCCGCTTGCCGGACATCGTCATCGACGTGCTGCGTCCCGGGCGCGGACACCGGCACGTAGTGCGGAAACGGGACGTGGAAGCCTTCATCGAGCTGATCCCCGACTGGGCGGAGCTGTCCCGAGGACTCTCCGCCGTGATCCTGGACGAAGGCGGGGATTGCGATGGCTACTACGCGGCCGGGCGGGTCATCGCCATCTGCGCGTTCGAGCGGGATCTGGTGGTGGACCGCGACGCGGAGTACGTGCGTGCGCACGCCGGCATTTTCGAACGTCTCGGCGTGGAGACCGAGCCCCATGCAGAGGGCGCCCTCGTGCACTTCACGAGGGGCACGGCCCGCGCGTTCCTACTGCTGCACGTGTTCTTGCACGAGCTCGGTCACCACGTAGACCGCATGACGACCAGGTCCCGCCACGACTGCGCGCGCGGCGAGCCGTTCGCCGAAGCCTTCGCCTTTGAACTGGAAGAACGCGTGCGCGCCGCCTACTTCCGGAAGATCGGCTTGGACTGACGACTACGGCACTTCTACGGCGCCCATCTGGGGCGGGTCCAGCCGCCGGGCGCCGTTGAAGTCGTACTCGATCCCATCGATGTGCACACCTGGCAGCGCGACACCGGGCACGTAGAAACCGCTGAACGACGGGTCTTGGCTGAGGGCGTTGGATCCCTGTGCCGCCGAACCGTTGAACGCGTTGTGGTCGAAGCTCCAGCCGTTCGGGGTTTCCATGGACGACACGCCGTTGAAGATGCCGTTCACGAACTGGTTCCCGCTGATGGAAGTCCAGACCACGCTCTCGGAATAGTAGAAGCTGTCGACGTTATCGAAGGTGCAGTTCTCGATGCGATTGTCCGAGAGCGTCGGGGTGTTTTCCGTTCCACTCGAGCCGTAGCGGAAGGCCCAGGCGCTGTCGGAAATGATGCTATTTCGAACCACGTTGCCGACGATGTCGGCACCCGTGAAGACCTCGTAGCGGTTGTTGTCGTAGAAGATCGCCGCTTTTACGTCGTGAACGTAGATCCGCTCGGCCACGTTGTATTTGGTGTCGGTCTGGAACGTGATGCCGTTGCCGTTCACGCCGTAGCTCGTGCCCGCGGCGGTACCGAGCCCGCCGATCTCGCAGTCCTTGAACACGTTGTGATCGGCGTTGGTGTTTCGCGTGTAGAGCCCCTCGTTGCAGCCGATGACGTAGTCGTGCTCGAACAGATTGTGGAAGCTCTCGGTGAAGGTCGTTGCCTCGCCCGACTTCACGCCGATACCGTGCCCCGATGCAGCGGCGGCCACGCCGTCGCGCCGCTCGGCCTTGCTGTTGCGCACGATGTTGTCGGAGCCGCGAAGGGTGATGTAGTAGTCGGACACACCGGTCGCGTCGTAGGCGTCCGTCGTGTTGTCGCAGTAGGTGTGGCAGCTCTCCACCAGGTTGTGGTTGCCATACAGCACGATGTTGCCCATGCCGGCGTTGAGGGCGTAGCTGTTCTCGACCCTGTAGAACGAGTCGTCGTACACGGAGCCTTCGTCGCCAATGTCCAGCTCGATGGCGGAGCCATCGCCGGTTCCGTCACCGAACTCCTTGAAGTTGCAGTTGTCGATGACGACACCCTTCGAGCGATACGCGCGGATACCCGAGCCCGCGTTGGCGAACTGCAGGTTTCGATAGATCACGTAGTCGTCGCCCTGGCCGCCGAAGAAGATCGCGAACGTACCGCCGCCGCCGTCGAACAAGGGCATCTTGCTGCTGTCCAGCGCAGGTGCGGCGCTGCCGTAGGAGTAGCTGTAGTAGTTGGTGCTGATGTCTCCCGGCGTGTTCTGGTAGCCGACGATCTTCACGGGCGCAGAGGGCGTGCCGACACTGGGCAGCGAGATCGACCCCGTCACTGGGTACAGGCCCGCCTGCACGTAGATCGTCGTGCCGGCCGTCGCCACGCTCAGCGCCTTCGCCACGGTGCCGAAGGGTGCGCTCGTCGAGGTGCCACCGTTGCTGTCCTTGCCCGACGTCGAGACGTAGTACGTGTGAGCGCTCGCGGCCGGCTCCGGGATGGCGTTGGAGACGTACTCCAGCGTGAACGGGTACAGCGCCTGGCTCTCTTCGTCCGTCAGGTCGCTGCCGCCCTCGTAGCGGATGGTCGCGTTGTCCCAGTAGCTGAAGGGAGACGCGACGGTGAAGTAATGCCCCGTCTTGCTGCCCGTGTTGATCGTGACGGCGGAGATCGTCTTCCCACTGACCGTGAAGCCCGTCGTAGTGGTCGCTGCGATGGGCTTGCTGCTGTCGAACGACACCCGCGTGGGGTTCGACTCCTCGATCCTGAAGTGGAGCAGGCGAGGCGGACCCGGATCCACGGGTCCACCGTCGGGAGAGATCGAGCCGTCCTTGGAGCCACCGTCGCCGCCGCCGTCGGCGGGCACGCCTCCATCGCTTCCGGCACTCCCTTCGTGGCCGCCGTCCTTGCTTGGCGTCGCCCCCCCTGAGCTCGAGGAGCAGGCTGAGACAGACCACAAAAAGGCAGTTCCCAGGAGCATCGCAGTCAGTTTGAGCATCGAACGGATCCCCGCAGCATGGTGTGTGCCGCACACTGTTCGCGCAGTCGAGGCGGGCGTCCAGCTGAGGAATGGAGCGCCGCCCGATTCCGCGGAGGCCAAGGACTGGCTTTCACGGGTGTCGAAAGCTGTCATGAGGCTCGGTGCAGCGATGCTCTTGTGCGGGATGAGTGCGCTCGGCTCGGGGTGCAGCCCGGGCAACGCCGCAGAGCCCCGGGCGGCTCCGGCCGTCGCGGCGGCAGATGCACCCGAAGACGCCCAACGCATGAGCTGCCCTGTGGGGCGCGGCGACTGCGATCTGGATCCAGCGAATGGCTGCGAGACGGATCTGACGGACGCTGACAACTGCCGCTTCTGTGGCCACGCCTGCAAAGGGGAGGGCGTGGCCAGCGCGGGCTGCTTCGACGGCGCGTGTCGCATCATCGCCTGCGCTCCCGGTCGCTGCGACCAGGACGGCCAGTCGGAGACCGGCTGCGAGTCGGACTCCTGCGGGTGAAGGCTCAGCCCGTGGGTTGGTACAGCTGAATCAAGTTGCCGCAGCCATCAGCGAAGATGGTGATGGTCACCGGACCGGCAGCGAATGGCTCCTTGGTGAACACGACGCCATGCTCCTTGAGGCGGGCCACGTCCGCTTCGATGTCCAAAGACTCGAACGCCGCGACGGGAATGCCTTGGTCCATCATCGCCTGCTGGAACGCCTTGCCAGCCGGGTTCGCGTTCGGCTCCAGAGACAGCTGCACGTCGGGGTGGCCGTCCGGTGCCACCACCGTGAGCCAGCGGTACTCCCCCATGGGAAACTCGGTGTGCTTCTTGAAGCCGAGCACGTCCGTGTAGAAGCGCTCCGCCTTGTCCTGGTCGTCCACCATGATGCTCATCAGAAGGATCTTCACTCGCTGCTCCCTTCGGGCCGCACTCTAGCCACCACGGTGGCGCTCACGCTTCTTCGAAATTGCGGAAGGCTGCGGCGGGCAGCCACGCCATGAGCTCGAGGCAGCCCGGGTGCACCACGCGACGAACGTCGCCCATCACCGGCACCTGCGTCCGCACCCGGCGCCGCCACTCCGTGGGCGCCACGCCGAAGTGCCGCTTGAACAGCGACGAGAACGCGCCCAGGCTCTGGTAGCCGACGGCAAGGCACACCTCCGTCACCGGCTGCGCGTCCAGCGCCAAGAGCCGCTGCGCGTGGGCCAGGCGGAAGGCCGTGCGGAGCTGGTGGGGCGTCTGCCCGAACAGTGCCTCGCACTGTCGGATGGCGTGAAAGGGGGACAGCCCCACGCTGTCCGCGAGCTGCCGGTAGCTCCGCGCTTCGCTCGGCTCCGCGAGCAAGTCTCGCAGCCTGCACAAGCGCCGGTGTGTCGCAGGGCCCAGGACCATGGCATGGACTCTACTCCGTGCCGCGCTCGGTTCCGCGGCGAACCAACATCAAATGAACAGGTCCGAGGGTTTTGTTGGATCGCCGCGGGGACATCGCGCACGCGCTGATCTACGATGGCGCCACGATGTCCGACGAACGCCTGGAAGCTCTGCGTCGCGAGATCGACGCCATCGACGATCGCCTGCTGGAGCTGCTCGCGGACCGGGTGCGCAAGGTGCTGGCCGTCGGCGACTTGAAGCGCGAGCAGCGCATCGCGGTGTACGATCCCGAGCGCGAACGGCAGGTCATCGACCGACTGATTCGCGTGGCGCCGGAGCCGCTGCGGGCGCCGATGGTGCGGCGGGTGTTCGAGCGCGTGATCGACGAATCGCGGCGCGCGGAACAGCACCACGTGCGCGGCGAAGACGAGTAGCTACGGATAGGGGATCGGGGCGCCGGTGTCGTCCCACACGTTGCCCGTCACGGTGGGGTTCGGGTCGTCGATGGTCCAGGGGCCGTAGGCCGAGTCGTCCTTGAAGCGGTTGTCGATGATCTTGGTGTTCTTGGGCACCGTGGCGCCGGTGCCGCGGATGTTCAAGGTGTAGCCGCCACCCGAAAGCCAGCTGCACTCGATGGTGAGGTCTTCCGTGGCGGCGCCTTCGTCGCCGGTTTGCACGGCGGCGTTGCTGGCGCCCTCCAAGGTGCTGTGGCGAATGGTGACACCCTTGCCGCCGGTGGACTGCACGCAGTCGTTGTGCTCGCCGGGGCCGTTGCTGAGGTCGTGGATCCAGCTGTCCTCGATGAGCACGTTGGCGTCCGCCTTGAGACCGTCGGCGCCGCCGTGGACGTTCACCCGGCGCGCGGTGTAGTTGGCGAAGGCTATGCCGGAGGTGACGTCACCATTCGTGCCGATGATCTCCGTGTCTTCGACGAGCAGACCGACGTTGTCGTTGTCGAAGTAGCGGATCGGGTAGTAGTCGCCGCTGGTGATCCGACAGTTGCGGATGGTGACGTCGTCCGCCAGCACCGTCACCTCCCCCGTGATGTCGAGCCCTTCGATCACGGCGCCGTCTTGTTCCACCTTGATGGAGCCGCTGGGCGTGAGCGTGACGCCCTTTGGTACGCCGGTGTTGTCCGGCCCGGGCTTGGGGCCAGCGCACGTCGACGTGCTGCCACCGGTCCCGCCGCCTGCAACACCGCCGGTGCCCGACCCGGCGCTGCCACCGCTGCTGCTTCCCCCACTACCGCCAGCGGAGCCGCCGCTGCCACCCGTGTTGGCGTTGGAGACGTCATCGCCGCCACATGCGGGCAGGAGCAGCAGGAGAGCGATGACAACCGCGGGAGAGCTACGCACCATTGTCCGAGAGTACGCCACTCCGCAGTGCTCGACATCACTTGCCCCGCTTCCATGCCGCCGCTACCACCGAGTCATGCGCGAGCTCGCTTGTCTTTTCGCAGTGTTGTTGGCGACGGGATGTGGCTCGCGCTCACGCTTGCTGGAGTTGGGGGGCACGGCGGGAATGTCCGGCAGCGGCGGCCTCGGGGGTACTGCCGGGACCAGTGGATCCGGCGGCGTGGGCGGTGGCTTCGGGGGCAACCCGAGCTCTTGTGACGAGCTCTTGGTGCAGACTCCCTTCGCCAGTGTGGAGCATGCGCCCGGCAGTGAGGACACGGAACCCGCGCTGGTGGCGACGGGAGATGGTAGCGACGTGACGGTCGTGTTCGAGCGCGCGGAAGCGATCGGGCAGCACAGCATCCGTCACGCCACGTTCTCGCCCTGGCAGCCATGGACGGGCAACGCAATTGCCCCCGTGCGGTTGGCCTTGTCGGATCCGGCCCTCTACAAGTACCCCGTGGCGAAGAGCGACAACGGTCGCTTCGCCATGGCACCCAGGCTCGGCGGCGGCCTCGTGCTCTTTGCTCCGGAAGTGGATCCCAATGCAGACGGGCTGGGGGAGGTCCTGCCGCTCGGCAACGACGGCGTTCCGCTGTTCGCGGCCGAAGGTCCGCCAGGCTTCCATCTCGTAGGCGTCAGCAGCGGCATGATGCTGTCGGCGCACATCGTCAACGGCATGAGCGCCAGCCAGCAGGTCCTCGCCTGCGGCCTGGGCGTGAACGTAGCGGACGCGGCGCCCTATCAAGACGGCTGGCTCGTTGCCTTCGCCAACGAGCCTACGGCGCCGCCGGTGGGCTGCTCGGCGGCGGCCAACGGCGCGACCCGACTGGACGTGGTGCGGGTGGGCGCGGACGGCGCCATCACGCCGCTGACCAGCGTCGAAGGTGACACGCCCATCGCCGAAGTTTCCGTCGCGCCTCACCCGAAGGGCGCGTGGGTCACGTGGCGCACGGCGAGCGGTGGCGTGGTGGAGCCCATCCAATACCTGCGCGCCGATCTCGAGGCCGGCAAGATCGAGGGGCCGT
The DNA here is from genome assembly GCA_020633235.1 of Polyangiaceae bacterium. Lineage (NCBI taxonomy): Bacteria > Pseudomonadati > Myxococcota > Polyangiales > Polyangiaceae > Polyangiaceae bacterium. Next base: position 104,057 of record JACKEA010000008.1, on the reverse strand, counting down.
GGAGTCTCAGCGCCCCGACCGATGTGCCGATGGACGGCCTCGACACCGCGGCGCTGGGAGATCGCCTGGTGGTGGCCTGGGGTAACGATCCGGCAAACAACCCTCCGGACCTCACCGTCAGCGTGATCGAGAACGACGCACTGAAGACTCAGGCCGTCATCGAGCCGGGCTTCTTCGGTCACCTTTCCGTGATCGGTTCGCCCGACGAGCGGAGCGTACTGGTGGCTTGGCGCGACGGCGAGCCCATCAGCCAGTCTCACATCGGCTTGGCCCGGTTCGACTGTCTGACGGGCCTCTGACGTCAGTGGTAGAGGACGCTCAAGGCGAGCTGGAAACCGACGCCGGTGTCGTCCAGGGTGTCGCTGCCGAGGTCACGGCTTTGCTTGGCGAACACCACCCGCGCCTCCGGACCCAGGGACCACTGCTTGCCGACCCAGAAGTCGTAACCCGCCATGAGGGCGCCGCCGATCCCGGGATTCGAATCGCCATTGTCGCCGTTGAGGCCGATGATCCCGAGGCCCAGCATGGCGCCAACGTGGGCGCCGCCGGTCTCGTCGGGGAACCAGTCCACGAACATGCCGAGGGTGCCAAGACCCAGAGTACCGTCTTGTTGCACCTTGGACGTCGACACGCCTTGTCCCACGGTGACGCTGGTGTCCGGGTTCTTGATGTCTTGACCCAGTAGACCGCCGCCGAGCACCACACCGCTGCCGACGGTGCCGCCGATCAAGAGCTCGTAGGCGGGACCCCAGCCGGTGTAGCTGACCTCCGCGTCGGTCCCGAGCAGTTGCCCCTTGGACTTCACCGCACCGTAGGCGGCACCGAGGCCGAAGCGTAGATAGAAGCCGTCGTGGCGATACGCGCTGGTGTCTTGCGCTGGCGCGACGGGAGGCGGCGGTCCGTAGACGGGCGGCGGGTAGCCGTAGGCGGGCGCTGGATACGCGGGTGGCGGGGGCTGTTGCTGCATTGGCGGCGCAGGCTGTTGCTGCGCCGGCGCGGGAGTGGCAGCAGGAGGCGGTGGCGGTGGGGGCGGTGGCTCGGCGGGCGCAGGAGGCTCCGCCGGTTCGGGTTCTGCGGGTTGGGCCAAAGCCACGGGTGCGAGGGTCAGAACGAGCACGAAAGCCAAGCAGGAACGCAACATCGACATCTCCTTCGAGCGCACGGTGAACTCCGGTTCGTCCCCCGACCGTAGCCCACGGTACGCACTACGAGCCATATCAGCGGATCCACCGCCGGACTCCGACGTCTCAAGCAAGCACCGTACCCGATTCACGGACAGCTCGCGTCTCCCACTATCGTGGTCGCGGACAGCCGGTGCCCTTGGTTTTGATCCACGAAGGTCAGCAGCGTGGCTCCGGAGGGCAGTCGGTGGGCATGAGGCTTGGCGAGGTTGCCCCAGGTCGTCTCCACCACTTGCTCCTCGGGTCCCAGGGAGCCATCCGGCTTCACACAGCGTCGCCAGAGGGAGAAGCCAATCGGATCGATGGGATAGATGTAATAGAGGTCGATGCGCCCGTCGGCCCGACGGTAGGGATTGGTATCGTGAACGTTGGGGCTGCTCTCGGTGACGAGCGCCGGCTCCGTCCACTGCTTCTGATGGCCGGACAGGCGATAGTACGAGAGCATGGGTGCGACTTCCTTCTGGTAGCTGAAGACCAGCGTGTCGTCCGCCATCTGGGCCACCTTGGCCATTGCACCCGGAGGCCCAAGCTCGACGGGTGAGCCGAAGGCGAGACCGTCCGCGCTGAACGCCAGCTTGACCACGCTCTGCATGTCTCGATACGCCACGACGAAAGTGCCGTCGTTCAACTCACGCACCTGAGGCCAGGAAATCAGCGCGAAGGGCTCCGGCATCTGGACGGTCTCGGGAGCGGCAGACGTCCGCCGAAATAGCTTCCCAGCGGAGGTGAGCCAGGCCGCCTCGACGTAGTACAGATGAGCACCGACAGCGGACGGACCGCCGTAGAGGTTCGCGCTGCCGAGCAGCATCGGCTTGGGGGCGCTGAAGCCGTTCGCTTCGACCACCACGCTCATCAGCGTTCCCGAAGACAGGTTCTCGTCGGCGTAGTGCTCGAACACCAACGTGGAGTCCCCCAACAGCGCGCTGTCGATGTCGATTCCGCCCGCGGACTGCACGGCCACGATGCTGGATGCGGGGATCGGCAGCGACGTCCGCGAGCCCGGGCTCGCGTCGGGAGTCACCCACTGGTCGACCGCGCTCGCGTCCTCTACCGCGCCGCCGTCGGTATCCTCGATGTCAGTGCCTGCGCTGGAGCAAGCCAGGCACAGAGCCAGAGTCGCGATCGATGCCTTTGTCATGTGCTGATATCCTGCTGACCATCGATGGACGCCAAGCCACCGTTCTGCATCAAGGGGGTCGTCTACCGCGGCCTGAGAGAGTGCTACGACGCGACGGTCCCCGGAGGTACCGAGGCGGTGTTGGCCGAGCTCCGCGACGATGACGTCCACGCGTTCTTCAGCCAGAGCTTCCTGGCCGGAGGCTGGTACGACATCTTTCCGTTGCTGGAGCTGGACGCGGCCGCGGCCCGGGCCGCCCGCGTCAGCTTCGAGCAGCAAGTCACTCGAGCCTCCGAGTGGCAAGCCAAGCACGAGCTCGGCGGCGTGTACCGGGTGTTCTTGCGCCTGCTGCGCCCTGGCACCATCGGCGCGGGCATCGCTCGCATGGCCGGCACTTACTACGACTTCGCTCGGATGGAGACCACGCGCGTGTCCCCCACCGAGCTTGTCGTCGTGATGCACGGCGTCCCGGAGGAGATGGCCGCCTGGCTCACCTTGGTGACCAGCACCTACGTGCGAGTGGCCTTGGAGCTGGCCAAGGTCCCGGGCGTGAGCGTGTTTCGATCGCCCTACAAGCGGACGGGAACGAGCGAGGGCCACGCGGTCGGCGAAGTGAGCGCGCGCCTCGTGTGGCGGTGAGCTCACGGTGAGGACAGCTGCCCTGCGTCGAAGGCGAGCTCGAAGCCGCCAGCCACCCCGACATCCGTGACGAAGAAGGGGTCCGTGAGCACGAACAAGCTCGAGAGTAGACCCACCGCTCGCAAGTTCATGTTCTCACCCCATCGTGATCGATCCGTCGTCGCTTCGATCGCATCTCGCCTTGCCCGACATGTCCTGTGTGCGCTACGAGCACGAAGTGAAGCTCACCGACGCATTACACGGTATTATTTGGCTGTTTGTCGCGGGCTGTTCGTCTTCCCAAGGGACGAACGCCGGAGCCTCGGACGCAGGCGGAGATTCGACGAAAGCAGCGGCGTCGCTCCCCGCGTGTCCCATCGCGCTACCCGACGGTAGCTGTCGCGAGGTGGTGGAGGCCGACGTGATCCCGCTGGTGGAAGACCACGGCGTGTGCATGCCGGCGTTCGCGTTTCAAGACGGCGAAGATCTGGTCGCCTTCAGCGCCGCGTTCGACGAGTCCCAGGTGTTGCGCACGCGCGTCGTTCATCTTGCCGACGCCAGCGCCCCGGAAAACATGCCTTGGGACAAGACCTCGAACGCGACGGGCGTGGTCACCTCGAAGGGCGCTTGGCTGTACTTCACCGGCAGCGTGGGTACGGGAACGGGGATGTACCGCGCTCGGGTGGACTCGCCGAACCCCTCGCCCGAGTGGGTGACTCTGCCTGGTGTGGACAAGGTGCCGTTCTGGCCTCAAGCCGCGGCATTGCCGGACGACAGCGTGCTGATGGCGTGGGTCGTGCCGCAGACCGCCGCGTACGTGTCCCACGGAACCGGCGAGAGCTTCACGCCTTCCGACGCACCCACCGCGCCGCCGCCCGTGCCGGGCGTGCTCGCTCACCCCGGCACCACCCACGCAGGCACTTGGGTGCTCGCTCACCAGACGGGATCCACCACGACCCCGTTTCACTCCTTCGTCAATCTGCACCAAGGCGGCGCTTGGACGCAGGCGATCCCGGTGGCTCCGGAAGCCACCACGGTGCACGACGCGTTTCCCATCGCGCGCTTGGACGAGGGCGCGGACGTCTACTACCTCGCGCCGGGGGCTACGGGGGACCTCACGGTGTATCGTCGATATCTGTCCGAGGCGGGCACGTTCGGCCCCGCGCAGCGCGTGACCGCGGACGCCCTGGGGCACGTGGAAAAGCCACAGCCGCGGCGGCTTTCGGATGGTCGCATCGCGCTGATGTTCGCGCGCCGAGTCACGACGAGCCGCTACGACGTGGCCCTCGCGATTCTGGCGGGGGACGCACCTCGGTGACGCGAGGCAACGTCGTCCTCAACGTGTACGCCCAGAAGGCAATCACCTCGCGCGCCATGTACAGCGGCAAGCGCACCAGGGTGCGCGTTTCCTTGGCGGGCACCGTGTACGCGGTGAGGCCTGCGCCCTCCAGGGCGAGCTTCACCCGCGGCAGATGGTAGCCGTGGCTCACGGCCAGCACCGTGGGGCGTGCATCCGACGCCGGCAGCCGCTGGTGCAAGATGCGCGCGGTGTCGTCCGCGGTGTGATCCGTGTCTATCCCGTCGCGGTCCACGACGATGGCCGATGCTGGCACGCCCATCTCGATGGCCAGCGTGCGCATCGCGTCCGTCTCGTGGGCACCGCCGTCTCCGGGTCCGCCCGAGACGATGAGCAGCGGCGCGCGCTTCTCGAGCATCAAGCGACTGGCCGTGCGAACGCGATCCGCGAGGGCCAGGGACGGCGTTCCGTCGGCATACACGCGAGCACCGAGCACCACCACGGCGTCCGCATCCCGACGGTAGTCCGTGGCGCCGAAGCACACCATCTGACCGACCGCCAACACGATGGCCGTCCCCGCGAAGCCGCTCACATACGCTACGCGCGCAGTGCGGCCTTCCAGCGCCGCCGGGACGCCGCGGTGCACACTGCGGAACAAGAGCAACAGGCCGACCGCGACGAACACCGATAGAGGGACGGGCCACGACGACCGCACCGTGCCGCTGGCCAGCACGCGATAGAACGACACGCCGTCCCACACCGCCACCGCGGCACCGACGGCCAGCACCGAGAGCGTGGCCCGCCGTCGCCACTCCGGCGCGGTGGGCCAGAGCGAGAACGCGGTGAGCAGTGCCGCCGCCGCCAGCGTCCATGCCGCCGCCGCCCAGGGCGCCCCGTAGAACGACAGCCACCACTCCGCCGGCCGTCCGCGCCCCGCGAACGCCCGCGCGACGTCGAGCCACAGGGCGAGCCCAGCGAAGCCCGCGGCGCCTCGCGCCACCCAGCCGCCCACGCGCGTCATTGCCGGAGGTTAACGCCGCGCTCCTTCCACCGCATTCCCAGAATGATGTCGGTCCGCCGCGGTCCCGGCGTTTCCGCGCCGGCCCGACAAAGTCAGCGGCGGAGTCGGAGCTGATCGATGGCGTAGCTCTCCGCCTCCGCGATGCTCCCGAGGATGCGATACGGGTAGGGCAGCGGGCTCAGCCAGAACACCGCGGTGACCAGACCGCGGGCAAAGGCCGTGGCCGCGACGATGCCACCACCGGCGCAGTAGCGAGCGTCGTGCGCCTGCATGCGCGTGACGTGGTCCGCGATGTGCTTGCGTTGCGCGGCGTTGGTGTGGAGTAGCCCGTCCACCGCGATGATCCAGGCGTAGGGCTCGAAGCGGCTTCCGATCATGTGCTCCACCGCCGCCACGAAGGTGAGCAGCTCTTCGTCGTGCACGGTGGTGGGGTAGGTCTGCGCGTAGAGACCGTCCTCCAGGATGGAGATCCAGGGGTGCGGGCCCCTCTTCCAGTGCGGAGGCCGACCGCCCTCAGTGGACTGGGCGATGGAGCGCTGGAGCATCACAGCACGCGGATCGGCCGGATCCGCCGGAGCTTGAGAGCAATTTCTCCCAAGTTCTGGGCCGGACCGGCTGTTAGAGTTGCGCGCGTGAGGGGATACGCCCTGTTCGACACCGCGATTGGCCGCTGTGGCATTGCCTGGAGCGCGAGCGGAATCACAGGCTTGCAGCTCCCGGAAGCCAGCGATGCACAGACCCGCCGGCGCCTGGCACGGCGCCATGTGGGTGCTCGCGAGGGCGAGCCGCCGCCCGGAGTGCGGAAGGTGGCGGAGGACATCGTCGCCCTGCTGCATGGGCAGGACGTGGATCTGTCACGGGTAACGCTCGACTCTGAAGGCGTGCCGCCGTTTCACCGACGGGTCTACGAGGCGGCGCGCCAAGTTCCTCCGGGCCAGACCGTCACCTACGGGGAGCTCGCCCAACGTGTCGGCTCTCCCGGCTCGGCTCGAGCGGTGGGGCAAGCGATGGGCAAGAACCCGTTTCCGATCGTGGTGCCCTGTCATCGGGTGGTGGCCGCGGGCGGCAGGATCGGAGGCTTCTCTGCCGAGGGCGGGGTGTCCACCAAGCGGCGGATGCTCGGCATCGAGCGAGGCGGCGCTTACGCCTTCGATCCCGAGCTTGCGCTCGAGCACCTCACGGCAGCGGATCGGAAGTTGGCGCGGGTGATCGGCGAGGTGGGTGCGTTCCGCATGGAGATCGAAGCCTCGGCAAGTCTGTTCGACGCCCTGTCCAAGGCCATCATTTACCAACAGCTCTCGGGCAAGGCGGCAGCCACGATCCATGCTCGAGTCAAAGGGCTCTTTCGCGCACCGATGACCGCGGAGCGTTTGCTCCGGACCTCCACGGAGCGCCTTCGGAGCGCCGGACTTTCGGGCTCCAAGGTTCTTTCGCTTCAAGACCTGGCCCGCCGAGCGAAGGACGGAAGCCTGCCCACACTGAAGGCCGTCCACCGCATGGGAGACGACGCCGTCGTGGAGGCGCTCACCGAGGTCCGCGGCATCGGCCGTTGGAGCGCGGAGATGCTCCTGATGTTCAACCTGGGGCGCGCCAACGTGCTGCCGCTCGGCGACTACGGGATCCAGAAGGGTTTCCAGCGCGTGTTCGCCAAGAAGGAGCTGCCATCAGCGGCGGAGATCGAAGCGCGAGGCAAGCGCTGGGCGCCCTATCGCACGGCGGCCAGCTGGTACTTGTGGCGCGCGTTGGAGCTCGACGCGTGACACGGAGGCGGTGAGCGCCCCTTGGCGCCAGCACATCGTGGCTCCATGCTGCGCGCATGGTCACGCTGTCCGCGCTGGATCTCGCGCCCATCGTCGAGGGCTCGAACGTCGCAACCGCGCTCCAGAACACGGCCACCCTCGCACGCCATGTCGAGCAACTCGGATTCCGTCGCTATTGGCTGGCGGAGCATCACAACATGTCCGGCATCGCCAGCGCGGCGACGTCCGTGGTCATCGGCCACGTGGGCGCGGCGACGTCCAGCCTGCGCATCGGTGCCGGCGGCATCATGCTGCCCAACCACGCTCCGCTGCTGATCGCCGAGCAATTCGGTACGCTGGAAGCGCTTTTTCCCGGCAGGATCGACCTCGGCTTGGGTCGCGCGCCGGGCACGGATCCGGTGACGATGCGGGCGCTTCGGCGCACCCTCGCGGGCAGCGTGGACTCCTTCCCCGACGACGTGCTCGAGCTCATGGCTTACTTCGAAGGCGAAGCCGCACCCGTGCGCGCGGTTCCCGGTATGGGGGCAAACGTCGAGGTCTGGATGCTCGGCTCCAGCACCTACGGCGCAAGCCTCGCCGCCGCCCTTGGCCTTCCCTACGCCTTCGCGTCCCACTTCGCCCCCGCGCAATTGGACGCCGCCATCGAGGCGTACAAGGGCCGCTTCCGCCCTTCCCAGCGCTTGGCCGAACCGCACTTGATGTTGGGCGTGAACGCCATCGTCGCCGACTCCGAGAGCGAAGCGCGGTGGATGGCGACTTCGTTGGCGCAAACTTTTTTGCGCCTGCGTCGCGGCAATCCGGGCCCCCTGCCCCCGCCGTTGGCCGGCTTCCTCGAGTCCCTCGCGGGGCCGGATCTGGCACTGCTCGAGAGCGTGCTCTCCTGCTCGTTCGTGGGCACTCCGCAACGCGTGGCCCAGGATCTGGCTGCCTTCGCCGAGCGCACCGGGGCGGACGAGCTCATGGTGGTGTGCAACGTGTTCGACTTCGACAAGCGCCTGCGCTCCTACGAGCTGCTCGCCAAGGCCATGGCGTGATCCGCGACGCCACCGCGGCGGACGAGCCGTTCCTGTTCACGATGCTGGCGCTGGCCGCCTCCATGGACGAATCCCCCGAGAGCCTGGACCGTGCTCGCACCGACCCGTTGTTGCTCGATTATGCCGCCGGTTTCGGCGCGCCGGGCGATCTCGGCGTGATCGCCGATCCCGGGATGGGCGCCGCCTGGCTTCGCCTGCGCCAAGGCGAGCCCCATCCCATGAAGCTATGGACGGACGACGTTCCGGAGCTCGCCATCGCCGTGCGCCCCGCCTTCCGCGGTCAAGGCGTCGGCGCCGAGCTCCTCGGTGGCCTCGTCGAGCGCGCGCGCGGCACCCATCCCGCCATCGTGCTCTCCGTGCGCCGCGAGAACCCCGCGCTGCACCTCTACCAGCGCTTCGGCTTTTTCATCGAACGAGAGCTCGACAACCGCGTGGGTGGCGTTTCCTACGCCATGCGCCTGGATCTCTGCGATTGATTGTCGGGGCAGCGCGGAACCTCGCGCTCACTCTGCGAGCCGTTGCTTCAGCTCTTGCACGCGCGATCGCACGCCGGCGATCTCCCCCTGGGTGAGCCCCACCTGCAGCCGTTTTCCGAACCAACGCATGCCCGCGTCCCGCTGCACCGTGGGGTCCGTGATCGCGTGCGGGGTGAGCATGCCGTCGCGATCCTCGTATTCCTCGACGGTAGCCAGCGCCTGGAGCGCACGCTCGTCAATGGCGGCGATCCGCGCGCGAGTCTTCGTGTCCACCAGGGGCACCCGAAGCGTGGCCCAGTCCTCCCGGAACAACACCATCGGATTGGTGATGGACTGAAACGCCATGCTGTTGTCCACGGTGTAGACCCGCACGCTGCCGGAATCCTTCACCAGCAGGAACTGCGCGTCGTGGGCATCCGCGTGGTGCACCAAGAACGCCGTGACGTTCAGGTTCACCAAAGAGCGCCGGTACACCGTGTCGGTCCGGAACAGCTCTTCGTCGTACAAGCTGTCGCCGCCTAATATGCCTTGGTCCTCGGCGTCGTCCACGTCGTGGGCGTTGGGCAGCCAGTACGACAGAAATCCGAACACGCAGCGGGTGCCGAAAGACGGCGTGGCCGTCGCGTCGACACGTGCGCGGTATTCCGCCAGTGGGAAGCAGTGTCCCGCCGTCGGCGGGATCACGTAGTCCTCCGGAGAGAGATACAGCTGCTGAACCGCGTAGGCGCCCAGCTCCTTACGCGGCTCGTTCACCAAGTTTCCGCTGTCGAAGCTCCGCCACTTGGCGCGCAGCACCACGCCGTCGCGCCGCAGCGTGAGTACCTTCGCGCCTTGACGCCCGGCGGGCGTGGAGACCGCCTCCAAGATGTGGAGATCCGGATCGTGAAGCAGCCGCTCCACGCTCGACACGGAACGACAGTCGCTCTGCGTGTTGGACGTACACAGACGCCGGGGCTCCGAGAGGGGTACCGATGGCGGCGCAAAGGGACGCTCCGCGACGGAACAGCCGGCGAGAAGGACGGTCAGTGCGAGGGCTTTCACGACGCGGGGAAGTGCGCGACCCGTGCCAACACAGACGCGGGATTTCGCCGCGCCGGACCGCGACGGCGTGCCCCGAGTGCGGCGTTTTGCGACGCCTCGCGACGGGCATCGCGCCGCACCGACAATCAAAAAATGAGCTGACCCAAATCCGAGGTGCGGCTGCGGCCGGCAAGGGAGTGCAGGGTCAGCACTTTCACGTCGCCCCAATCCGCGTGACCGCGCACCAATGCGGCGGCGCTCGGACCGGGATTGTGCGGCACACCGGAAGCGAGGTTGGGGAAGTCCGCCGTGAGCACGCTGCCCTGCTGGCTCGCGAGGTCCACCGCGTTGGCGCCGAAGGCCGACGGCAGCCGCAGCGTGGTGCCGGAAGATGCGCCCTGATCGGCCTGTTCGCGATCCCCCGGCACCTGCAAGATGATGGTGGAGTCGGCGTCGATGAAGCCGCCGGGCAGCGGCGTGGCCTCGATGTCGTTCTCGGACGCCTGGGAGTGCACGTTGCCGCGCAGGCCCCACGCTTCCACGGAGCCGACCACGTACAAGTCGATGGCGCCCCACGGCGAGGTCCTCAGGTTGGCCAAGAACGCGTCCCCCAAGCCCGTGGTCACGTGGACGTCATGCGTGGCGCCGTCCGGCGCGGGCACCATCACGCGCAGGTTGCACTGCGTGCTCGCGGCCTGAGCGGAGCCGATGTCGTCGTCGATGGCCTTGCAGCCCACTTTCAGGAAGCCGTCCTCCACGCGGGCGAAGGCGGTGGAGAGGATCGCGTCGTTCATCGCCTTGGCGTCGCCCGTGTCGCCGTAGGAGGCCCAGGTCATCGCTCGCGAGGTGACGCGCACGCTGGTGGCGCCAGGATCACCCACCACCTCCACGTTGCCGCGCTCCACGTGCACGTCGATGGGCTCGCCCTGCCAAATCAGGGGCTCGCCCACGTCTCGCACGGAGGATTGGTACGGAACGCGAGGGCGAATGTCGATGCCGTCTTCGGAGATGTCGAGACAGCCCGTGAGGAAGGTGCCGGAGAGCAGAAGAGGAAGAAGCAAAGAGCGACCAAGCATGCCCAAATTACGGGCTGGCTTTCGCAAAGCTCCCCGCTGGTTTCGGCCGAATGTTGGTCCGGCGCGATGCCCGGCGAGGACGTCGGTTCACGTGCCGTGGAGTCACACCCCCGTCAGTGCAACGTATGCCAGCGTCCTTCGTGCTCGATCTTCGGCACTTCGCCCTCGGGCAGCGGGGGCGGCAGGTCATCCGGAGCGTCGTTCTGAGCCCGCGCGAACACGATCCGCACGCGGCCGTTTTCTTCGGCTTCCCTCAGGCGACGACGGAGCTCGTCCTCCATCGCTTCTTCCTTGGTCCAGCGCGCGAGGGTGGCCTTGTCGCGCTTGCGGCGGCGGCGCCAGCCCCAAACGAAGAGGCCGATGGCGCCGACCCACACGATGGAACCACCGAACAGCACCGGCCAAAAGGTGTAGCGCTTGGCGACGTCTTCCCGCCATTCGTACTCCAGGCTGGCGAGATCCAGGCCGTAGGCGTCCTGCATCGAGCTGTTGAAGCTCTGGCCCTCCCGCACGCGTCCGATCATCGAGACGAAACGCTGTTGATCCTGCTTTCGCACCAAGAAGCGCACCACGTCCGCGGCTTCGGCGTAGGCCACGGAAGCGGTGACGGCGTCCGCCGGGAACGAACGCTCGAGGCGCGACAGGGGCAACAGCTGGTTCGAGGTGGTGGCGCTCCACAAGGTTTGCAGGCGCGGGAAGGAGCTCTCACCCGACGCGAACACCGCGAAGCCTTCGTTGAACCAACGCGGCACCGCTCGGCCCTTGACGGCGTCGTGCAAGGCGACGTGCGCCAGCTCGTGGCGGAACACCTCCGCCAAGTCGTGCTGCGCGTTCGGGTTCACCGGATGGATCGTGAGCAGGATCAGCCCGATGTCCGAGTAGGCGACGCCCGCCGCGTACTTCGGAAACGGCGCGCCCTCGGGCGCCAGGGTCGCCATCTCTCCCGGCGTGCGGGCGATGTACACCGTGACGTCGTTCAACACCGGACGGCCAAGGCGTGCGCTCAGATCCGCACGCACGGAGTCAGCCTCCATGATCAACGGCTGCACGCGCTCCCTGACCGCCGGCAAGTAGGCGAAGCGGATCCAGCCCGCGTCGTGCGTGTTGAAGCTTGCCGGCGGTTTCGGGATCGTGAGCTCGTGCGCGGCGCCCAGCCGCGGGGCGTCACCGGGAGCTTGGTGCCGCGCGTCTGCGGTGACGGGGGGCGGCTTTTCCGCCAGTTGCTCCGGCTCTTCCACTTCGGTGACGCCGGTGCGCACTTCGGGGGCGGCCCATGCGCTTGCTCCGAAGAGCATCGCCATCAGCACCACGACCAACGAGAGGAGTCGTCGGACGTGGGCGTTCCCATGCGCTCGCGACATCCATGGAAAAGTTAAGGGCGCACCCTGGGGTCGTCAACGCGACCACGGCTCTTGGCTTCCTGCGCGGGGCTCTCGAGCGGGTCAAGTCAGCGGATGAACGGGGAGAAGGGCGCGATGACCACCGGGGCACGCTCCGCCGCGGTGCTGGCCGCGGAAGGCATTGCGAAACACAGCGCCACGCCCAATACCACCACCACTGCCCACACCGGCACACCGGCGCGCCGGGTCCACCCAGGAGGCGTGATGAGCGCGGCGGCGAGGCCGGCCGCCAAGAGCAGCACGCCGTCCAAGAAGCTGGCGCCCAGCGCTGGTAGGGCGAAGCGCAGACCCGCAACGGCGCCCAGAGCGCCAACGGCGATCGGGATCCAGCGACGGAACGTGAGCAGCCGCGCGCCCACGGCCAGAGCGCCGCCCAGCACCACCAACGCGAGGATGGCGAAGGTGACGCCACCGAGCGGGCGATGGTGCGTGGTGGCTTTGAGCACCCGCGCGAGGATGGCCAGGGGTGCAGACGAAAGCGCGACGGCGAACAGCACCGTGCCCACCGCCCGCGAGCGCACGCCCACGACTTTGAGGGACGCGGCGAAGAGCCCGACGGACAGCGCCGCCGCACCGAGCCCGACGAGCCCGACATTCACCCCGCCGCGCAGCGTCGCAGGGATCACCGCGATTGCGGACAGCACCGTGGCCAGCGCCAACGCGCCGGGTACGCCCGCGGAGGACGCTTCACTCTCGGGGGCCGAGGTCGCGACGCCGGCGGACTCGCTCACGTCGGGCGAAGCTCCAGCCGAACGCGGCGCGCCGCTTTGTCCGGCACGTAGCCGTGCTCGAGGTACCAGCGCACCGCGCGCGCGAGGGTTTCCCGCGCCGGGCGATGACTGTAGCCAAGCTCCTTTTCGGCGCGCTCGCTCGTGACCCAGGCGTAGGACGTGGAGTAGTCCCGAGCCAAGCGGTAGGTGAGCTCCGGATCTCTGCCACCAAAGCGTGCGCGTAGCTCCATCAAGCGTCCGATGAGCTGCACCAAGCCTCCCGACGCCGTGCCACCAGGGGGCGCGAGACCCGTGAGGTCGCTCAAGGTCTCGAACATCTGGCGGAAGGTGAGATCTTCGCCGCCCAAGATGTAGCGCTCGCCGATGCTGCCGCGTTCCATGGCGCGGATGTGGCCATCGACGACGTCGTCCACGTCCACGATGTTCAGGCCGCCGTCCGGCACCGGCATGCGAAACGCCGGCGAGCTCTTCAAGTACGTGACGATCCCCTGCCCCGTGGGCGTCGGCTTCCAATCGCCGGGGCCCGACACCGCGGCCGGTAGCACCACCACCACCGGTAGTCCGTCGTCCGCGGCTTCCAGCGCCACACGCTCGGCTTCGTACTTGCTGAGCACGTAGGTCTCTGGATCGCGAAGGTTGAATTCGTGACCCTCGTCCATGGGCTCTGGAGCCTGGGTGGTCCCCAACGCCCCGACCGAGCTGGTCACCACGATCTTCTCCAGCCCGCGACGCCGCGCAGCCTCCAACGTGGCGCGAGTGCCCTCGATGGCCGGCTCCAGGATGCGCTCGGGTCGCGTGTTCCACATCTGGAAGTTGCTGGCGACGTGGTACATGCGGTCGCACTCGGAGAGCGCGCGGTACACCGTGTGGCTGATGGTGATGTCCCCCACCGCGAGGCGGCAGCGATCGTAGGGTAGGTCTTCCAGCATCTTCAGGCTGGAGCCGGCGCGGACGAAGGCCTTCACCCGTTCCCCGCGCTCCACCAGGGCGCGCACCAACCGTGCGCCGATGAATCCGGAGGCTCCCGTGACCAGTACCCAGGGCTTGGACATGCCTCGGGTCCTACCACCACCCCCGAAAGACGGGCAGGGGGCAATGTATCCCGAGGATGTTGGTGCGGCGCGAGCCCCTCCGCGGACGTCCAAACACGGGCGCGCCCGGGACTGACGGCAATCAGCGTCCGCAGTGGCCGGGCGAGCGCAGCGCGGCCTCGGCGGCGGCACGTGCCGTGACCGGTGCGTGCCGGTCCCGGAGCGGCTTCACGCGCTCCGCGAGATCCGCCGGGTGGATGCGACTCAGCGCACCGAGGGCCATCACGCTCACCGCCCGGGCCTCCGGCGAGAGCATCGGATCGGAGAGCTTTTGCGCACGGTCCGTGAGTGCGTCGAGGGACGCGCGATCGCACAACAGACCGAGGGCGAGAGCGGCCGCGCCTTGCACTTCCGGCACTTCCTCGTCGTCCTCCAAACGCTCACGCACGGTCGCCGCGTGCTTCGTCGCGTGACGATGACCCAGGGCGACCACTGCCGGCGCGCGCACGGCCGGAGAAGAGTCGCTCACGGCCTGGGCCAGCGCCGCGTCCACGCTGGCACTCGGGCCGTGCCCAGCCAACGCCTTGGCCGACGCGGCGCGCACCAGTGGCCAGCGATCGTGCTCGAGTCGACTTACCAAGGCGTTCTGGGCGAAGCTGCCGGAGGGCTTGGCGAGGGCGTTCACCGCGGCCTCTCGCACGCGGACCTCGGGATCCGTGAGGGCGGCGGTGAGCCCAGCGCGGAAGCGCGTGGGATCGTCCATCACCTCCGCAGCGTGGGTGCGCACGTAGGGGCTGTCGTCGGAGCGCAAGGAGCGCACGAGGAACTCCGCCGCGCCGGGGTCGGCCTTGGCGAGCTCGGCGGCGGGAGCGAGCAGCAGGTAGCGCGTGCGAAAGCTCGCCTTGGCTCCGAGCAGGCGCGTGAGGGCAGCGCCCGCTTCCGGGCGGAAGCCGCCGATGCGATCGCCCAAGGCACGCAGTAGATCGATGCGTGCGGTGATGCCGGTCTTTGGATCGGCGAGGGCCGCGCGCACCGCGGCGGCGGCGTGGGGCGAGCGGGTGGCGCGTGCCAGCGCCACCCGCAGGTCGGCGCGGACCTTGCGCCGTGACTTCGCGAACTTGGGCAAGATGGCCGCCACGGCACGGTCCGGCGCGATCAGCGCGAGCTGCTCCGCGAGGGGCCCGAGGCGCAGGGGCGGCGCGACGGCGAGGGCTTTGGCCAGCTCTTCTCCGCCTTCTTTGGGACAGCGGCGCAGGCGATCCTGCGCGTGGATGCGGTGCGCGCGATAGGGGCCCAGCAGGGCCTCCACGTACACCGGTGCGGAGTGGCTGCAGTCGGCGTGGTCGATCACGTCCAGGGCAACCCGGCGGCCCCCCTCGTCCAGACTCGCGAAGCGTTTCTGTACGGCATCGAAGGCCACGTCGCCCAACACCGAGAGGGCGGTGCCCGCTGCCTCCGCGCGCTGACCGCCCCCGGCGAGGGCACCCACCAGGCCGTCGATCTTGCTGGCGTCGAACTCGGTGCGAGCCGAAAGCTCCGCCAGGGTCACCCGCGCGTCCTTGCCGCCGCCATAGGCGCTCTCCACCACCAGGCCGACGCACTCGGTCTCCAGCGGGCGGTCGAGCTTCACCGCGTAGCGCGCACCGGGGTTCTTCCAGCCGTCTTCCGGAAGCGTGACCAAGAAAAGGTCATGGTCCGTCGCCAGCCACAGCTCCTTGGGGGCGACGGCATGCTCCGGATTCGCTTTCGGCGGGCGCACCACGAACTCGAAACCCGTCAGGGGCAACCCCGCCGGCGCGCTCATCACCACCAGCTCGCCGCGCCCCTCGCTGCCGCGGTTCTCCGCCCACGTCGTTTCCGGATCTCCATCCGTGAGGGCATCCGGACGACCGACGGCACTGGACGCTCCCCGCGCCCGCAGCACCGGCACCGTCGACGCCTCCTCCACGCGCACCGCCGACAGCCTCTTCGCGCCCTCCCGCTCTTCCGGCGTCAGGCGCTGCACCTTCGCAGGATGGAGCTTACCGTCGGCTGCCAAGAGCTTCGGCGCCAAGATCGTGGGTCGCCGACACAGGGTGAGGTCTTCGCGCTGCTCCCCCAACAAGATGCTGCGGGTTCCGTCGGTCCGCGCTTCCGACAGCATCACCATGGCGCCATGTCGCTCGCCCCACTCGCCGTCCGTGTAGCCGGTCTGCCCGGCAAACACGATGTGCGGCTCCTTGCCGTTCGCGATGACCACGGCCGAGAACTTCCGCGTCGCATCCGCGCTGGGCAGTTCCACCACCACGGCGCGTCGCGCCGGCGCGTAACGCACGACACTGAGCGTCGCCTGCGCCACGTGGTTCTTCTCTTCCGCGGCGATCGGGATCTCCGTCGCGCCGTCGATGCCACACTTTGCCCCGCCGCACATTCGCGTGCGCAGCACGCCCTGGGCGTCGAAGCCCACCGCCAGGGTGCCGCCCTGCCCCGGCGCCAGAGCCACGACCGGGCGCGCCAGGGCCGGCTGCGCCAGGAGGAACAGGGCGATTCCCAGCTTTTTCACCCCGCCATGGTGTCAGGCGGGCGAGATTCGTCAACTACTGGTCGGCGGGTTGCGCCAGCTTGCGCGACCACAGGAACGCATCCGCACGCTCCCCACCCACCAACATGTGCTGCGCGAGGGCGCCGGTACGCCGGAAGCCGTTCTCCAGGAACACCGCGCCCAGGTCCGTGTCGTCCACTGGGCTCAGGGCAAAGCAGCCCACGATGCCACGCTCGAACAGCTCGTCACACAGCTTGCGCACGGCGGCCGTGGTGAGCGCCGCTTCCTTCTCCGTACGCGGAGCAGTGAGCAGCTCGAGGAATGCGTTGTTGAAACAGGGCTGCGTCTCCACCGAGGCCATCAAGGAGAAGCCGCCGCGGGCGGTGCACGCGAAGTACAGCCGTTCCACGTCGCGGCCGAAGGGCTCGAACCCCGTGAGCGCACGCCCCGCCCGCTGCGCCGCCGTGAGAGATTTCTTCACGTCCGCTTCCCGAGCCAGCTGCACCTTCACCTGCGGGCTCGAGCTGCCCTCGCGGTCCTTCGCGGTCTTGCGGGCGGCTTGGTACAGCTTGTCGGCCTCCGCCCCCACGCTGGTGTCCGAGAGCGCCATCCGAAGCCCGCTCTGCTCCGAGTCGTCATCCGTTCCCGTGGGCACCAGCGCTCCGAGCAGGAATGCATCGCTGCGCTTGTAGAAGCCGGGAATGGTGCCTTCGCGATGGAAGCCCAGGCGAGTCCAGGTGGAGCACTCGTCGCGCTCGACCAGGGTGTAGACCCGATCCACGCCTTCACGCCGCGCCAAGCTCATCACGAACAGGCGCTTGGCGGGATGGGGCCCGGAGCGGAAATCGACGACGCGCAGGGTGCGTTGGCGTCGATTGACCAACAGGCACAAGGAGACGCCGTCGTTCTGGAAAAAGATCTCGTCAGTGCTGGTGGACGAAGTGGCTCGGGTCGCCATCAACCCCCCGGACGGGTGTGGACATTCTGAGGAATGTGCCTATTTTCGATGCTTTACGTTCTGCTTTAGGGCAGCTCGCGTTTCAAAAGTGAAATGCGTCTAGCATGCGCATTTCGTCTGAGCAACCTCGATCCGCCTCCGTCACGCCAGCTTCACCGGCTACTGAACGGCGGCTCAGGCGTCGACGGTTTGGGCCGCGAGGTCGGGCTCCACGCCCAATTTCTCGAGCACTTCGGCGGCCCTCTTTCGGGGCAGCGACACGCGGGTGGGCATGCCTCCGGCGAGACCGAACATGTCGAGGAAGTTCAGCCCGCTGTCGAAGGCAGCGGCGATGGCCACCGTGTCGCGATCCAACACCACGCTCACGCGCTCACGTTCCTGACCCAGCAACAGAAGCAAGGTCTTGTCCACCTTGCCCACGCCGCTGGCGATGTCGACCACCGCGACGCCGGGGGACAGCCGCTGGTAGCGTTCCGCGGCGCGGCGCGTCTCCCGTTCCACCGGGATCAGCTCGGCCGCCGCTTCGTCGATGGGCACCCACAAGCTCGCGTCGGAGAGCCCGGTCGCGAGGTGTCGCACGATCACGCCGAACAAACCGTAGTCCTTGGGCCGCGCCCGGATCGCTCGGTCGATGCGCTCGGCGACGGCGCTGGGCTTGCCGATACGCGTGTCGATGGCGCGGGCGTCGTCGTCGCACCCCGGATACGGCTCCACGCCTTCCCGCAGCCACTTGGCCGCGCTCGCGAGACCGTCGAAGTCCGTGTGGCACACGATGGTGTCCACTGGACCCAATCGCGCCACGAGCTCCTGATCGATCATCTCTGGGCAGGCGCCATGCTCGCTCTTCTTCGCCAGCACGAAGCGCGGGTCCTTCTCGAACGTCGGGTGCTCGTCGTGATCGTGATGATCCACCCAGGCGCGCAGGCGCTCCCCAAGTCCCTCGATGAACGGCCGCGTCACCTTCTCGAAGCCGCTACCGAGGCCGGCGAAGGCCACGTCCAACACCGCCACCCGACCCTCCAGGCTCGTCGCCTTGGGCAGCTTCCGAGGCGTGGCAAACGCGAGTCGCGGGGAGGGCATGAGCCCTCGGAGATAGCACGTTCGGAGCGGCTCAGGGGGTAGGCCATCCGCTGCAAGCGAGGAACGATGCGCCGCAGTGGGTGGCGAAGCACGCCATGCACTCGGCACTCGTGGGATCGAGCCCGCAACTCGCGCAGTTGTCGACCATGCACGTCAGGTTGCTCTCGTAGCAGCCGGCGCAGGCAGCCCCCAGACCATAGTTGGACGACATGCAAGTGGGGATGCATCCCGCCGGTGGCGGGTAGACACCACATTGATTGGCGCAGTCGAACACCGCCTTTGGCAGGTCGTGGCTGCTGCGTGCGCCTTCGTCCTGGGGATTGGTGCAGGCGCCGCTGGTGGCACCGCACACGCTGCCCTGACACCCGACTCCGTTGCAGCACTCGCTGGCCGTGGTGCACGCGGAGCCTGGATCTGCGCACGGAACACACGTCCCCTGCTTGCAGATCCCAGAGCAGCAATCCGTCGCGAGCGTACAGCCGGCGCCATCCAGACTGCAGGCAGCACACGTTCCCGCGTTGCACACGAGGTCCACGCAGCAGTCCGCCGGCCCGACACACGGATCGCCCGCCGCGCTGCAGCCCGTGCACACGCCTTGAGCGCACTTGCCGCTGCAGCACTCACCGAACTCGGCGCAACCCTCGCCCACGGACTTGCACGTGGGCGCGCCCCCGGTGTTGCCCACGTTCCCACTGCCGCCCGCGTTCCCGCTGCCGCCCGCGTTGCCGCTGCCGCCAACGTTCCCGGCGCCCCCGACTCCAGCGTCGAAGCCGCCACCGCCACCGCCGCCACCCGACGAGCAGCCAGTCAACAGAGCGAAAAGCAGCCCGATTGCGGGAGGTCGCATGTGTCGATGTTCTCGCTTCCGGCCCGGCCATCGGAATGGACAACATCGGCAAAAAGCCTGGTCCAT
This sequence comes from Polyangiaceae bacterium, assembly GCA_020633235.1. Taxonomy (NCBI): domain Bacteria; kingdom Pseudomonadati; phylum Myxococcota; order Polyangiales; family Polyangiaceae; species Polyangiaceae bacterium. The sequence goes on along the minus strand of JACKEA010000008.1, from coordinate 84,823 downwards.
TCGCTCCATCCCCGTCGCAATTACTGTATATTAGTTCAGTAGTGGCCCGGATCTGCTGCCTCGATCTCGATACGTTCTTCGTGTCGGTGGAGCGTCTGTTCGACCCCACCCTCGTGGGCAAGCCGGTGCTGGTGGGGGGCAAGCGCGGCAGTCCCGGCGTGGTGACGGCAGCCAGCTACGAAGCTCGGGCCTTCGGCATTCGTTCCGGGATGTCGCTCAAGGAAGCAAGCCGCCTGGCACCGCCGAACGCCGTGTTCCTCCCCACGCGCCACGGCGTGTACAGCGACTACTCCGACAAGGTGCGCGCCATCCTCGACGACTTCACCCCGGAGGTCCGCGCCGCCAGCATCGACGAGTTCTACATGGACTTCCACGGCTGCGAGGAGCTCTACCGATGCAGCGCGGAAGAGACGGGGGACGCCATCGTCGAGCGCACCGTGCGGGAGATGTGCCAGCGCATCGCGAAGGAGACAGGTCTGCCCGCGAGCGCGGGCATCGGTGGCTCGCGCATCATCGCCAAGATCGGCAGCGGATTGGCGAAGCCGGCGGGGGTGTTGTTCGTGCCGCGGGGCAGCGAGCGCGACTTCTTGGTGCCGCTGGCGGTTCGCAAGCTGCCGGGCATCGGGCCCAAGGCAGAGCTACGGTTGCACGCCGACGGGATCCACACGTTGGGAGAACTGTTGGCGCTGCCCACGGGTCCGGCGCGGGCACGGCACGCACGGCTCCTCGCGCTGCTCGAGAGCGAGGTGCGAGGGCGCGAGCGCCCGGCCCCGTTGGCCCGGGAACGCCCGGCCTTCAGTGAGCACGACCCCGAAGGCCTCGCGGTGGGTAGCATCTCCAACGAGCGGACGTTCTTCGCGGCTCTGGGCAACGACGAGCGCGTGCTGTCCCAGTTGCTGCAGCTGGCGGAGCGCGTCTGCCACCGTGCTCGCAAGCGGTGCATCCGCGCCCGCACCATCACCCTGAAGCTGCGCACCACGGACTTTCACACCATCACACGTGGTCGCACCATCCAGCCCACGGCAGAAGACGGCGTCGTGTTTCGCACCCTCAGCGAGCTGTATCGTGGTGCGAGACCGCGCCGGCTGGGCGTTCGGCTCTTGGGGGTTCAGCTTTCGAACCTGGTCGGGATCGATGACCCGGAGCAGCTTCCGCTGCCCTTCACGCCGCCGTGGCCGGTGGGCCGTGCCCTCGATCGGGTGCGCGAGAAATATGGCTACGATTCCCTTCACTTCGCGGCCAGCCTGCGCCGCGGGAAATAGCGAAAGATCGCGACAAATTGCCGCGTTAGCATGGCATCGTCGCGTACATCGTCCAACGATTGGTTTTCATCGAATCGTGACACGTTGGCTGAGGCCCCACCGTTCCATGATTCGGGGAATCGCTGTAGCTGGAGGAGAGCATGATCACAGCACCGCGCGCCGCCGCCATCGCCATCGTCACCGCCGCCGCCGCCGCACAGCTCGGCCACGCCCCTCCAGCGCGCGCAGATCAGAGCGCCACGAAGGTGAGCTGCACGTTGCGTGGCATGGCGCAGATGCCCGTCAACCTGGCCATCTACGACAAGCCCAGCGGCGGCTCGCCGATCGCACGCTTCTCGGGGGGCGAGACGGCCCTGGCCGCGTCGGACTTCTTCGCCGACGGCGGCAAGCGCGTGGAGATCCAAACAGGCACCGGCACCGGGTCGTTTCGCATCGCCGGCTACATCGACGCGAGCAAGGTGCCCGTGTTCACCAAGCACCGCGTGTCCGTAATCAGTGGCAACGTTTGGATCGCCCCCAACCGCTCCGTCAGCGTGCTCGGAGGCAGGGGAGGCAAGCTCAAGATCCAGAAGAAGATCGACACGCCGCTGAACCAAACCTTCTCCACATGGGCTTCGTGCAGCTCCCTGACGCTCGACGACAACACGCCGCCGGGCTGGACGGTGCCGGGCCACGCGCGGGGCTACGTGCTCAAGAAGGACTCGGCGGAGCTGTTCGACGGCGTCGGCTCGGACCGGAGCAGCGTGACCACGCTGTACCGCGCGGCGGGCGGCACTGGAGTGCTGTTCTGGAGCCAGGAGCGGAAGGGCGCCTTCGTGAACATCGAGTACCACGGGGACGTGGAGATCCGCGGTTGGGTCCGCTCGCGGGATCTCAAGGCGCTGCCCCGCGGCGAGACCATGGACGTGCAGCACGGTCCGGTCAGCAAGCGGAAGCCGCCCCAGCTCGCCCTCGCGCAGAAGCCGGATCTGGTGAAGACCGAAAAGGAGATCCCCATTCGCATCGGCGCCGGAGAGGACAAGCCGGTCATCGGCCGCATCGAAGCGGACACGGAAACCTACGTGCTCGATACCGTCGCGGGTTGGGCCAGCGTCCTGCCCAAGAGCCTGAACGTCGCCCCCTACGGCGACAATCAGTTCTGGGTGAAGGCCAGCGACCTACCCAAGCCCTGAGCGAGCCCGATCCGCCGCGGACTCATCCACGTTGGTCCGCTTCGATCATGGCGAGAACGCGTTGTCGGGCGTCCTTCCCCAGCGAGGTGTGCGCTAGGCGCGAACGCAGAGTGTCAACGTCCACCAGCCCGTGCGACAAGGCACTCCGCGCGAAGCGGCGGTCCTTCTCCCGCGCCGCGACGTACTTGCTCACGTTCCGCCAGAAACTTCGCCACGTCTTCGGCGGAGCCCTGCAGAATCTCCTGCCACTCGAGGAGCAAGGGAGCGCTGCGACCGCCTTCTCGGAGCCACTCCTCCGTCTTCACACGCGCGCGATCGAGAACAGACGCATCCAGCAACAGCCGCTCGGCCACGGCTCGGTGCAGCGCGAGGCTGCGACGGACTTCGTACCGCTGATGGTCCAAGGCTCAGCTGAGCGTACCGCCCCACCGCGGCAGTCAATCGAGGGGCCGGCGCGCGGCGGTGCGCCGCGATGTGTGAGCTACTTCGCCGGGTCGCAGCTCCAGCTCACGTCGTCGATGCGCCAGGCTTGCTTGCAGCTCTCGGCGGACGTGAACACGCTCTGATCGCCGCTCGGGTCCACGGAGAACTTCGTGCTCGCGCTCTTCTTGCCGGTGACCTTGCCTTCGTTGCTCTCGCAGGTGACGGTCCAGCGCATCTTGCACGCGAGCTTCATGTCGCAGGCGTTCCGCACCGCGAAGGAGAGCCCCTTGTCCTCTTCGCTCTTGGTGAACCCGACGCAGCTCTCCGCGTTGTCCTCGCTCTGTGCCGCGGCGGCGACGGGAATGCCGGGCGTGGTGGAGGACGCAGCGAGCACACCGAGAGAAAGCACGACAGCGGACAAAGCTTTGGCGACACGAAGCACGGCACGACCTCCCATGCGGGCCCCGGCAGGCGGCGCGGGTCCCTGAATTGTTCTGCGCTCACCCACGGGCATCGTGAGCGGCGTGGGGTCAGACAGCGGCCCCTGCCGCGGGTTCCGATTTTTTTGTTGGTCCGCCGCGAACCCCGCCGCGAGCCGGCTTTTCGCGCTGTTTCCGCGGGGCGAGGGGTGGGCGCGACGGGGCTCGCGCCGCAGCGACAACCCCAAGAAAGAGAGCTGGATGTCCTTGGTGAGGGGCGCCCGAGACGCCAAGATGGCCCGGGATGCAAGCGGCGCGGGTACTCGCTGGGCGTTTCGAGCTGCGCGAGCTCGCCGGGCGCGGAGGAATGGGCAACGTCTGGCGCGCGCTGGACCGCGTGCGCGGGAACACGGTGGCGGTGAAGGTACTGCGGGGGGAAGCGGGACCGCAGGCGGGGGTGCGGTTTCGTCGGGAAGCGCAGCTGCTGGCACTGCTCGATCACCCGTACATCGCGCATTACGTCGGCCACGGCGTGACGGACGAGGGAGACGCTTGGCTCGCGATGGAGTGGCTCGAGGGTGAAGACCTTGCCGAGCGTCTGACCCGGAGCGTGCTTTCGGAAGCGGAAGCCTCGGTGCTGCTGCAGCGCATCGCGATGGCGCTGTCGCAGGCGCACGACAAGGGCCTGGTGCATCGCGACATCAAGCCGCGGAACATCTTCCTGGTCGGGCGCCGGAGTGACGACGTTCGGCTACTGGACTTTGGTATCGCGCACGCCGGACCGAACGCAACGCAGATGACTCTGGAAGGCGCGTTCCTCGGGACGCCGGGATACATGGCGCCGGAGCAGGTGCGCGGGGAGCACATCGACAGCCGCGCCGACGTGTTCGCCCTCGGCTGCGTGCTGTTCGAATGCCTCTCCGGGCGCCCGGTGTTCGTGGCGGAGCAACCGCTGGCGCTGCTGTTCAAGGTGGTAGTCGAGGACGTAGCGCCCCCTCCGGGAGTGTCGCCGGCGCTGTCGGGGCTCTTGGCCCGCATGCTCTCCAAGGATCGCGAGGCAAGGCCGACGGACGGGCACGAGGTGCTGGCGTTGCTGCAAGGGGCAAGCGCCAGCATCGCGCCGCGACCGGAAGGCGAGGCGCGGCTCACGAGCAACGAGCGTCGCATCGTGTGCGCCATCATCGCGACGCCGCCGGGCGAAGTGAGTGAAGAGGGCGAGACGCGGGTTGCGGCGGACCTGCGAGCGAGCTGGGGAGATCTCGATGGCTTTGCACGAGAGGCCGGAGCGCGGCTCGCCCTGCTGCATGACGGGACGGCGCTACTGCTGGTGGAAGCGGCGGGCTCCGCCACGGACTGCGCGGTGCGCGGGGCTCGAACCGCGCTGCGGCTGCTGGCGCACGGCCCGGCCCGTGTCGCTCTCGCCACCGGGCTCGCGGAGGTCGACGCTCCCGTGCCCCTGGGAGACGTCATCGATCGCGCGGCGGGGCTGATCCCCAGCGCGCTGCCCGGCAGCGTGCGCGTGTGCGGCGTGACTCGCGGCCTGCTCGACGCGCGCTTCGGCGTGATGGAACGCGATGGAGCGGCAGATCTGCTCTTGGAGCGGAGCAGCGCGGAAGCGGAGCGCACGGTGCTGGGCCAGAGCACTCCCTTCGTCGGCCGCGCGCTGGAGCTCGGAACGCTGGAAGCGGTGGCGGGGGCCAGCTTCGAAGAGCACACCGCTCGCGCTGCCGTGGTCGTCGCGGCGCCCGGCATGGGCAAGAGCCGACTGCGGCGCGAGCTCCTGGAACGGCTGCGGAAGCGGCATCCCGATCTCGTAGTGCTGCGCGGTCACGCGGAGCAGGCCGCCGCCGGCTCACCGCTGTTGCCCTTGTCGCTGGCGGTGCGCAGCATCGCGGGCTTCGGCAGCGGCGAGCCGGTGGAGGCTCGGCGCGACAAGCTCCGCGGTGTGGTCGCCGCCCACGTGACCAAGAGCGAGCGTGAGCGCGTGAGCGCGTTTCTGGGCGAGCTCACCGGCACTCCCTTCGAGAGTGCGGCGCTGAGCGCTGCGCGCAAGGATCCCATCTTGATGGGCGATCAGATCTTCCGCGCGCTCAGCGACTTCGTCACGGCGCTCGCGAGCAAGACGCCGGTGCTGATGGTGCTGGAAGACCTGCACTGGGCGGACGCCTCCACCGTGGCGCTTCTGGATCGTCTGCTGACGAGCCTCGAGGAGCGTCCCTTGATGTTGCTGGCCCTGGCGCGTCCCGAGCTCGAAGAGCGCTTCGGAGCGCCGTGGCAATCTCACGAGCCCACGCGCGTGGAGCTCAAGAAGCTCGATCGCCGGGCCGCTGGGCGCATCGTCAAGGCGGTGCTCGGGGACGACGTCGCCGACGACAGGATCGGCGATCTGATCGAGCGCGCAGACGGCAATCCGTTCTTCCTGGAGGAGCTGCTTCGAAGCGCGACGGACGGGCGTTGGGACGAGCTACCGCAGACGGTGCTGGCGGTGGTGACCACACGGCTGCAAGCCCTCCCGCCGGAGAGTCGCAAGCTGCTACGGGCCGCCAGCGTGTTCGGCGAGGTGTTCTGGTCCACCGGCGTGGAAGCGCTGGTCGGTGGCGGGGCGGAGCTCCTGTGGGCCGAGCTGTCGCGCAAGGAGCTTGTCGCGCTGCACGAGCCCAGTCGCTTCCCCGGGCAGCCGGAGTACCAGTTTCGCCATGCGCTGATTCGAGAAGCCGCCTACGCCATGCTCACGGACGACGACCGCGTCGTGGGCCACCGTCTGGCGGCGGAGTGGCTCGAGCGGCAGCCCAATCCCGACGCCATCGTGCTGGCCGATCACTTCGAGAAGGGAGGCGACGTCGCCAAGGCGGCGGCCTGGTATCTCCGCGCCACGGAGAGCGCGTTCGCTCGGAATGATCTGAACGGTGCGTTGGCGCAGGCCACGCGCGGGCTGGCGCACGCCACCGAGCCCGCCGTGGTGGGTCAGCTCCGCTCACTGCAGGCGGACGCCAGCTTCTGGCTCGGGCGCATGGCCGACTCGCTGCACTACGCGATGGCAGCGGTGTCGAGCGCGGAGCGCGGAACGCGCGCTTGGTGCCGCGCCATGAAGCGACTGCTGGGCGGCAGCGCGGACCTCGGCTGCGACGATTGGTTCTTGGAAGCCGCCAAGTGGCACCTGGCCACGGAGCCCAGCCCGGACGCGCTGGCGGAGTGGGTGGGTGCCGCGGCGATGGGCGCTTTCGTGCTGTTGAACCGCGGCGGGCACGTGCTCGCCGACGGGCTCATCGAGCGGGCGCGAGAAATCGCCGCGCGATTCGTGGAGCCGGAGCCCGTGAGCATGGCGCACTTGTACCAGGTGTACGGAACGCAAGCGCTGTTCCGCGGGGACAACCAGAGCTTCGCGGAGCTCAACATGCGTGCCGCCGAGCAGTGCGTGGCCGCCGGTGACCTGCGACGCGAAGCGAGCGTGCGGGCCAGCGTGGGCTACGCGCTCACGGAGCTCGGGCAACACGAGGCGAGCGAAAGGGAGCTCCGCGCCGTGCTCGCCAACGCCGCGGCCATCGGCGTGGTGAGTCTCACGGCCCTGGCCGCCAATAACCTCGGTCTCACGCTGGCGCGCCTGCGTCGCTTGGACGAGGCCCGCGAGTTTCAAGAGCTGGCGATCCGGATCAAGACGGAGCACGGGGATCGCCGCACCGAAGGTTGCTCCCGCGCATACCTCGCTCTCGTGCTGGTGGAGCTCGGCGAGCTGAGCGCAGCCCTGGAGCAAGCCGAGCTCGCCGTCGAACGGCTCCAGAGCGCCCGCGCCCTGCTGGCGCTGGCCCACGCGGCCTGCGCTCGCGTCCACCTCGCCCAGGGCGACACCCGCGCCGCGCTGACACACACGGAAACGGCCATGGAGAGCCTCTTGGCTTACGGCGCCGAGGACGGCGCCGCGCTGGTCCGCCTGGTGCGCGCCGAAGCACTGGCCACCGTGGGCCGCGAGGGCGAAGCCCGCGAAACCATCCAGCGCGCTCGCGCCGAGCTCGTGGAGCGCGCCGGGCGCATCCAGAACCCCGAGTGGCGCAAGAGCTTCCTCGAGCGGGTGCCCGAAAACGCGCGCACCATCGCGCTGGCCACGGAGTGGGAAGGATGACCAAGTCGCTGCTCTTGCTGCTGCTCGCTGCAGGCTGCGCGAGCCCTGCGCCCGAGCCGCAGGCGCCCGCTTCAACGCCGATGACCGCCGCGAAGCCTCCGCCGGACGCAGAACCCGCACCAGACAGCGTGTGCTCGGGACCCGCCCTCGATCTGCTCGCGGCCATCGCGAGCCCAGAGTGTCGCATCGACGAAGCCGAGGCCGATCGCTTGCGCCAAGCGCTGGGCGGTCCCGAAACCGTACCGCTCACGCTGGGCGCCACGCACGTTGGCGGCGCGCGCGTGCGCGTTCGCATCGTCAACGCGTCGATGTCTACAGTGACGTTGCCGCTCTTCGTGCACTCCGAGGTGGACGCGTTTCCGACCCGCGCGGGCCCCCGCCCGCTCGCGCCTCCGCTCCCCGATTGGCCTTCCGGCTTCAGCTACGAGACCGGGCGCATGCTCGCCAAGGTGACGCTGCCGTCCACCGGCTACGCGGACGCCACCATCGTGATTGACGCTCGCACGGCCTGGACGGCACCGGGAGACTGCCCGCCCAACGCCAAGTGCCCCGCGCAGGTGCGCGGGGGAGCTCCGCTCGCCCCCGGGGAGTACGAGCTCAGCATCGGAACGCCGGTGTATTCCTCACGCGGGGATCTCACCGCGCGCGTCCCATGGCGTGTCCCCGGCCCCAAGCCGAAGCCGCACTGTGACACGCGCAAATGCAAACCGGGGGAGAGGTCCGTGCCGGGATGTCAGGGCGGCATGTACCGAGGCCCCGACGCGTGTCCGCCGCTCAATCGCTGCGTCCCCGCCGGCAAGCCCGTTCCAATGTGTCCCCGCGTGCCGTGACGGGGCTCGCGCCGGACCAACAACAAAATTGAAAACGCGTCGATGCTCGGCGTGAGCATCGACGCGTTCTTCGGGTCTCACATGTTTTCGATCACCACGGCCACGGCTTCACCACCGCCGATGCACAGCGTGGCCAGGCCCTGCTTGGCCTTGTGATCCTTCATGGCGAAGAGCAGCGTGGTGAGGATGCGCGCGCCGGAAGCACCGATGGGATGGCCCATGGCGACGGCGCCACCGCGCACGTTCACCTTGGCCGGATCCAGCCCGCTGATCTGCGAGCAGGCCATGGTGACGCAAGAGAACGCTTCGTTGATCTCCCACAGATCGATGGCGTCCTTCTTCAGGTTCAGCTTGTTCAAGGTCACGTCGATGGCCTTGGAGGGCGCGGTGGTGAACCACTCCGGCGCCTGCGCTGCGCCGCCGTAGCCCACGATGCGCGCGAGCGGCGTGAGGTTCTGCTCCTTCACGGCCTTTTCCGTGGCCAGCACCAGGGCGGAGGCGCCGTCGTTGATGCTGGAGGCGTTCGCTGCGGTGATGGTGCCGTCCTTCTTGAAGGCGGGGCGCAGCTTGTCGAACTTGCTCGGATCACCGCGGCTGGGCTCTTCGTCCTCGCTCACCACGATGGGGTCGCCCTTGCGCTGCGGGACCTCCACGTTGACGATCTCGTTCTTGAACAGGCCCTCCTTGGTGGCGGCCAGCGCACGGCGATAGCTCTCGCGAGCGAACTCGTCCTGGGCCTCGCGGGTGAGCTTGTACTCGGTGGAGCAGGTCTCGCCGGCGATGCCCATGTGGAAGTCGCCGTACGGGTCCCACAGGCCGTCGTAGATCATTCCATCCACGACCTTGCCGTCCCCCATGCGATAGCCGGTGCGCGCCTGCGTGAGGTAGTAGGGCACGTTGCTCATGCTCTCCATGCCGCCGGCGATGGCCACGTCCACGTCGCCGAGCATCAGCGCGCGGGTGGCGAGCACTACGGACTGCAGACCCGAGCCGCACACCTTGCTCACGGTGGTGGCGGGCACGCTGTCCGGAATGCCGGCGAAGATGGCCGCCTGCCGCGCGGGCGCTTGACCGATGCCGGCAGAGAGCACGTTGCCCATGAACACCTCTTGGATGTGTCCGGGCTCGAGCTTGGCGCGCTCCACCGCGGCCTTGATCGCCGTGGCGCCCAAGCGCGGCGCCGGGAGCGACGACAGGGCGCCGAGGTAGCTGCCGATGGGCGTGCGAGTGGCGCTGACGATGTAAACGGGATTGACGTGGTGGCTCATGCTGCACCTCCGAAAAGCTGCGCTGGCATGTAACGCGCTTTTCTGCTGCCGGCCACCCCCCGCCCCCGGCTGCCTGATGGGCCGCAGGATGTTGGTGCGGCGCGATACCCGACGCGTCGCGGCAGGCGGCGTGCTACCTCACGGAAATGAAACGTTCAGCCCTGGTCGTCGCTGCGGCGTCCTTCGCCCTCGGCGCTCTGTTCTACTCCAACGTCGGACAATCGAAGCCGATCCCGGCGCCGAGCAATGCGGCCTTGTTGGCTCGCATCGAGGCCCTCGAAGCGCGGTCCTTCAAGCAGGTGGGCTCGGGCTACGAGCTCACCTTGAACGGCGCGCGCATCACCGTTTCTGCCCAGGGAGACGTGGGCATCGTGGCGCCCCGTAACGCGAGTATCAGCACCGGCAGCAACCTGGTGATCACCACGGGCCAGGGTCTGACGGCGACATCGGGACAGGACGCCCAGCTTCAAGTGGGACGGAACCTGGCGCTCACGACCGGTCAAGGTCTCGCGCTCCAGTCCGGAAAGGCCGCGAGCATCCACGCGGGGCAGGGCTTGGACTTGCGCGCAGGGCAGGACGCGCTGCTCCAGAGCGGCAAGGACACGTTGATCCAGACCGGTGACAAGCTCACGGCGAAGGCCGCAAAGGGCATGTCGCTGGAGACGACGCAGGACATGACCCTGCGCGCCAAGCACATGACCCTGAAGGCGAGCGGGGACGTGATCGTGAAGGGCAAGAAGATCAACCAGAACTGATCATGAGCCGCATTCAAGGAGGGTCTCGGAGCCTCACCAGCGACTGGGTCGCGGCGCTGCGCGCGCTGTACAGCGAGGCGCCGCACGACCTCGCGATCATCGACGATCCGGCGGCGGTGCGCTTGCTCTCGCCGGCGCTGCGGTGGACGGTGCGCGGCGCCGCAGCGGTGCCCTTCGGCGTGCGCGCGCTGCACCGCGTGCTGGGCACCGCGAGCTTCGGTCTGAGCTACGGCGTGCCACTGCGCACGGCGGCGATCGACGAAGCCGTGCGTCGCAGTGTGGACGCCGGCACCCGACAAGTGATGGTACTGGGCGCCGGCCTCGACGCTCGGGCGTGGCGCATGCCGGAGCTCGCCGAGTGCGTCGTGTTCGAGCTCGATCACCCGTCCACGCAGGCGTACAAGCGCGAGCGCGTGGCCGAGCTCGATCCGCTGTGTCGCGAGGTGCGCCACTGTGCCATCGACTTCGAGCACCAGACGCTGGGCGGCGTGCTCGGCGATGCGGGCTTCGACGCGTCCCGACCCAGCATGTGGATCTGGGAGGGCGTCACGATGTACCTGACGCCGGAAGCGGTGGACGCCACGCTCACCGCCATCGCGGAGCTCAGCGCGCCGGGCAGCCGTTTGGCGGTGACGTACCTGCCCCACGACTACGCCGTGCCCTGGCTGCAGCGCGCCGGCGAGATCGGCGCGCGGGTGATCGGCGAGCACCTGCGCGCGCGCCACGAGCCCGCCAAGCTCCGCGGGCGGCTGGAAGATCACGGCTTCGAGCTGGAGAGCGACACCTGGGCCGGCGAGTGGGCCACCGGCCGCTGGTCAGAGCAGGAGCGCGCGCGGCTGCGAGTGTGGGAACGGTTGGCGGTCGCGCGCCGGCTCTAACGCGCCTCGCAGCGAGCGTCCGTGTCCTTCGGCCGCAGCAAGAGCCCCGTGATGCGATCCTTCTCCAGCTTGATGGACAGCACGTCGTTGCCATGCTGACAGCTCACCGCGAAGCGCTGCCAGCCGTTGCCATCGCGCTCGATGGCATCCCCCAAGCTGCAAACGCCGTGGCGGGCGTCGTACTTCGCCGCGAAGTCGCGGGTCTCCTTCTCGCTCAGGAACGAGGGCGCGAAGAGCGAGGAGAACCCCTGGGCGCTCCAGCGGTGAAACAGCGCGAGCGCCTTCTTCGCCGCGGCGCGACTGCCTGGCGTCTCCGCCACGCCTTTCGAGACACCGGAGAAGCCGGCAATCAGCCCGCTCTGCGCCTCGAGCCGTAGCCACATCTCGAGCTGCCCGCGCTGGCATTGCAGTGCATAGCGCGCTTCCGTAGGCCCGACGAATTGCGTGATGGCCCCTCGCGTGCAGTCCCCGTGCAAGGCGAGGTAGCCGGCCAGCTCGGCGCGCTCGTCTTCGGCTTTGACATTTTGTTGGTGCGGCGCGCTGAGCATCGCGGCGTACCGCTGGGCGTCCCAACGGTGCATGACGGCGAGCAAACGGTCCATCGCCGCGTCGAGCTGCGGCGCCCGGGTGGCCACGCGCACGCGCTGAGTCAGCGCGCCGCTCTTCTGCATGCGTTGCACCAGCTCGTTGCCGATGCCACCCAGATCCGCGCTGCCGCCATTGGTGAACAGGAACACGCCGACGCCGTAGTCCGGGTACAGCGCCACGCTGCTGGCATAGTGATCGACCAAGCCGTCGTGGTGCACCACGTGCTCGAAGTCGCAGGTCGACAGCGTGTGCCACGCCAGGCCCACCCCGAAGGCGCGCGTCTTCGAAACCCACGGATCGCCGCTATCTGGCGCGCTGACACGCAGCAGCGTGAGGCGCTCGGGTACGTGCATCTCGCGCACGGAAGCACGCCGCAGGGGACCCGAGTCCAGGTCGTCCCGCGGCGGATACGCCGCCAGCTCCCAGGCCACGAACTTGGCGAAGTCTCGACCTGAAACGTAGAGGCCGCCGTCGGCCTCCGAGGCCCCCAGGCGTTCGTAGTGCTCGTCGAGCAACCACGTGCCGTCCTTCTTTCCATAGGAGCGCGCCAAGTGGCTCTGCTCGAGCTGATCTGGATCGAAGCCTGCCGACGTCATGCCCAACGGCGTGAACAGCAGCGCGCGCATCGCTTGGCGGTAGGGCAGCTTGGCGACCCGGGCGATCACCAGGCCCAGCAAGCTGAAGCCGGAGTTGGAGTACCGGTAGGAAGTGCCGGGTGAGTACTCGAGCGGCAGATCGTCGAGGGACGCCAGCACTTCCGCCTCCGTCACGTCGCGGTCCGTGCGGGAGGAGTCGTAGCTCCCGTTCCGCGGCAGGCCGGCGCTGTGGCTCAGAAGCTGGCGCAGCGTGATGCGCGGGGAGTCGTGGGTCGGATAGCGAACGTGGGAGAGCTCCGGCAGGTAGCGCTCGGCGGGCACGTCCAGCTCGAGCTTGCCCTGATCCCGAAGCTTCATCAGCACGGTGGCAGTGAACGGTTTCGTGATCGAGCCGATACGAAACAGCGTGTCGTCGTCCACCGGCGCCTGAGCGGCCACGTCCCGAAAGCCGAAGCTCGCGCTCTTGGCGAGCGCGCCGTCGATCACCACGCCAGCGTAGAGCCCCGGCAGGCCGAGGCGCTGGCCAGCTTCTTTGACGACGGCGTCCATGTCCGAGAGCGCATCCACCAGCTTCTGCGTCCGCTTGGGATCGGCGAAACGCTCCTCCATCGCTGCGTCGGAGAAGCGCTGCTCGGGCGGCGCCATGGCCCGCGGTGTTGGGCGTGGCGGCGTGGGCGAATGAGCTCGGGGTGCGGAAACCGTGGGAGCTGCGCACGCAACGCACAGCGGGAGCAGTAGCCAAGACGACTTCACGTGCCTTGGAGGCTACGGGGTGCGCCCGCCTTGGCGCAATGCGTCGCTTCGCTGCTCGACGGAAGTTTGCGCTGCCAGCGTTGCGTGCCGAAAAACCGACACGATTTCCGACATACCGCTGCGTGTGTGGGGACAGGCCTCGTGGTATGGCGCAGGGACGTGTGCGTGAAGGGCGACGCACTCGAAGCGAGGTGTGAGATGCGGCGGAGCTTGGCGATTGTCTTGGGGTTTGCAGCAGTGTCCATGGTGGCCGGCGCGTGCAGCGGCACCAGTGGCTCGAACAACAACGGCGGCAACGGCGGAGCTGGCAACGCGGCTGCGGCCGGCGGGACGGCCGGAACCGGAGGCGGCATCAACACCGACTCGGGTACGGGTGGCGGCGGCGGCTTCGGCGCGGCGTGCGCCGCGGACATCCACGACGGTGAGCTCGTCCCTGTCGACATGTTCGTGATGCTCGATCGATCGGGCTCGATGGATGACGCGGGCAAATGGTCGGCGGTGTCGGGCGCATTCACCAACTTCGTTCAGCTCCCGAACCTCGCGAAGCTCGGCATGGGACTCGCGTTCTTCCCCACCAAGCCAGCACAGCCGCCGCCGAGCCAACCGTGCGTGGACGACACGGAATGCGGCGCCTACGGTCCGTGCATTCCGTTCCCGTTCCCTCCGCCCATCGGGTGTGGCGGCAACAACTGCTGTAGCAGCCAAGCCGCGCCGGACGATTCGTGCGTGGCGCCGGACTACGCGAAGCCCGTCGTGCCCATCGCGGACCTTCCCGGGGTCGGCAGTCAAATCACCGCGGCGATTGGCAAGGAATCACCGGGTGGAGCCTCGACGCCCATGTCGCCCGCCCTCGAAGGCGCCATCGACTACGCCCAAGGTTGGGCGCAACAACACACGGATCACGTGACGGTCGTGGTGCTGGCCACGGACGGTGAGCCCAACAACTGCAACCCGAATCGCATCGAAACCGTCGCGGCCCGTGCGGAGGAGGGCCTGGCCCAGAATCCGAGCATCAAGACCTTCGTGATCGGCGTGGGCTCGGAGCTCACGACGCTGAACCTCATCGCTCAGAAGGGCGGCACCGACAAGGCCATCATCGTCACCACGGGCAACGCCGCGCAGGAGTTCCTGGATGCGCTCGACACGATCCGGGGCTCGCTCACCTGTCAGTACCAGGTACCGGTGCCCAAGACCGGCGAACCCGATCCCAACAAGGTGAACGTCGGCTACACCCCCGCGGGCGGTCAGCAAGAGGTGTTCCCGCAGGTCAATGGCGCCAGCGCCTGCGTGGGTCAGAAGGGCTGGTACTACAACACCGACAAGACGCAGATCATCCTGTGTCCCGCCTCGTGCGACCTGGTGGAGAACCAGGGCGGAGGCGCCGTCGAGGTTGCGCTGGGCTGTCAGACCGTCGTGAAGTGAAGCTCTCCGCCGTCGCGCTCACCGTCGTGGCGGTGCTCGCCGTCACGGCGAGCGCCGCCGCGGATCAACAGATCGCGACCGGGCCCGTCGAGCCGGCGCCAGAGCCACCACCACCGGCTCTGGACATCGACGCCCGGGGACCCGTGCGCGTGGGCCTTGGGACTTCACGGCTGTTCGACTCCCGGGTGCTGTCCCTGAGCTTCGAGGACGAGATCGACATCTGGCGGCTGAGCCGCGGCGCGATGCTGGGCGTGGTCTTCGGTCTCGACGCCCAGCGCGCGATGGAGTCGAAGATCGTGGATCGTGGCTTCCTGTCCACGGGGTTCGGTCCAGAGCTCGCCCTGCGCATGCCCCGGCAAGGACCGCTCTTCGTGCTGAGCGGCACCGCGGCTCCGCTGTGGCAAAGCGACGCCAGCGCCACGAGCCTCGCCGGCCTGGGCGTGAGCTTCCGCGCCGAGGCGTTCCCGTTCTACCAGTCGCTCACCGAAGCCGTCGATTGCGAGCGTGGGACTTTGCAGACCTACGTGCTCAGCGGCCTCAGCGGCTGGGCGCTCACCCGCTATGACTGGCTCGGTTCGCAAGGCCAGTCCGTCGCCGTCGGCTTCAGCCTCGACCTCGGGCGCGAATTCATCTTGCCCGTCCTCGGCGCGGTGCTCCGATCGAGCTGCTCGGGGCCGTAGCCTCAAGACTTCTCGTGTTTGTCCGTTCCAGGCAGTTATCACCATGCAGCGCCTGGCTCCTCTCGTGCCCCTCGTTCTTGCCCTGGGATGCTCCGGGCCCGCCTTCGATGAGGCCGCCGTGCCGGCCTCCGGCGGTGGTCCCGTGACGACCTCTTCCGACGCGGGCCCGGGCGGGGGTGGCGGCAGTGGTGGCGCGGCCGGAGGCGGGGGCGGCACGACGGCGAGTGGCGGCAGCGCGGGAAGCGGCGGCGCCTCGACACCAGACGCCGCGCAGCCCGTGCTCGGCAGCTGCGAGGAGCTGCTCGCGGCGGCGCCGGCCACGCCGAGTGGCGCCTACACGGTGAGCGTGGGGGGCAGCGAGATGACTGCCCAGTGCGACATGACCACGGACGGCGGCGGCTGGACGCTGGTGCTCAACTACGTTCACAAGGGCGGGACGAACCCCGAGCTCGCCACCCTCGAAGCCCAGCTTCCGCTCATCGGCAGCAGCACTCTGGGGGACGACGAGAGCGGCGATCCGAACCACTGGGGTCACGTGGACCCCAAGCTCCTGTCCCAGCTGAGCTTCAGCGAGACCCTGTGGCAGGCCAGCACGTCCGCTCACTCTCGCGTGATCGAGTTCGTCAACGCGTCTCCGCACTTGATCGGCTACATGAAGAGCGGCGCGGGGGGCCTGTGCTCCTACACCGGAGAGCTGTTCTCCGCGACCATGTCCACGCCGCTGGCGGAGCACACCGCGCACTTGCCGCTGAACACCACCAGCATGCAGCTGGCCTCGTGTGACAAGGGAACCCGCGCCATGACGGAGTTCCCCTTCTTCAGCCAAGGCGAAGCACACTGGGGCATTCGCGGGCAGGGCACGCGCTGGGAGGCAGACGACAGCCTGGCCGGCTTCGCCCACGACACCATCCACCGAGTCTGGGTGCGATAGCCGTATCATTTCGGCCCAACGCGTATCCAAAGGCGCCGCGTCGAAGCGCGGCGGGCATCGCGCCGGACCAACAAAAACCGTAGAGCAGGGGCTGGCACGCCGAGTGCTACCGCCCGCCGCTCGCATGTCCCGAGCGTGGCTGTCGTTCCTGCAAGCCTGCGCCACGTGTCTCGTCACCGTCGCTGCACACGGCAGCTCGAGACCCAGAGCCGCGCATGCTGTAACGCTGCTTAGAGATCCCAGAGCGCTGCACGACTGGCTCACGGAGCGATCCGTGGACGTGGCAGCGGCGCACGCCCGCGTGCGGCAGGCCCAGGCGGAGTCCGCGGGCAGCCGGCTGTTGCCGAATCCCGTGGTGGATGTGTCGGTCGGAAACGCCGCCGTCGGTGACACGAACCCGAAGGGGCTCGGGCTCGACCAGACGTTGATCTTCGGCGCCGGGGTGAGCGAGACCTTCGAGCTCGGCAAACGCGGGCCACGCGCACGGGCGGCAGACCTGCGCCTGCTGGCCGCGCGGCGCCAGAGCCAGAGCTCCCTCGCGAACGCCGTGGCCGACGCCCGCTTGGCGCTCGGTCGCGCCGTGTACGCGCGAGAGCGACAGCGCGCCCTCGCTGCCTCTCTTTCGGCCGCGCGCGCTGCGACCGCCATCGCCCGCGGTCGCCTCGAGCACCAGGCGCTGAGCGGCGTGGACTACGACCGCATGGTGCTCGACCTGAGCACGCTGGAGGCCGACGCAGCGCGTGGCAAAGCCGAAGCGCAGGCCGCCCTGGCGGAGTGTGGAGCGGAGCTCTTCGCCCGCTGTGACTTGGCCGGCACCACCACGGCGGATCTCGACGCCGGCGCCCCCAACGCGCGCACGTTGGAGCGTCGCCCGGACATCGCCGCCATGCGGCTCGAGCAGCGGGCCGCGGAGAGCGATGCGCGCCTGGCGTCGCGTCGGAGCATTCCGGATCTGACGCTGCGCCTCGGCTACACCCACGATCGCTTCACGATATCCGGCGACAACGAGAACACGCTGTCGCTGTCCTTGGCGGCGCCCATTCCCGTCTTCGATCACGGACAGCACGATCGCGCTCGCGCCCTCGCTGCCGCCGGCGAGCTGTCCCTGCTCACGCGCGGGACGCTGCTCCGAGCGCGAGGCGACCTCGCCGCCTTGTCCGCGAAGAAGCGCATGCTGTCCGCCACCCTGCAGAAGCTCGAAGCCGACCTGGTGCCGCGCGCCGATGCCGTGCTCGCGGCGCAAGAGAAGGGGCTCGCCGAGGGCCAGCTCGACACCACTGATCTGCTCATGGCGCGACGCCAGGCGATCGCCCTGCGCCTTCAAGCGCTGGAGCTCAGATACGAGCTTTTCACGACCAAGAATGAGATCCGACGCGTCTACGGCGCGGACTGAGGGTGCCAGCATGACTTGGAACGTTCGTGTGTTTGGTCGCAACGTGGCGGTGCCCAAGAGCGTCGCCGTGGCCGTCGCCTTCAGCGCGCTCTCGGTGCTGGGCGCCAAGAGCTTCGCGCGCAAGCCCCCGCCGGTAGCGGCGCCCCCCGCAGGCATGAAGGTGAACGGCGACGGCGTGACGCTCGCATCCAACGCGCCGCAGTGGCACGCGCTGAAGCTGGGCAAAGCTCGGGCCGCGGGTCCGCAGTGGACGGATCCTGTCACCGCCGAGGTGCGCATCGACGACACCGAGGCGGCGCGCGTGGGCTCGCCCCTCGCCGGCCGGGTGAACGAGGTGTACGTCGTGCTCGGTCAGAGCGTGAAGAAGGGCGACCCGCTGTTCTCCGTGACCAGCACGGACCTCGCGTCCCTGCGCAGCGACGCGGCCAAGGCGTCCGTCGACTTGGATCTGGCCAAGGCGCAGTACCAGCGCGTCCACGACATGGTGCAGTCACGCCTCTTGCCCGGAAAGGACGAGCTCGCCGCCACCGCCGATCGCCGTCAGGCGGAGCTCGCGCTCCACGGAGCCGAGGCGAAGCTCCGCGCCCTGCGGGTAAAGGCCAAGCGCGACAACGAGTTCACCGTCACGGCGCCACGAGACGGCGTGGTGGTGCAGAGCTCGCTGTTGCCGTCCCAGGAGGTGGGCACGGACGGCGCGCTGCTACAGATCGCCGATACGTCTCGCGTGTGGGTGGTGGCCGACGTGTTCGAGGACGACGTGGCCGGCCTCCGCGCCGGTAGCGACGCGCGCATCGAGCTGCCCGCACACCCGGGCAAGATCATCGATGCCAAGATCGACTCCGTCTCCGCCGTGGTCGACCCCGATCGTCGCAGCGTTCCCGTGCGCGTGCGACTGGACAACGCGGGCCACGAGCTGCGCCCCAACGAGCTGGCGGAGATGCGCTTCCGCGTGGCGCTGCCCCCAGGCTCCGTCACCATCCCCGCTTCGTCCTTGGTGTCCGATGGCGCGAAGCAGTCGGTGTTCGTGGAGGACGCGCCCGGCAAGCTGGTGCGCCGCACCGTGCTCGCCGGGCCCGTGCGAGATGGCGAGGTCGCCATCTCGCGCGGCTTGAAGGTGGGCGAGACGGTCGTGGAACAGGGCGGCATTCTGCTCGACAACCAGATCGAGCTCTCCCACTGAGCCCATGAACAAGCTGCTCGAGCTATCGGTCCGCACGCGGCTGTTTGCCTTCGTCGTGGCAGCCGTCCTCGCGGTGTGGGGCGCCTACGCCTACCAGCACCTGACCATCGAAGCGTTCCCGGATCCCACGGACACGCAGGTGCAGGTGATCACCCAGTACTCCGGCCAGCCCACGGAAGAGGTCGAGCGCCGGGTGTCTACCCCCATCGAGCGCGAGCTCAACGGCACTCCGGGCCTGGTGCGCTCGCGCAGCATCTCCCTCTTTGGGCTGTCCCTGGTCACGCTCACCTTTGGCGACGGCGTGGATCCGCTCATCGCGCGCCAACAGGTGACGGAGCGCCTCGCGGGCGTCGACTTACCCGAAGGCGTGCACCCCGAGCTGGGCCCTCTCGCGACGCCCATCGGTGAGGTCTATCGCTACACTCTGGAGGGTCCGAACACCGACCCGATGACCCTGCGCACGCTGCAAGACTGGACGGTCCGCCCTCAGTTCTTGCAGGTCCAGGGTGTGGCCGACGTGGTGTCCTACGGCGGCCTGGTGCGTGAGATCCACGTCACTCCCGAGCCGGCCAAGCTCGCGGCGCTGGGCGTGGGCCTCGACAACGTCTTTTCCGCTCTGTCCAAAGCCAGCGCCAACGCCACCGGCGGCTACGTGCAGCAGGGCTCGGAAGCCTTCGTGATCCGCAGCTTGGGCATCCTCGGCTCCGCCGACGACATCCGCCGCGTGCGCGTCGGCAGCCACGGCGGCGTGCCCATCACCATCCGCGACGTCGCCAAGGTGAGCGAAGGCTGGGCGCCGCGGCAGGGCGTCGTCACCCGCGGCAACGACGAAGACGCCGTGGAAGGCATCGTGCTGATGCGCCGGGGCGAGAACCCTTCCGTCGTGCTCGACGCCTTGCGCGAGCGGATTGCCCTGGTCAACCAGCGGATGCTGCCGCCCGGCGTGAAAATCAATGCCTTCTACGACCGTACGGATCTGGTCGACACCACGCTCCACACCGTTTTCAAGAACCTCACCGAGGGCGCGCTCTTGGTGTGCTTGGTGCTGTTCGCGTTCATGTTGTCGGTGCGCGCGTCCCTGATCGTGGCGGCTGCGATTCCACTCTCCTTGGCAGCGAGCTTCATCTACCTCTCCGCTCGGGGCATGAGCGCAAACCTGTTGTCCATGGGCGCCGTGGACTTCGGCATCATCGTGGACGGCGCAGTGATTTTGGTGGAGCACCTGTTCCACCAGCTGGCCCCTCACGAGGCCGGTCATGCGCCTCTGGACCGCGCCGCGCTGGCCGAAAAGGTGATTGCTGCGAGCAAGGAAGTAGCGCGCCCCACGCTGTTCTCCTTGCTGATCATCATCGCGGCGTACTTGCCGATCTTCTCCCTGCAGCGGGTGGAAGGCCGGATCTTCGCGCCCTTGGCGCACACCGTGGTGAGCGCCCTCTTGGGGGCTCTGTTGGTGAGCTTCACCCTGGTGCCCACCCTCGCCTACTTCGCCCTGCGCAAGGCCCGCGTGCAGAAGGTGTCGCCCTTGCTCACGTGGGCGCAGAGGGTCTTCGACCCCGTGCTCCGCTGGGCCCTCCGGAACACGGCCACGGTGCTGATCGCGTCCTTCGGCCTGCTGATCGCGGCGCTCACGCTGGTCCCGCGCATGGGCTCGGAGTTCTTGCCGGCGCTGAACGAGGGCGCGCTGTACGTGACCTTCACCCTTCCGGACAACACCTCGCTCGATCAGGGCCGCGCGCTCACGCCGCTCCTGAAACGAAAGCTCGAGAAGACCCCCGAGGTGACGGAGCTGCTCACGCAGCTGGGGCGCCCGGAAGACGGCACTGACCCCACGCTGCCCAACAATCTGGAGATGTTCGTCAAGCTCAGGCCCATGAACCAGTGGCGGTCGAGCATGAAGACCATCGACGACCTCACGCTGGAGATGGCCAAGAACCTCAGCGACGTTCCCGGCATCGACTACAACTTCTCGCAACCCATTCGAGACAACGTCGCCGAGAACATCTCCGGTCAGTTCGGCCAGATCGCCGTGAAGATCTACGGCGACGATCTGACTCAGCTCCAGCACCTCGCCGACCAGACCCGCGCCGCCATCAGCGACGTTCCCGGCGCCGCGGACGTGGGCGTGGTCAAGGCCAGCGAGTCGCCCCAGATCGTGGTCAAGCTCGATCGCCGTGCCCTCGCCCGCTACGACTTGGACATGGGGGACGTGCAAGACTACGTGGAGACCAGCCTCGGCGGCCACGTGGCCTCCGAGCTGTGGGAGGGACAGCGTCGGTTCGACGTGACGGTGCGCTTGCCCCCCGCAAACCGCTCGGACCTCGAGGCCATTCGCGCCATCAAGCTGCCGCTGAAAGACGGCTCCGTGGTGCCGCTTTCTGCCGTCGCCCAGGTGAGCCTCGGAACCGGCCGCGCGGCGATCACGCGAGAGAACGGCCAGCGCTACGTGGGTGTGCGCATGAACGTCCGCGGGCGCGACTTGGGCAGCTTCGTGGCCGCCGCGCAGCAGCGGGTGGCCGGCGCCGTGAGCTTGCCGTCGGGCTACCAGATGACCTGGGGCGGCGAGTTCGAGAATCAGCAGCGCGCCATGGCGCGGCTGCGCCTGGTGATCCCCATCGGCATCGCGATCACGTTCTTGCTGTTGTTCTCTGCCTTCGGCAGCGTGTTCGACTCCACCGTGATCTTGCTGGTGGTGCCCCTGGCCTTGCTCGGCGGCGTGCTCGGCCTCGCGGCCGTCGGCATGCCGCTCTCCGTGTCCGCCGCCGTGGGCTTCATCGCCCTGCTCGGCCAGGCCGTGCTCAACGGCGTGCTCATCGTGTCCGCCATTCGCGCCCGCATCGAAGCCGGAGAGCCGCTGCTCGCCGCCGTGGAGAACGGCACCCGAGAGCGACTGCGCGCCGTGCTCATGACTGCGCTCCTCGCCTCCCTCGGTCTGCTGCCCGCGGCGATGTCCCACGCCATCGGCAGCGAGACGCAGCGACCCATCGCCGTGGTGGTGGTGGCGGGCACCGTCACCGCCGCCCTCGTCACGCTGGTGGTGCTGCCCGTCGTCTACGCCGCGGCGTGCAAGCTCCGCGCAGCCTTCTTCGCCTGGCGCGACGCCAAGGATCGCGCCGAGGCTACCGCCTAAAGCTTGAGGTTCTTCCGGATGCGCGCCGTCGGCTCCCCGAGTGTGGGCTCGAAGGGCGCGCCGGTGATCGTCTCCACCGCTCGAGCGTAGCGCCGCGTGGCTTCCATGCGCACCTCGTCCGGGATGGGTGGAATGGGTCCGTCCCCCATGAAGCCCTGCGCCGCGAGGAAGCGCCGCACGTACTCCTTGTCGAAGCTCTCGGGATCTTGCCCAGCCCCAAAGCGCTCCGCGTAGCTCGACGAGAACCAGAAGCGCGACGAGTCCGGCGTGTGGATCTCGTCGATCAGCACGATGGTGCCGTCTTTCTTCTTGCCCAGCTCGTACTTGGTATCCACCAAGATCAGCCCACGCTCCGCGCACAGCTTCTGCCCCGCGGAAAACAGCGCCATGGCCATCTCCGCCGCTGCGTCGAAGTCCTTCGCGTCCATGCCGCTCAGGCGCAGGATCTCCTCCCGGCTGGCGGAAATGTCGTGGCCACCCTTGGCCGCCTTGGTGCTGGGCGTGAGGATGGGCTTCGGCAGCTTCTCGTGCTTGCGAAGCCCGTCCGGCAACGCGTGACCGCAGAACTCGCGCTCTCCGCGTTCGTAGTGCACCCAGATGCTGGTGGACGTGGTGCCCGTCAGATAGGCCCGCACCACCATCTCCACCGGCAACGGCGTGCACTCTTCCACCACCATCACGTTCGGGTCCGGGACCTCGAGCACGTGGTTCGGTGCCACGCTCTTGGTGTGCTCGAACCACCAGGACGCCACACGATTCAAGAGCTGCCCCTTGAGGGGCAAGGTGCCGAGCACCCGATCGAAGGCGCTGATGCGGTCCGTCACGACGATGAAGCGGCGGCCGTCCGGAGCGCTGTAGTTGTCCCGGACCTTGCCCTCGTACTTCTTGCCCAGCTCCGGAAAGTCCGTCCCCTCGAGCGGATGCGCCAATGCCTCTTGAAGCACGTCGTCGGATAGCCGGGTCACGCCGAGACCGTACCCGGCTTTGCCCGCGGCGTCCCCTTCGGCTCTCCGCGCCTGCAAACCGCACCACGCGTCCCATCGCTTCGCAAAAGCTGCGGGCAGGGAGGGGCGAGGGAGGTGCAGGAACGTCCGTTCACGTGGTTCCGCGGCGGACCAACATCATCATACGTTTCATGTGTTTGTAGGTTCGGCGCGGACCACGTCGGGGACGCGGGGCGTCACGCGAACGGCTTGCGGGGCGTCTTTCGACCGAACGCATTTTTCGCGCAATCTCACACGACGCTGCGTTAGTTTTGATGGACCTGAGTTGGCGCGCTTCTTGGAAGGGAGCGTCTGCCCACAAAAGGAAGTTGGGGGAGGATGGAGTCCCAGAGAACGCGTTCGACGACGCGGCGGCGTGGCGCCGTGCGCATCCTCGAGGCACTACCGACGGCAGTCGTGGTGCTGGGGAAGAGCGAACGCGTGCGCTTTGCCAACGACCGCGCCGCGAACATCTTCGGCACCACCCGCAAGGAGCTGGAGGGGCGCACCATCCCACCCGCGCTGCAAGCCGCGGTGAAGGCCGCCTCGCTGACGGACGGCTCC
Source organism: Polyangiaceae bacterium (assembly GCA_020633235.1). Lineage (NCBI taxonomy): Bacteria > Pseudomonadati > Myxococcota > Polyangiales > Polyangiaceae > Polyangiaceae bacterium. The sequence continues at coordinate 61,482 of JACKEA010000008.1, read as the reverse complement.
GGACGCAGCGAATGCGTGGTGCGACTGGGCAACGGTCGCACCAAGACCCTCGGTTTCTCGCTCTCCACCTCGGACGACGACACGATCATCGTTCTTCAGGACATTTCCCGGGTCATGCAGCTGCGTGAGGAACGCGACAAGTTGATGAGCCTGGCCGCCATCGGCGAGGCGCTGCCCTCCCTGCTCCACGAGCTCAAGAACCCGCTGGCCGCCATCACCGCCGCGGTGGAGGTCCTGCTCGAGGAGGTCGACCCGGGCTACGTCATGGACCAGCTCCACGCGGTGCTCAGCGAGGTGCGTCGCATGAAGCTGGGCTTCGAGGGCATTGGGGCGGTGCACGGCAAGCTCCGCTCCGAGCGATTCAGCCCCATCGACTACGCCTTGCGCGAAGCATGTCGCGTACTTTCGCCGCGCATCGAAAACGCTCAGATCACCTTCCGATGCGATATCAAGGATCTGCCTTTGTTGCCGTTAGACCCCGCGATGGCGCGGGCGATCGTGTTCAATTTCGTCACGAATGCCCTGCACGCATGTGAAGCGGGCGACACCATCACTCTGCACGCCCAGCTCGAGGATGATGATCGCGCGTTCACCATCGTGGTGGTGGACACCGGCACCGGCATGAGCCCCGAGGTGCTGGACCGTGCCACGGATTTGTTCTTCACGACCAAGCCCAGTGGCAGCGGCATCGGCCTCGCGCTCTGCTCGCGGGCCGTGAAGGACGCCGGGGGAGAGATGACCCTACGCTCGGTTCCGGGTTTTGGAACCAGCGTCTCGGTGAAGATACCCGTGAACCAGGAGGCGCGCTGAACAGGCGCGTGAGGAGACGAGATATGGGACGAGTCGACGCAGTGAACCAGGTGCTCCGCTCACTTCAGTCGGGCACACCAGACATCGAGGCCAGCGCGCTGATCTCCGACGACGGATTGATGATCGCGAGCGCCCTGCCGCAGCACATCGAGGAGATGCGCGTCGCCGGCATGAGCTCCACGCTGTTGAGCCTCGGCACCCGTGCTGCCATCGAGCTCGGCCGCGGAGACCTACAACAGGTGCTCATCCGCGGCGACAATGGCTACGGCGTGATGGTCCGTGCCGGTGAAGGGACCATGCTTTTGGTGCTCGCCTCCAAGGAAGCCAAGCTCGGCTTGATCTTCCTCGACATGTCGCGCGCCGTTCAGGAAATCAAGAAGGTGCTGTGAGCGCCGCGGAGGGACGAAAATGAGCACTTTGGCACTCTTCGACAACGGCAATCACAAGAACCTCTTGCTGGAGGACTTCAGCGGCGGGCTCGCGGTGCAAGCGAACCAACACCTGATCGTCCACGGCGAGTCCGGCATGCTGCTCGATCCCGGTGGGCACAAGGTCTACAACCGCGTCTTTGCGGAGACTCGCGCGTGCCTGGGCAAGGCGCAGCTGAAGTACGTGTTCCTGTCGCATCAAGATCCCGACATCGTCGCCGCCGCCAATGGCTGGCTGATGACCACGGATGCGGAAGCCTACGCCTCCAAGCTCTGGCTCAGGTTCATCCCGCACTTCGGCCTCGACCACTTGGTGGAGCACCGGCTGAAGGGCATCGACGACGGCGGACTGGTACTGGACCTGGGCGGCTCCGATCTCTTGATCCTGCCGGCCCACTACCTGCACTCCGCGGGTAACTTCCAGGTGTACGACCCGACGTCGCGCATCCTCTACTCCGGTGATCTGGGAGCGTCCGTGGGCATCGAGTACCGCGAGGTCTCGGATTTCGACGCGCATCTGCCCAGCATGGAGGGCTTCCACAAGCGCTACATGTCCGGCGGCGCAGCCATGCGGGCCTGGGCCAACATGGTACGCCAGCTCGACATCGAGACCATTGCGCCGCAGCACGGTGCCTTCTTCAAAGGCAAGGAGATGTGCGACCGGTTCATCGACTGGTGCGCGAATCTCCAATGCGGCGTGGATCTCCTGCCCGAGTCCTTCCAGCTTCCCACGCGGTGATGGACATGGCCCGAGTGCTCATCGTCGAAGACGAAACGGTACTTCGGGCCTCGCTCGCGCACGGCCTGTCCAAGACGAGTGGCATGGAAGTGCGCGATGCGGGTAGCGTCGACCAAGCGCTTTCGCTGATCGACAAGGGCGCCCCGGACATCATCATATCGGACATCGACTTGCCCGGCCGCACTGGGATCGAGCTCCTGGGCGAGCTGGGCAAGCGCGGTCTGTCCATTCCCATCGTCTACGTGTCGGCCTACCTCAAGGCCTACGGCGCGCAGATCCCCCAGCACGCGAACATCGAAGTCTTGGAGAAACCCATCGCGCTCGAAGAGCTGCGCAGGGTCATCAACGACAAGCTCGCGGCCCGGGACGAGGACGAAGAAGAAGAGCCGTTCTCCGTACCGGACTTCCTCCAGCTCGCGGGCATGGGGCGTCGCACCCTGGTGATTGAAGCTCAGTGGGGCGACGGCGAGAAGGGCAGCGTGGTGGTGCACGGCGGCGAGGTGTGGAGCGCGGAGCTCGGGGCCCTCACCGGCATCGAGGCCTTCGCCCAGCTGGCCTGGCGCACGGGGGCGCACGTCCGCTGCCGAAATCTGACCGGCGAGTTGGGCCCGCGCACGCTACAAGGCACGGCGGAAGGTCTGTTGATGGACACCGCGCGGATGATGGACGAACAGAACCGTGACGCCGGTGGCAGCTCCCACGTCGAGCGCGCGACGAACCTCTCCAGCCGGCCTCCCCGCATGGAGCTCTTGAGCGAGGAAGACGAGTTCAACTTCGCCGAAACGTTTCCGCCCACCAGTGCCGCTCAACCCGCTCCTCCCAGCGAGGCGTCGAGCATCGTGGACGACGCTTTCGGTCGCCAGTTGGACCGCGGTGTGAGCGCACTGCTCAAGAAGGATTACGAAACGGCCCTCGCCGCCTTCGAAGCGGCACTTGCCATTCAACCGGAGCACCCCCTCGTGAAGGCCAACCTCGAGCGGCTACACGAGATGGGCTACGGCAACCAGGAGTGAAGGAGATGAATCTATGACCAGGCGGATCGCCATCTCGAGCCAGAAGGGCGGTACAGGCAAGACGACCATCAGCCTGAACCTTGCTCTGTCCATGGCAGAACGAGGTACTCGCACTTTGCTCGTGGACCTCGATCCCCAGGGAGGCATCGGCCACTCCTTGAGCCGGGGCGACACGGATCTCGTGGGGCTCGCGGACGTGCTGATGGGCGCCTGCTCGCCCGGCGAGGCGGTGCTGGAAACCAAGCTCGCCATGCTGTCCCTGTTGCCGCGTGGGCGGCTGGACGCCGTGGATGCCTGTGAGTTCGAGCAAGCGCTGCTGCGCCCCGGCGTGCTGGCAGAAGCCCTCGAAGCCGTGGAGAAGCCTTTCGATGTGGTGATCCTGGACACGCCCTCCGGCGTGGGTATGCCCACTCGCGCGGCTCTCGCCGTGAGTCACTTTGCACTGGTTCCCGTGCAGGGCGAGCCGCTCTCGCTTCGGTCCATCGGCCAGATGCTCCGGGTGATCGAGCACGTGAAGGGAAAGGAGAACCCCAACCTCCAGCTGCTCGGCATCCTGCCCACCATGGTGGAGCGTCAGAACGAGGCGTCCCTCAACGTGTTGATCACTGCCTGGCGCGAGCTGGGTGGCGTTCTCGAGACCGTGATCCCGCGGGCCGACGTGTTTGCCAAGGCCAGCGAAGCGGGGCTCCCCCTGGCCTACCTGGGCGGGAAGCCATCGCCGGAAGCCAACCGCTTCGGGATGTTGGCCACGGAAGTCCAGAGTCTGATGGCCGACCTCGGCGGAGAGGAGGAGCAGTATGTCGAACGACCCGCGCGGCAGCTCCTATGATTTGGGCGGGGCCGGCGCCATCGCCGGTCGTCTCACCAAACGTGCACCCAAGCCCCGAGCAGCCAGCAACGAGCCCAGCGGCTTCGTGCGCTTTTCGCTGGATCGACTGCGCATGGGAGCGCCCGTAGCGGCGGCTTCGGAGCCCGCGGAGGCCACCGAACCAGTGCCCTGGTCGCCCGAGATGATGGGCTCCCCAGGCTGGGCCAAGCTCCTCGACTGGTGCATCGACGCCTACGACGCAGACGCTGCCTTCGTGGTGGACGCGCGAGGCCTGATCGTCGGCAGCCGGGGGCTCCTGCCCCAAGAAGAGATCGACGAGATCGGCGCGCGCCTCTTGATCGCCTTCGAGCAAGCGGATCACATGAGCCCGGGCGGCTCGCAGTCCATGAGCATCGAACGGGACAAGACCTGGCTGCTCGGTTTGCGTGTCGCCCTGAACGAAACCGAACGACTCACGGTCGGTGTGGTGACGCCACGTCCAATTTCCGCAGCCGCGCGCAAGCAGGTGGAAGAAGCGTTCACGCGCAAGGCTCGCGACTTCTGAGCCACCCACACTGTGGGTGCGACGCCGGGCCGTCCCCGAGTTTGGGCTATACTCGCGGGATGGCCTGGCTCGCTCGGATCTCCGCGGCGGCATGCGCCTTGGCGTTGTTTGGTGCCTGTTCGCTCACCTCCTTGGATGACCTCAAGGAGAACGCGAACGTGGACGCCGGCAGCGCGGGTCAGGCTGGGAGTGACGGCGGCAACGGCTGCAGCGCGAGCTGCATCGGCCTGGCCGCGGAATGCGGGGACATCGCAGACCCCTGTGGTGGCGTGCTCTCCTGCGGCAGCTGCACTGGGGATGACTTCTGCGGCGGCGGCGGCCCCTACAAGTGCGGCACGACGCAGTGCACGCCCGTGACCTGCGCGGCCGTGGGAGCCAACTGCGGCACCATCAGCGATGGTTGCAGTGGTGTCTTGGACTGCGGGAGCTGCAGCGGCTCCAACAGCTGCGGCGGGGGTGGCGTGGCGAACGTCTGCGGCTGTACGCCCAAGACCTGCACGGAGCTCGGCGCCACCTGCGGCACGATCGACGACGGCTGCGGCAACACGCTCTCCTGCGGTGTGTGCGCAGCGGGAGAGAAGTGCAGCGACAACTCCTGCGGCTGCACACCGGCCACATGCGCCACGATCGGAGCCGAGTGCGGCTCGGTGCCCGATGGCTGCGGCAGCGTCTTGGAATGCGGCACCTGCAGCGGCACGCAGATCTGCGGCGGCGCGGGGCCCAACAAGTGCGGCGGCTCTTCTTGCGTACCGAAGGTGTGCGGCGACCCGGGCGCTGGCTGCGGCGACGTGAGCGACGGTTGCGGCAAGACCATCAACTGCGGCACTTGCACGGCGCCCGAGACCTGCGGCGGCGGCGGCGTGGCGAGCGAGTGCGGCTGCACGCCCAACACCTGCGCAGACCTCGGGAAGAACTGCGGCAACGTGGGCAACGGTTGCGGTGGGACCATCAACTGCGGCACCTGCAGTGGCTCGAACACCTGCGGGGGCGGCGGCACCAGCAACGTGTGTGGCTGCTCTGCGGGCAATCCCTGCTCGGGCAAGAACTGCGGCACGGTGACCAACGGCTGCGGCCAGAGCATGAGCTGCGGCACCTGCACGGCGCCCGAGACCTGCGGCGGCGGCGGCACCAGCAACGTATGCGGCTGCACGCCGAAGCCGTACTGCACGAGCAACGAATGCGGCAGCGAGCCGGACGGCTGCGGTGGCAGCATCAGCTGTGGCATCTGCGAGCCGGGCTACAAGTGCTTGGGCGGGTTCTGCGAGTGCATCAAGAACCCGTGTCTGCCGGTGTGAGCGGCCGGTAGCACCCCGCCAGTGGCCGGCTTGGGCCCGCCACCATTCCCACGAATTCTCGGGGGATCTTCATGGAATGCGAGTTGCCAAGGAGCACGTGAGCGCGGAGCGGTTCCGTGCTCACAGCCGGAGATCCGCCATGCATTCCAACCTGCTTGCTTCCCTCGCCATCGCGAGCCTGTCCCTCGCCACCATCCCGAGCTTCGCTCAGTCCGCGTCCATCGAACCGCTCCCGGAGGCGCCCGCCAAGAAGGACACGCCATCCACCCAAGACAGCGATGCGTCCACCGCCGCTGGAGACGGCTGGTCCGCTGCCGCGCTGCTCGGCAACGGCTTCGAGGACGGCGTGAAGCTGGGCGCCGGAGCGCGCGCGGGCGTTTCGCTGTCGCGGCTGTATCTGGGCGGCACCTTCGTCTACCACTTCGGCGAGAGTCGCTCCGCCGGCGCCCTCGGAGGCTCCGACGTCTCCGTGAACATCTGGTACTTCGGCGGCGAGGCAGGCTACGACTTTGCCGCAGGCCCCGTGCTGCTCCGCCCCTACGGCGGCTTTGGCGTGGGTACCGCTCGCGGTTGCGTCGGCAGCACCTGCGATACGGACAGTCGCATGTACGTCGCCCCTGGCGTCGCTCTCATCGCGCCGCTGTCGGACAGCTTCTTCGCCGGCGGCGACGCGCGTTTCGTGGTGCCTCTCGACGACAACTCCGACTTCGATCACTTCGCGCTCTTCGGCTTCGCCGGCATGCGCCTGTGAGCTCAGTCTTCACACACCTCTAGATCCGCAGTCCCGGAGAGCTCGGCCACGAGACCCTCCTTCTCGAAGCTGAGCTTTTCGATCTTCGCGCTGACGCGACCGTTTTCGGGCTTGCCCAGGGCGATCTTCGCCTTGGGTGACAGCGTCTGCCCGGTGATGCTGCCCACACGCAGGCCCTGTAAGTTCGCCTCCCCGCCGTCGGTGTCGAGCAGCAGCGCCACGTCCGCGTAGCTGTAGGCACCGCGGCAGGACAGCGGCGACGTCGACAGAACGAGCCTCTTGTGCGCGGTGTCGTACAGGGCCGCGCGCACGGTCTGCTGCTGCCCTCCGACGCTGAAGCTCAGGTCCTTCTGTGGTCGTGCGGGCCCTGGCGCCGCCGGACCCACGATGCGCTCCGCCACCTCACCGCAGCCCTCCGCCACCACGTCCCCCTTCACGGTGAGCGTCGCGCCACCCCAGCCTCGCAGCTCCTTGTCGATGCTGAGCCGCACGGGCTTCTTCGGATCGCTCTGGGCCACGGGTGTTCCGGACGGAACGCCACCTAGGGAGCTCGTGGAGGCGTAGTAGGTCTCCACCATGCCCCACTCTTTGCCTTTCAGCGATGGCGCCACGATGAAGCGAAACACCGTTTCGTCCTGGGACAGCGAATAGCCGCCTTCCAGGTCCTTGCAGCTGCGAGGGTGCGTCGAAACCAATATCGTCAGAGCTTCGCTGTAGGGGCGCTTGGCCGCCACGGCGTAGCGAAACTTCACCGCGCGCGTTCCGCCCTCCACCGCGAGCACGCCGGGCAGCTCGAAGGCACCCGACTCCTGGGGCGAGGCGCTCGCCGCGGGCGCGCTCGTTGCCTCCCCGGGCACGGGCTTGTTCGAATTGCAGGCGCAAGCAGCGAAAAGCACGAACGCGGCGAGGCGAGATGACATGGCGTCCCCTGTACGCCGTCCACGTGGTCGCTCTTCCTGCCGTTTCCGCGGCGAGCCAACAAACCTGGGATCCGTGGTCAGGTCTTCTTGTCGGTTCGCCGCGGAAGCCATCGCGGGCATGACGTCATGCGCGTCAAGATGACCGCAGGTTCCCCGGGACACGAAATCCGCACCCGGGACTAGCGCGACTCGCGAGCGTAGTTGGGCGGGTGCGTGCCAGCTCCGCCTGGACTAGGCTGGACGCGACCGTGAAAGCACGTTCCCTGTACGACAGCGATGACACCAGCTGGCTCGCGAAACCCGACAGCGAGGTCGAGAGCCAATGGGTGGAACGAAAGCGCTGGACTGACCCCCGTGAGCTTGCGCGGCAGGTCTCCGCGTTCGCCAATGGTGAAGGTGGGCTGATCGTCATCGGCGTCGGGCCCGACGGTAGCATCGCGGGGCTTTCCTCCCGACGTGATGCCACCAACCAGCTGCTCGCGAATCTGGACAACATGCTCTCCGACTGCCCCTACGAACATCGGTTCGTCGACGCCGGCAGCGAGGAGCTTCTCTACATCTATGTTGGATGCCAGCCCGATCGCGTTGTGCGTCTCGCGAATGGCAAGGCTTTCCGCCGCGTCGGCTCCAGCACTCGGGAACTCGGTGCAGAAGAGATCGAGGAATTGCGCTTTGCCCGCGGCGAGCGGGCCTTTGAGGACCGCCCAGCACTGCCGCTCTCGGACGACGTGCTTGACGATGCTCTAGTCGACTCCTTCCTACGAGCACTTCGCGAGCGAAACGGCCTCAAGCTAGACCAGTCTCGCGACGATGCGCTCAGGAACCGAAAGCTGCTCGCGAGACGCGATGGGGTCGAGTACTTGACGTTTGGTGGGGTGCTTGCGCTGGGCCGTGATCCAACGACGGTTCTGCCTGGTGCCCGCCTACGCTTTTTGCGATTCGACGGCGCCGAGGAACGATTCGGTAGTGAGCGAAACGTAGTCAAGGATCAGTGGTTCGAAGGACCGATCCCGCGCATCGTCGAGAAGTTCCGCGAGTTCTTTCGCACACAAGTCCGCGAGTTCGACCGACTTGGGAAGGACGGCACGTTTCGCCGGGACCAAGAGTATCCCGAGGCGGCTTGGGAGGAGGCAGTGGTCAACGCGCTCATTCATCGCTCCTACAGCATCAAGAACGCTTCGGTCTTCGTGCGCATGTTTGACGACCGGCTGGAAGTCGAGAGCCCAGGCGGCTTGCCACCGCCGTTTTCGTCACCCGCAACCATCGACGAGCTCTACAGCAACCCACGAAACGCTAACCTGTGCCACGCGCTGCAATACCTCGACTTGGTGCGACTTGCGCAAGAGGGCACACGTCGCATGCAGCACGAGATGCGAGCGATGGGTCTACCGGACCCGTCCATCGAGGAAGTCGCCGGAGGCATGCGCGTTCGCGTGACGCTCGCAAACGACATCGAGCGGCGACGTGCAAACGTGGACGCGCAGGACGCGCAGCGCCAGTGGTCTGCGATAGCTACCGCACTGCAGGATGACCTTGCGATCTATCGGCGGAAGGCACTCCAGGATTGGCAAAGCCTCCGGGACCGTGGGCTGAAGGTGCCTCGAGCCGTCATTGCTTCAGCACTTGCGAGGCTCCAGACCTTCCAGCCTGCACCAGATTTCAATGAGCTGAGCTGGGTGCTCCAGCTGTTGGCGGCGAAGGACCTGGAGCCGATCGCGCGGGACTTGGTTGCCTGGGCGCTCGACAACCCCAAGGGGCCGCAGGCGGAGCTACTGGTCGACGCCCTCACTCCTCTCGACTCTGTCGCCAACGAAGTGCTAGTGGACCTCGAGCAAGGCGAGATCGGCCCGGAGGGTCAAGGGAGTCACGCCGGCCAAGACCTCGCATTCCGGCTCCTTCGCGCTCGTCTCAAGCGCCTGCCGCTTCCCGATCGCTCCTGGGTTACTCGTGCTTCAGCGGTCGCGCTCCAATACTCCTGCCGGCAAGCGGACGCGCTCTACGAAGACATTCACGGTGCTCCGCCTCGGCGCGACTGACTCGCGCCCAGTGCTATCCTGTCGCGTCATGTCGAAGCCGCAGACCATCGCGGCGGGCGTGGAGTCGTTCGCGGCACGCACGCCGACTCTTCCGCCCGCCACTCACACCCAGAGCTACGCCCTCGGTGAGCGTGAGGTGATCTTGGTGGAGCCGGCCACGCCCTTCGAGGACGAACGGCGCGAGTGGCTCGGCTGGGCTCGAGAGCTCGAGAGCACCGGACGCAGACCGATCGCGTTGTTCCTCACGCACCACCACGCGGATCACGCCGGCGGCGCGGAGTTTTTCGCTCGGGAGCTGGGACTGCCGCTGTGGGCCCACGCCCTGACGGCGGAGCGGCTTTCGAACGTGCGCGTGGATCGCCGGCTCGAAGACGGCGAAGCGCTCACGCTGCAGGGCCCTACTCCGCAAGCATGGGAAGTGCTCCACACTCCGGGCCACGCTCCCGGACACTTGTGCCTGTTCGAGCGACGCCTTTCCATGCTGCTGGTGGGCGACATGGTGGCGAGCGAAGGCACCATCCTGGTGGCCCCGGGCGATGGCGACATGCGGCAGTACCTCGCGCAGCTCGAGCGGCTCGAAGGTCTCGGCGCGAAGGTCGCGCTGCCGGCTCACGGCGGTCCCATCCACGACCCGGGTCAGCTCTTCTCGTACTACGTCGCGCATCGCAAAATGCGGGAAGACAAAGTGCTCGGCGCCGTGCGCCGCACGCCCGGATCGTCGGCCGAGGAGCTCTTGCCGCTGGTGTACGACGACACTCCGAAGGCGGCTTGGCCCTGGGCCCTGATGAGCCTTCGGGCGCATCTCGACAAGCTCATCTCCGAGGGCGTGGTAGAGGACCAGGGCGAGAGGTTCTCCGCCGCATCATGAATCCCGACTCCGACGACTTCTCCCGCGCCTTCGTGGCCGCCAGCTACCTACTCGAGCGGCGCGACACCCAGCTCACGGAGCCGCTCTTGGATCCTTCGAAGCGCGCGCTGGAGCTGGCTCACTCCCTGAACCACGCCGAGCGCCCAGCGCGCGCAAAGCTCCTGGCTGCGGAGCTCGCACGAGTCGTGCGTGCTCTCGCCGCGCGGAGGCTCGCGTGACGCTGCCGCAGGGTCGCGTGCTGCGGGGCGCCACCGAAGCAGAGCCCATTGCCGTGCCTCCGCCCGCGCGCCTGCCCTACGGCCGCCGCGTGGAGCGTGCCGTCGTGGACGCCGAGGCTCGCGCCCGCGAGATCGTCGCCGGAGCGGAGGCGCGCGCGCAAGAGATCTTGGCCGACGCCCGTCGCGAGATCGCGGATCTCAAGCTGCGTGTGGAGTCGGAAGCGCGGGCGGAAGCCGCCGCCACCATCGCCGCGCGGGCGGTGCAGCTCCGGCGGCAAGAAGCGGCCGCCGACGAGCGCTCTCTCGATCGTAGCGTGGAGCTCGCTCGGGTGCTTTCGGAGCGGTTGCTCGGACAGGCGTTGGCGCTGGATCCGGAGCTCGTCACGGGGCTCGCACGACAGGCCCTGTCCGAAGCCCGCGGCGCGCGCCGCGTGCGCATCTTCGCCCACCCGGAGGACGCGGCGATTCTGCGACGAGACGCCAGCACCTTGGGGCTGGCCGAAAGCGCGGTGAGCATTACAGAGGATGCGAACCGCGCCCGTGGTCAGCTACGGCTCGAGACGGACATCGGCGTGCTGGACGCCGAGCTCGCTCCCCAACTCGATCGACTGGCCAAGCGCCTCAGAGAGACCCTTCGTCGATGAGCGATCGCCTCGGAAGCTTCCCGCCGCCATCGTCACCTATCCTGGTGCAACGCGAAGAGCCCGCACCGCGTGAGAGCGAGATCCCGGAGCCCGAGGAGCCGTCCTTCGACTGGCGCACGAACGCGCTGCTCTTCGCCCTCACGGTGCTGAGCGTCTTCTTCGTCGGCCGCAGCTGGACCGCCACCGATGGCACTCAGGGTCTGGCCTCTTGGGCCAGCGCCTGGACCTTCGCCGTTCCCCTGCTCGCGATCTTGCTGTCCCACGAGTTCGGGCACTACATCGCCGCGCGCATCCACCGCGTGCCGGCTTCGCTGCCGTACTTCCTGCCACTGCCGGTGCTCAACCCCTTCGGCACGCTGGGCGCGGTGATCATCATGCCGCGACGCATCCGTTCCGCGAACGCGCTGCTCGACATCGGCGCCGCGGGTCCCCTCGCCGGCATGGTGGTGGCCATCCCAGTGATGCTCTACGGCCTGTCCCTCTCCCACCTGGGGCCCGTCGGAGGCGGAGACGGCACCTACATCCAAGAGGGGCAAAGCCTCCTGTACTGGGGGCTCAAGGCGCTCGTCTTCGGTCACATCCCAGCCAACATGGACGTGCAACTGCACCCCACGGCGCTGGCCGCGTGGGTCGGCTTCCTGATCACCTTCCTGAATCTCATTCCCGTCGGCCAGCTCGACGGCGGACACGTCGCCTACTCCCTCTTCGGCCAACGGCAGAACCGCTTCGCTCGCTGGCTGAAGTTCGCGCCGGTGCTCCTGCTCATTTACAACTTCGTCCTGCACATGCTGCCCGCGCTGCGCCAGGCCGCAGCCGGCGGCATCTCGAGCACGCCAATTCAAGTCTGGATGCCCGGCATCAGCTCGGTGATGAACTGGTTCTTCCTCGCCCTGCTCATCTTCTTCATGGGCCGCGCGGGGGGCGGCAAGCACCCGCCCGTGGACGAGACCCACGCCGAGCTTTCCCCCGTACGCAAGGTCGTCGCCGTCGTGACCCTGCTCCTGTTCGTCGCGCTGTTCATGCCGTCCCCCTGGGTCGTGTACTGAGCGCCGTTCTCGGTTCTCTTGTTGGTCCAACGCGGAACCGCGCGGAGCGTGGTTCCGCGCCGTCCCGACAAGAAGCTGCCCCAAACACGTTCCTGAACGCTGCGGCGGGGCACGCCCGCGCTTTCAGTCCTTCTTGAAACGCTGGCGCAGCGCTTCGCAGACCTTGGGCGGCGCGTAGCGGCTGATATCGCCGCCATGCATCGCGATCTCCCGGACCAGGGAGGCGGAGATGAAACCGTAGTTCGTGCGGGTCGGCAGGAACACTGTGTCGATGTCGGGTCGCAGATCCGCGTTCGCGTGAGCGATCTGCAGCTCGTACTCGAAGTCCGTCCCAGCGCGCAGGCCGCGCACGATGACGCGAGCGCCAATGCGCGTCCCGTAGTCGATGAGCAGCCCGTCGAAGGAATCGACTTCCACGTTCGGGTACGGCGAGCAGATCTCGCGCAGCAAAGCCAGTCGCTGATCCGTCGTGAAGCACGGTGTCTTGGACGGATGGCGCCCGAGCGCGACGATCACCTTGGGAAAGAGGTTCGCCGCGCGTTCGACGAGATCGAGATGGCCGTAGGTGGGCGGGTCGAAGCTACCCGCGTAGATCGCGATGTGGCTCGCACCCATGGCTCAGGGAGCCTTCTTGGGGGCCGGCTTCTTGGGGGCCGGCTTCGGCGCGGGCGGGGCCGGCGCGTCGTCCGGCGCGTCGACGCCTTCTGGAGGCGTGAGCTCGTCGTCCGGGAGCGGCATGGCGTCGTCCGGCGGCGGCCCGGTGGGGATGGCTTCCTGCGGCAGATCCTCGAGCCACATGGTGCGGCCGCCATCCACCAAGGTGACGCGGAAGGGTGCCAGCAGTCCCGAGCCGACCAGGCCGTCGAGGTTGATGTCGAGGCCCTTCTCGAGGTCTCCCACGGGCGCACCATACACGCCGGGCACGTCCGGCAGCTCGAAGGCGCCGAGGCGAAGCAACGGCAGCGTGCCCGCCCGCAGGTTGCCCAGGTTGGGGACGTCCCTCAGGCTCGCCAGCTTCACTCCGGCTTTCTTCCAGCCGCCGTCGTCCAGAGCCAGGGGAAAGCTCATGCTGGTGTCGACCATCAAGGTCGCGAAGGGCGCCGTCTGCTCGGAGCCGAAGGCTCCGCGCAGCATCATGCCCCCACCGCGCACGTAGCTGAGGCGAATGGTGGTGGCGTGGGGGGGCGGCGGCGGCTCGAAGGTGCGGACCACGAACTGTCCGCCCGTGAAGTCGAAGGTGGGGTGCAGGTGGCGGAGCAGGTTCACGCCGATCAGGATCTTGATGGGCGCGTTCAGCTGCCGGGAGATCCCGGAGAGATCCTTGGCCAGCGCGGGAACGTCCTTCACTTCCACGCGCTCGCCGAAGCGCAGCGACAGCCAGGTCGACTCCCCACCGTGACTCGAATCCACGACGGCCTCGGCGGTGCCGGTGGCGATCAGACCGAGCGCGGGCTCGCCGTTCACTTCCAGGGGGACGACCAGAGAAGTGGCGGAGACCTGCGGCATCTCCGACACCGCCAGCAAGCCTCCGCTCAGGGTGAAGGGCTTGCGACCGGTGCCGCGCCGGGCGAGCTTGGCGACCTCCGTCGCCCAGGTGTCCTTCACGTCGGGATCGGCGATCAGCCGCTCGAGCTCGTCAGCGGCCTTCTCGATCTGTCCGTCGTACCAGTAGGCGCGGCCCCGAATCGACGCGGCCTCGCTGGAGTCGATGGCTTCGAGCAGCTGGATCGCGCGGTCGTATTCCAGTCGCGCCAACGCGATGCGAGCGGCCAGCACCCGCACCTTCTCTTCTTGGGGCAGGAGCCGGAGCGCGTTTTCCACCGCCAGCTCAGCGTCCTCCATGTCCGCCGTGCGGTATCCGGTTTCCGCACGATCGAACCATTTCTTGGCGGTCGGCGGCCACGCCGCTTCCCCCGTTGCGGCAGCCCCACAGCCCGCCACCACGACGGCCATCAAGGTGCCGGCCAAGAGCCCGCGAAAAGCCTTTTCCATAGTCCTCTCGAAGCTGCTGGGTGCAGCGGCCGTGGGGATAGCCCATTGCGGCCGCGCGGTCGAGGCCCGAGCCTCGTGCTAAGCTCCCGCCGTGGACGGCAGCCCGCACAGCCCAAGGAACGGTCGGGACGTGCTGTCGCTCCCCGTCTTGCTGCTCAACTTGTACTTTGCACCGGTGAGCGTCACGACGGCGCGGCGAGCCATCGTTCTGCTGTTCGGAGGTTCGGCCCGGGCCCTGGACGAGGCCGGCGAAACCCACGATTTCCTTCGCTGGCGCCACATGCCGGTGCGCGATCTGGACGACGCGCTGCCCATCGTCGGAGGCGCGCTGCGGGTACCGCGGGTCCTGCACTTGGTCCGCTACGACCGTGCGCCCCGACCAGTGGTGCGGCTGACGCGGCGCAACGTCATGTTGCGGGACCAGCACACCTGTCAGTACTGCGGCCGGCGGCCCGGGGTTCGGGATCTGAATTTGGATCATGTCCTGCCCCGTTCCCGCGGCGGCGCCGACAGCTGGGAGAATCTGGTGACCTCGTGTCGCTCGTGCAATCTGCGCAAGGGACGCCGCACGCCGGACGAGGCGGGAATGCGGCTGCTCCACATGCCCCATCGGCCGCGCTGGTCGATGACCGCACAGATCCTGCTCACGGAGCGGAAGCCCTTCAGCGAGTGGGAACCGTTCCTGAAAGCCGGCTGATCTCACTGGTTCACGGGCCGGAAAGGCACCTTCCCCGCTCTGCTGAGAAACCGGGATAAGATGCCCGGCATGCAGGCCTGCACCGTCACTCAGCTCACCACCGGCTTGGTTCTCGTCGCGCTGTTCAGCTTCGGCGGGTGTGCGGAGAAGCAACCTCCACCGGCAGCTGCTCCCCCTCCCGCTACCACCACCGCGGAGACGCCAACGGCTGCCGGAGGCGATGACACGGGGGGCGACGATACGGGGGGTGACGACACGGGCGGCGACGACACGGGCGGCGACGACACGGGCGGCGACGCAGAGACGCGCACCACCGAGGTCATCCGCCAAGTGGTGCTCGCCAACCGCAAGCCCTTCCGCGACTGCTACGAGAAGGGAAAGAAGGACCTTCCTACCCTCACCGGCACCATGACGCTGCACTTCACCCTCGACCCGGAGGGCAAGGTGAAGAGCGCGGAGCTCAACCAAGAGCGCAGTGATCTGAAATCGCCCACGGTGGTCAACTGCGCCCTGGCGGAGCTGAAGAAGCTCAAGTTCCCCGCTTCTTCCCGGGGAATGGAAACGACGGTCAACTACCCGTTCGATTTCAAGCCGTGACCTGAGCTCGTGAGTCCCCAACCCGATAGGCGCTCCAAGGGACGAAACAGTCTCGCGGACGTGGCACGTCCCCTGCACGAGGGCGGCGTGATGATGCGCCGCCGCCCCCTCGAGCCACTGCTCGACAAGCTCGCCAAGCTCCAGATCGCGCGGCCCTGGCTGGTGATCCTGTTGGTCGTCCTGAGCTTGATTCCCGCTGCTTTCGCCGCCTCCCGCCTGGAGCTGCGCACCGCCTTCAGCGAGCTCCTGCCGGACGACAAGGCAAGTGTCGTCGAATTGCAACGCGTGAACAAGCGGCTGGAAGGCATGTCCACGCTGACCGTCGTGATCGAGGGCGGCGGGGTTGCGAAGCTGAAGGCGATGGTGGACGCCGTGTCTCCGCGCATTCGCGCGATGGGGCCCGACAGCGTCAGCGCAGTCGACGACGGTACGCGCGAGGTCCAGAAGTTCTTCGAGAAGAACAAGCACCTGTACGCTTCCCTGGACGATCTGAAGAAGCTGCACACGGACGTATTGGCTCGCTACGACTACGAGGTCGGCCAAGAGAGCGGCATGGATCTCGGGTTGATGGAGGACGACGACGCGCCGCCCAAGATCACGCCGGAGTACCTGGAGAAGCGCTTCGGAAAGAAGGTCGACGAAGCCAAGAAGAAGAGCCGGGGCGTGGATGGCTACTACATCGGCGAGGACGGCAATCTGGCGGCCATCCTGGTGCGGACTCCGCTCAGCAGCGGTGACGAGCAGGCCTTCGAGCTGCGCCAGCGCATCGAGAAGATCCTGAACGAAGAGAAGCAGAAGGTCGGCGACCCCAGCATGACCTTCGGCTTCACCGGCAACCTCATCACCAGCGCGGAGCAGCACCGAGCGGTGAAGAGCGACCTGGCCCACGTGGGCCTGTGGGGCGTGGGCTTGATCTTGGGTGTGGTGCTGCTCTTCTTCTTGCGCTTCCGCACCCTGCTGGCCATGTTCCTGACCATCGGGGTGGGCTGCGTTTGGGCCTTCGGAGCGGCCCGGCTCACGGTGGGCTACTTGAACACCGCGACCGGCTTTCTCGTGAGCATCATCGCCGGCAACGGCATCAATTTCGGCATCATCTTCATGGCGCGCTTCTTGGAGGCGCGGCGCGACGAAAAGCTCTCTACGCCCATCGCCATCCGCGTCTCCCATCGCGACACCCACACCGCCACGCTCGCGGCCGCGGGAGCAGCGATGATCGCCTACGGCTCCCTGGCCTCCACCGATTTCCACGGCTTCAAGCACTTCGGAATCATCGGTGGTGTGGGCATGATCCTGTGTTGGATCGCGACCTACATGTTCTTGCCGGCCTTCCTGGTGCTGAGCGAGCGCTACGCGCCGATGTTCACCGAGAAGGGTCCGGCCTGGCGGGCGCGCATGAAGGGTCTGTACGGCTATCCCTTCGCCATTGCCGCCCGTAAGTTTCCACGCGCCATCGCCATCGGCGGAGCCCTGTTGGGTGTGGGCGCCATCGTGCTCACGGTGCGCTACTTCGCTCAAGATCCGATGGAGTACGACCTGGCGCACGTGCGGAACGAGCGTCTCAGCCCCACGTCTGCGGGGCGTCTGTCGCTCCGGGTCGACAAGATCGTCGGGCGCCTGGGCCAAGACGGCCGCGCCATCCTCACGGACGACATCAGCCAGGTGAAGCCCCTGGTGGCGGAGCTGGAAAAGCGTCGCGACGCCGTGCCCAAGAAGGACCGACCTTTCGACAAGGTCGTGAGCGTCTACGACCTGTTGCCGGATCATCAGGCCGAGAAGCTGAAGCTGCTGCGGGACATCGACGACCGCCTGGAGCGGGCCAAGAAGCACGGCTTCATCAGCGACGAGGACTGGAAGAAGCTCGAAGAGCACATCCCGACGCACCTCGAGAAGCTCACCATCGCAGACTTGCCGGAGCTCGTGGCGCGTCCCTTCACCGAGAAGGACGGCCGTCGCGGCAACATCGTGTACATCGTGCCCACGGAGGGGCGCAGCGTGTACGACGCCCACTACCTCTTGGAGTGGGCCGACAGCTTCCGCACGGTGAAGCTGCCCGACGGCAGCGTGATCCACGGCACCGGAGATCCAGTGATCTTTGCCGACATGCTCATCAACATCGGCGAGGACGCGCCCAAGGCGATCCTGCTCAGCCTGGTGGGCACGCTGCTCGTCATCCTGTTCGCCTTCCGCGGCAAGTCCGCCGGCTGGTTGGCACTGGCCGCGCTCTTGCTCGGCGTCTCCTGGCTCATCGCCTACCTGGCGCTGCGGGACATCAAGCTGAACTTCCTGAACTTCGTGGCGCTCCCCATCAGCATAGGAGTGGGGGCGGACTACGCCATCAACGTGATGAAGCGCCGGCAGATCGAGGGCGACGAAGTGCTGTACAGCGTGCTGGTACAGACGGGCGGCGCCGTGGTGCTCTGCTCCCTGACCACCACGCTGGGTTACGTGGCGCTGCTGCTGTCCATCAACCGGGCCGTCCAGAGCTTCGGCCTGGCCGCGGCCGTCGGCGAGGTGACCACCCTGGTGAGCGCCGTGTTGGTGCTGCCCGCGGTGCTGTTCTGGCGAGCCCGTCGCATGGGGGTGGAGCTCAGTCCCTCCAGCATCGGGCGACCCACCATCCACGACGACTTGCCTTGATGCTTGGCAGGGCGGCGGCGAGCTGAGACATTCGGCGGACCGTCATGGTGGATCCGCGGTCCTCGCTCAGCTTGTCGCCCGAAGCGGACCCCTACAACGATCTCCTCGACCGCACGCGCTCCCTGGCGCAGGAGCATCGTACAGAGCGTGATGCGTGGTTCGGCAACCTCGCCCTCGAAGGCAAGGAAGAGCTCTTGTTCGAGCTCGAGGTGCTGCTGAAGGCAACGGCTTGTTTCGCCAATCCGCGAAACCACCCGGGCGCCCCTCGGCGCTCTCCGGTGGTGGCGATGGACTTCCGCCACGCGATGCTGTTGTACCGCGACGGCATGCAGCGCGCGCTGTCCTTGGTGCGGCAGCTCTTGGGTCCGCGGGACCGCTCGCTGGTCTTTCATCGCTACCTCGAGACGGTGCTGCCCGAGGACAACCTGCGCACGCGCTTGGTGCGGGAAGGCACCGCCCAGAGTGGACCGGAAGAGAGCTTGGTGGCGCTGCGCCAAGCTCTCTCCAGCAATCTCGAAGTGGTGGACGGCATCTTGCGCACGCCGCGAGTTCCGTTTCGCCTGTTCTACGCCGTGCTGGCCACCATGCAGCGCGAGGTCGGCAACAACGCCTACTTCAACCCGCTCACCGCGCTGGAGTTCCGTCCGGAGTTCGATCGCATTCGCTCCGGTCAGGTGCTGGATCTGATCCGCGGAGTGCCGGGCGTGCAGGCCCACCGCCTGGTGGCGCTCACCTTCTTGGCGCTGTTCCGCATGCTGCGCTACCTGCGCCTGCTCACGCGAATCGCCGCGGATTTGGGCGCCAAACGCCGTCGGGCGGCTGGCCGCGCCTACCTGGTATTGAGCGTGCTCCGCTCGGACGCCCGCGCCCTCTCCGACTACCTGCGGCAGCGCGCCGGCTCGCTCTTGGCGGCGAGCTTCGAGCGGGACTTGCTCGCGGTCCCGGCCACGGAGGTGCGGGAACAAGCGGAGCAGCTGCGCATTGCCGCCTATCGTCTCATCGGCATCAAGAGCGCTCTGGAAGGCATCGCCGGAAGCCTGCGTCTGGAAGTGCGGCGCGCCTTCCAGCACGACGTGCCGGCCGCAGACAGCCTGCCGTCGGACGCCGATCTGCGCACTGGCATCTTGCAAGCCATCGCCAACCTTCGTCCTGCGCTGCGCAACGCCATCCTGTTCTTGGGCAAGGCGCTGGGCGTGGCTCTGGAAGAGGACGGTGTCTTCGACGACCAGGCTGCACTTCGCGAAACGAGTGAGCGACTGCGGCGTGACGTGTGGATGTTCGCTCAAATCGTGCGCGCGTTCGCGACCAAGGCGCAGTACTCACCAACGGAAGATCGCTGGGCGCCGATCTACAACTTCCAATACGTGCGCGAGTTCCTCGCGTACTTCCGCGCGATGGGCTACCCGCTCTTGCGAGCGACGGACTACCCGCGCTTCGATTCGTTCATCCAAGCGATGACACGCTTGGAGGACACGGACCTCGTGGATCCAGCCCGCCTGGAGAACGCCATCGACGAGTGCATGGCCTTCCACAGCTTCCTGGTGCAGCTGTTCGAGGACATCTCCAAGCGCGAGGTCCTGGTGGACGTCCCCTTCGATCGCAAGGCCGCGGCGGATACCCTGCGGCTCTACATCAGCGACTGAGCGTCCCGCCACCCACGGGACTTTGACGAGCACGCGAGCAAGCCCCCCGAAGGGCACTTGCTCGCGTGCTCGTGCCGAAATCCCCGGGAACAGCAAGAGCCCTAAGGCTCTGGATCTCTAAGGGATTCCGGTAGAAGGGCCGGACCCGCCAGCGGCGCGTCCGATGCGCCGACCATCGGCGCTCCCTCCCTCTGCCCCGGTGCGAACCCAGTTGCAGTCAGGAGGTCCCAACGCTCCGTAGAGCAAGGGGACCTCCCGGTCCGCGGTGGCTTCACACCGAGCTGCTCGAATCAGGCCTTCTTGGCCCGAGCCTTGCGCTTGGTCGCCTTCTTGGCGCGCTTCTTGGCAGGTGCCTTCTTCGCGGCCTTCTTGGCGGCGCCCTTCTTGGCGCGACGCTTGGTGGTGCGGCGCTTGGCAACCTTGGGTGCCTTCTTCGCTGCGGGCTTACGAGCAGTCTTGGTACGGGTCTTCTTAGCGGCCATATCGATGCCTCCTACGAGCATTGGGATTTCGGACAATGAAGCCCATCCCGCGGTATGTTGCACGACGTATATTGCCACCTATTGTGTTGTGTCAACGAAAAAAGTTCACCTTCGTTTCGCTAACCCTTGACAAGGTCGATCTGAACCCTTGCAACCAATGCAGACGGAGCGCCTGTCTAGTGTACGCATGAAGGGGGTGCCTCGACACGCGTCGAACCCCGGAAAAGTTTTGCGACAACGCGCACTTGACGGCGACAGCCGGGCCACGTTACGGGGGTCGCTCGCCGCGCGTGGGCGGCCCCTGGAGACCGAATCAGAACATGCCTCACACCCCTTTCCACCGGTCACTGAGAATCGTATGGCTGGCCCTGCTCGGGTTGGTGATTACCGCCTGCGGGTACTCGCAGGAGGAGTGGGATCAGAAGGTCCGCGAGAACGAGAGCCTTCGCAACCAACTCGCCGCTCAGCGCCAAGCCCACAAGAAGTGTGAGGCCGACTACGCCGACGCGCTCCACGAGATCGAGGACCTGAAGAAGAAGCTCAAGGAGCGCGGGGTCAATCTCGACAACCTGAGCGCCAGCCTCGAGCAGCAGCGCAAGGCCCTGGAGGAGTACCGCCGCCGCGCGGAGCAGCTCGACCAGATCCGCAAGCGTTTCGAGCTCCTGCGCGACAAGCTCAAGAAGCTGACGCAACTCGGTCTGAAGGTGGAGGTGCGGGACAACCGCATGCTGATCCAGCTCCCCGGCGACGTGCTGTTCGACTCCGGTCGCGACAAGCTGAAGAAGGAAGGCGTCGACATCCTTCGCCAGGTCGCGGAGGTGATCCGCAACGATCCGGATCTCGCCAAGCGTGAGTTCCAGGTCGCTGGCCACACGGACTCGAAGCCCCTCGCAGGCGGCCCCTTCCGGGACAACTGGGGGCTGTCCGCCATGCGCGCCCGCAGCGTTCTCAAGTTCCTCACGGATTCCGTCGAAGACGGCGGGGGCGGCCTGGATCCCACGAATTGGAGCGCCGCGGGCTACGCCGACACGGATCCCGTCGCCAGCAACGACACCGACGAAGGCCGGCAGAAGAATCGACGCGTGGAGCTCGTCGTGCTCCCCAACGTCGAGGAAATGCTGAACCTCAACAGCCTCGCGAAGTGACGCTGACGTCGATGCGGCTCGCCGCCATCGACGTCGGTACCAACTCCGTACTGCTCACCATCGTCGATGGTGAGCTCCGGCCCTTGCTGGAGCGTGCCACGATCACGCGTCTGGGTCGGGGTGTAGACGCGACGCGACGGCTCTCCCCGGAAGCGATCGAACGCACGCTCGCGTGTCTCGAGCGCTACGCGGCGGAGTGCGCCGGGGTGGACGAGCTCTTGGCAGTTGGAACCAGCGCGCTGCGCGACGCCGCTGGCGCCGACCAGTTCTTGGCGCGCGCCGAGCAGACGCTCGGTGTGCCGCTGCGGGTCATCTCTGGAGGTGAAGAGGCGTCCCTGACCTACGACGGAGCCCTCTCCGGAGTCGCCGCCCAGGGCCGGGTGCTGGTGTTCGACGTGGGTGGGGGCAGCACCGAGGTCATCGTCGAGCGCTCCGGCACCAGCCTGGACATCGGCAGTGTGCGGCTGTTCGAACGCCACGCGCCGGAAGATCCGCCAGCACCGACGGACCTCGAGGCGTTGCGCACGGAGATCCGCCAAGCCTTGGAAACGCTGCCTCCCTTGGGCCGCATCGACACCGTGGTAGGCGTGGCAGGAACGGTCACCACCTTGAAGGCCATCGAGCTGCGCCTCGACCCCTATGACGTCACCCGTGTCCATGGCAGCCGACTCACGCGGGGGGTCGTTCGGCAGCTCATCACCCAGCTTGCCGCCCTGCCCATCGCCCAGCGGAGCGAGCTGCCAGGCCTCGAGGCCGGACGCGCCGACGTGATCCTGGTGGGCGCCCTGATCGTGGACGAAATGCTGGATTTTACTGGCAAATCCGAGCTGCTCGTGTCGGATCGGGGTGTCCGTTGGGGTCTGCTTCAGCGGCGTGCCCGCGAGTTGCAGTAGCGTTGGGCATAGAACCTCTCGCTCGGGGGTTGGCTCCATCGGCCAGAAGAGCGTCGTCCCAAGGAGGGAACGCCAACTCTGGTCGGACAAGCTCCCCCGTGAATCCCCGTTCGTTGCAGCGCGTCAAAACCGTGCGACAATTAGTTGACAGAGCGAGGCAATCTGACTAGAGTGCCGCGCCTGGCGACCCCTGACTTCAATTCAGGGGGGCGCCGCCCGCACAGGCCCACGCGCGGTCGACGTGCAGCGACAACTGTCGCGGCAACGCGGAATGAATCACTTTTCCGGTCCGTAGAAAGCGTCTCAGGACGCAGCACAAAACAGTCACGAAAAGGGCCGGACCCGGCTTGGGCTTGTCAGCGTAGGGGCGCTTGAAGTGCGCCCCGCTCGGGGTGCGCACATGTACCCCACTGTCGCATAAGGAGTCATCATGCAGGCAACGCAGGAAGTTGAGTTCAAGGTCGGCGACAAGGCCGTGTACCCGGCTCAAGGGGTCGCGGAAGTCATCAGCATCGACGAGAAGGACATCGCCGGCTCTCGACAGCGCTTCTACGTGCTCCGCATCCTCGACACGGACCGCAAGATCATGGTGCCGGTATCCAACGCCAACGCGGTGGGTCTCCGGCAGGTCATCAGCGAGCAAGAGATCCGAGAGATCTTCGACATCTTGAAGGAACGGACCATCGGTTTCGATACCCAGACCTGGAACCGCCGGTACCGCGGCTTCATGGACAAGATCAAGACCGGGTCCATCTACGACGTCGCCGAGGTGCTGCGCGATCTGTATCGCCTCAAGGCCAACAAGCAGCTGTCCTTCGGCGAGCGTCGCATGCTCGACACCGCGCGTTCGCTCATCGTCAAGGAAATCGCCATCGCGCGGGAGCAGACCGAAGAGCAGGTCAAGGACGAGATCGAAGCCATCTTCTTCTCGAACTGACGACACGCTCAAAGAGAAGAAGGCGCGAAGCGGGCTCACCGCTTTCGCGCCTTCTTTGCATTTGGGCTTCAGTATGTTGGTCCGGCGCGATGCCCGTCAGGAGCCGGCATCTGCGCGTTGCGCGATGGGCGGCAGGGGCGGCAGCTCCACGACGACGCGCCAGCTGCCGTCCTCCAGCACGCACTTCACGGTGCTCCGCTGGGTCGACGGCACCTCTCCCGTCATGGTGACGACGGCCCAGTCCCCCTGCACGTTGGCCGTGTACTGCTTCGGCTCGAAGCGCAGGGAAAAGTGCGATGGCGCGATCATCTCTTCCGGCGCCACCTTGCGCCCAGACAGCGCGCTGGCGCGCTTGGCACGCTCCGCCAAGTTGCGTTGTGCTTCCGACCACAAGAGGTCGTAGGCCGCCCGCGCGCTCTTGGGATTTCCGTGCACGCGCTTCATGCGGTCCACGAAGTTTTGCACCACCTGCTCCGGTTGGTTCTCCGGACCCTTCTTCTCACACGCCGCGAGGGAAAGCACGACCAGCGCCGCGAAGGCATGAGGGGCAAAGCGCGTCATCGGATGGCTGCGTCCGCTTTCATACCCATGGCATCCCGCACGTCCGTCACCATTCTTTGGGCGATGCTGCCGGCGTGCTCCGCGCCCCGCTCCAAGACCTCGAGCTCGCGGTGCAGCACGTCGGCGCGGATCTGGATGGGCGCGAGCGCCTGCAGCTCGCCGGAGCCGGTCGGCTGCATGCCGGAAACGATGCGGGGACGCGACGTCATGCGTGAAGGGACGTAGCCTCGACGCTGGAGCGCGGCAAGCACGCGACGGGGTTCGCGCCGGACCAACACCCAAATGTAAATGGGCGCGAAGTTGGCCCGAGAGCGAGGCGCCTCGGTACGATTTCATCGACGATGCGTGACTCCTCGGTTCGCCTGCATTGGCCGGGCAAGGCTCTCGGGGCTCGACCCTCGGCGGAGGTGGAGCTCGAGCTCACCCGCGCCGGTCATCCTTCGCAGCTGGTGATTTCCGGCGACAACCTGGCGGGGATGCGCGCCCTGGGCAGGCGGGCCGCCGGCGCCTTCGCCCTGGTGTACATGGATCCGCCATTTTTCACCGGGCGGCAGCACGAGCGGGTGGCGCGATCGCGGAACAAGAAGACCGGCGAGGTGGTGCGGCGACTCACCCCGGCCTTCGACGATCGCTGGGAGGGGCTCAGCGAGTACCTGAACGAGCTGGGTGAGCGCATTTCTGCGGCGCGAGAGCTGCTTTCGCCCGAAGGGTGCCTGGTACTGCACGTGGATCCGAAGACCAGTCACTACGCCAAGGTGCTGTGCGACGAAGTGTTCGGGCCCGGCACCTTCGCCAGCGAGATCGTGTGGCGCTATCGCCGCTGGCCGGCGAAGACGGCGAACTTCCAGCGCGTGCACGACGTGCTCTTGCGCTACGTGAAGGACCCGGAGGCAAAGCCCAAGTTCCGGCAGCTGTACGAACCGCTGGCGGCGTCCACCCTGGCGACCTGGGGCGACAAGAAGCAACGCGCGGTGGTGGGCAAGAACGGCCGGCGCGTGCGCTCGAGCAGCACGGAGGAAGCCACGCCGGGAACGCCGCTGGGCGACGTGTGGGAGATCGGCATCGTGGCGCCCATCGCTCGGGAGCGAACCGGATACCCGACGCAAAAGCCGGAAGCCTTGCTCGAACGCTTGGTGCAAGCGGTGACGGATCCGGAGGACCTGGTGCTCGACCCCTACGCCGGCAGCGGCACGACCCTGGCCGTGTGTGCGCGACTGGGGCGGCGCTCCGTGGGCATCGACGCGAGCCCCGAGGCGTTGCGCATCATCCGGCGGCGGCTGCGAGAGCAGGGCGTGCGGCCCCTGGAAGAGAAAGTGCGGGCGGCAGAGCCCAGGGTGCAGAAAGCCCGGGCGGCGGAACGCGACGACGACGCGCGTCTCGCCGGCTGAGTGTGGCCCACCGCTTCGTGCTTCCGAGCGGCGTTCGGGTGGTGCTCGACGGCGCCCGGCTGGAGCTTCGAGACGGCCGCGGGCATCCGCTACAGAAGAGCGAGCTCTCGCTCTCGGACTTTCATTCGCTGACGGCGGTGGCGCGGCGTCTAGGCGTGGAGACGGAAGCGCCGCAGACGATCCGCTGCGGCAATTGTGGGGCGACCTGGGACGTCGTGCCCTGCAGTCGCTTCGAGGTCGGTCCCTACCTCGACGACGAGCTCGATGATCCGGAGCTGGATGCGGACTTCGACATCGACGCGGAGCACGACGCCGGCGGGCTGACGCTTCGCCTCGAGCCGCGCACGGTAGGGCAGGCGCGAGCGCTGCTCGAGGCGCCGAGCCCCCTGGACGTCACGCCGGACGTCGTGCGCGCCCTGGGCGTCGTCGAGCTCGACGGCGAGACGTCTCCCGAGGGCATCGCCCAGCTCTTGGCGGCGCTCGACGACGAGACCTACGCCGGCTTCGCCGACGTCTGGGAAGATGCGCACTATCCGCCGCGGCTGGTCGCGCCGCATCCTTGCCCCGAGTGTGCCGCCGTGGAGTGGCTGCCGATCCCCGCCGAGCGCGAGCTGTCCGTGGGCGCGATGGGCGAAGCCATGCCCGTGCACGGCTTCCCGAGCTTCGACGAAGTGGAAATGTTGGTGCGCGAGGTCGCGCCGGACATCTATGCCCAGCTCGAGATTGGCGAGGTGAGCTTGAGTCTGCTGGACGGCCCCGCGGAGGTGGACGACGCCGGGGAGCCGCTGCTGGGCAGCTATTTGCCACCGGATCCCGACGCGCTCTTGCCCCACGGCGCCGAGGTCCGGCTGTACTACCGCAGCTTCCGCGAGATGTGGCGCAACGAGGGACCGTACGATCTGCGCGCCGAGGTCAGCGAGACCATCGCGCACGAGCTCACGCATCACCTCGGCTACCTGGCGGGGGACGACCCCCTCGACGACGACGAGCGCGCCGCCATCGGCGACGAGCTGGTGCGGCGCGTGGGCCGCAGCGAAGCTGAGCGCCGAGCGACGCACGCCTTCGTGCAAGACCTCACCACCTTCTGGCGCCGCACCTGGGTGGTGTGGGTGATCGCCGCCGTCGGAGCCGTTGCAGCAGCGGTGGCCAGCCGCTGATGGCTCAGCAGGGGCACTTGGTGGTCTTGCAGTTGGTTGCTGCTTCCACCTTCGACCACACCGTCGGATACTTGTCGTTGCATGCGGAAATGCAGCTGGCGTCCGCACAAGCAACACCGCACGCCAGGTACTTCCCCGTGTTCGGATCGCTGTACTGAGCCTTCACTCGGCCTGGGCCTTCGAGGTGCGGCGCATTCCAAGCCTACGCTGCCCTTTGAGTTTCGCAATCTGCTGACGCGCTGTAGGGTGTGCGTCGGTGGTCCGCAAAGCCAAGCCCTCCGAGCCGCCCAACAAGCGCGGCAGCCCCGAAGCCGTGGCCAAGCGCCGCGCCGCTCGCGCCTTCAACGACTTGCTCGATCCCCGCGGCGGCAAGATGGATGGCCGCACCGAGAAGCGAAAGCAGCGTCTGCTGAACGAGCTCGAGAGCGGCACCACCCGCGCCGGCCGAGAGCTGAAGCCCATCGAGATATTGAGTCACGTGCACGAGCTGCTCGAGCTGGGAGAAGATCCGGCCGCCCTGCGTCGCCTGCGCAAGGCGCGCCCAGTGGACACGAGCGAGAACGAGAAGCTCCTCGACGTGCTCGCGGATCTGCACCGCGCCTACGGCTTTCGCGTCGAGGCCTACGCCTTCGTGGGCATCGACGACCAGGCGCTACGCAAGGCCAAGATCCTCAAGCGCAGGCCGCCGCGCCGCAAGCAGGCGGATTCCGTCGATACGCCGCCTTCGCGCCGCCGAAGCTGACCGCGCGGTTTCCGCGGCGGACCGACACCCTTCTGCTGCTGGATGTTGGTTCGCCGCGGAACCTCGCGAATCGCCGAACACTTGGCCCGAAGCCACGGCCTTGGTTACCCCTTTGGCACTGCCATGCGGCCGGGACACGTGACCTTCGACGACTATTGGGCGGCCTTCGTGCTGGAACACTGGCACAGCACGTCGCGGCGGCGCCGCGTGCTCGCCCTGGGGCGGAGCCTTGCGCGGGCCGGGCTCGGCGTGGTCAGTCCGCGGCTGTCGGCACTGCTGAACGTCGAGCGCCCGAACGCGCGCTGGGCGGCTGCGGCGCTGTTGCTGTCGATCGGCAAGAGCTTGGCGCGGACGATGGACCGCGAGGTCGCACGCCTCGCCACCATAGACACCGAAGGTACGACCGACGTCACGGCGCTCGCGCCGCCGGCGGCTCCGCCCGTCACGTCGCCATCGCCCATGCCCGCGGCGGACGACTGGGCCGTCTGGATGTGAGCGGCGGCATTGACGCATGCCGTAGGGCGTGCGCCCCTGTCGCCATGCGCTCTGGCCTCACCCTGTTGGCGCTCGCGGTCGCGGCGGCTGCTTCCGGCTGCAAGAAGGACGACCCCACGCCCCGGCCGGTGGGCGCTCCAACGGCGACTCCCACGCCGCCACCGGCAACGCCGCCTCCCACGGCCACGGCCACGGCCACGGCGCTGCCCACGGCGGGGCGCTGGGACTGCGTGAAGGACCTCGATTGCACGAACTCGTGCGAGTACGGCGCGGTCAACCGCGCCTGGTACACCAAGAACGTCCCCAACGAACCTTGCGAAGACGGCTGCGATGGGCCCTGGAGCGACAACCCTCAGTGCATCGATAGCGGCTGCGTCGCGTTTCAGAACGGCAAGCGCGCGCCGAGCTGCACGCGCCGGTTGCGTGAGTGATGGCTCAAACCACGCGAACTCGAGGCCAGCGCTCACGGTATCGCTTTGTGGACACCCGCGCACGGTAGTTGGCCGCACTCACTCGTCGGGGGTTGCGTCGGACGACCATACCGAACAGATCGTCGAGCCCCAGAGGCGCGACGACCTGGATGGCGTCCGAAGGGTCGAGACGAATAGCGACGCACACAGCGGGCTCCGGCCAAGTTGACGCCGCATGGGCAATGGACTCGAGTGGCTCTACGGAATCGTCAAACACCTCGTGAAACCACAGATGCACGGCGGCCTGGTTCTTCACGTCCCAAGGCAGATCCGGCGCCAGCTCGCATAGGCGCAGGGTGTACATGAACTCGATTTCTTCAGACAGGTCCGCTGCGTCGAAGTACGCGACGTCGATGTCCTTCAGCGTCGAGGGAGTATCGAATCCATGGAGCGCGTCCCACACCGCATTGCGAATGGCTCCTGCGCACACGTGGGCATCGGGAATGTTGGCCGATCGCACGACCCGAAGCGCACGAAGCAGCCATGGTGTGTCACGTACGATGTCACGGAGCTGCTCGACGTGATTCATGAGGTCTGGAGGTGCAGTTGCACCATGTTCTCGGCGAAGCGATAGCTGCCTTCGAGGCGGAACGCGTGCCGCTGAGACACGCCGGCGAACAGCGGCTGGCCCGTACCCAGCGCCACGGGAACGAGGGTGACCACGAGGTGATCGACGAGCTTTGCGTCCAGCGCTTGGCGGATGAGCTCGCCGCCGTCCAGGTACACGTCCGTGCCGCCAGCAGCACTTCGCGCGTGCTCGATCATCTGATGGATGGAGCCCTCGACTGCGTGTACCGATGGGACCTTGGGCTTCAGCGGGCGATGCGTCGCGACGCACACCACGCGCTCGCCGTAGGGCCAGTCGCCTCCGAACGCGGAGACGACGTCGTAGGTCCGCCGGCCCATGAGCAGCGCCCCAACGTCGCTCATGAACGCCTCGAAGCTCAGCGCCCCAGGGCTCGACGCGCTCGCATCCGGCGTAGTGCCGTCTGCCCCGGGTAGCCACGAGAGGTCGTCCTCCGGACCGGCGATGAAGCCGTCCAGAGAGCACGCGATGTAAACGCGAACCCGTCCCGCCATCGAAAAAGCCGTAGCGCGTTTTTTCCTGGGCGGCGAGCGCTTGCCGACCCGACCATCGTCGCTTAGAACCACGGCCATGCGACGCGTGAGTCGGTGGAGCTTGCTGCTCGTTGCGACGGCGCTGCTGGGAGCTCCCTCTGCAGCTGCGGACGGCGACAACGGCGGGGACGTGGTCGTCACGGTGGGCTCGTCCACGATGACGGTGGCGGAGCTCCAGCGCCGTCTGAGCGCGTTCCAACCCTTCCAGCTCACGGGTCTGGGCAAGACACCGGAAGAGGTGAAGAAGAACTTCATCGACACCGCCGTGCTGCCCGAGATGCTGTACGCGGAAGAGGCGCGCCGCCGCAAGCTCGAGGACGAGCCCGGCGTGGCGGATCGGCTCCGAGACGTGTACCGCGCCGTGCTGCAAAACCGCCTGGAAGAGTCGATCGCCAAGGACCACGCGGTCACGATCCAGGAGATCAAGCAGTACTACGACGAGAACAAGGATCGCTTCAACACGCCGCGGCGGATCAAGATCTGGCGCATCCTCGTGGCGGACGAAGCCACGGCCAAGAAGATGCTCGACAGCATCAAGGCGGCCGGAGCGCAGGGTCTCACGCGCTGGGGCGAGCTGAGCCGCAAGGAGTCCTTGGACAAGGCCACCGGCATGCGGGACGGCACCTTGGGTTTCGTCGAGCCGGATGGAAAGACGGACATGCCCGAGGTGCGGGTGGACCCTGCGCTGTTCGCCGCGGCGGACAAGGTGAAGGACGGAGAGCTGGTGCCCGATCCGGTCAAGGAAGGCGAGCGCTGGGCGTTGATCTGGCGGCGCGGCAGCATGGAGGCCGTGCACCGCTCCGTGGCTCAAGAAGAGAAGGCGATCCGCCAGGTGCTGATGCGCAAGAAGCGCGAAGAAGCCATGCGGGAGCTGCTGGAGCGGCTCGAGAAGGAATACGTGAAGGACGAAAACCCCGAGCTCTTGAAGTTCGTCGAGGTCAGCCCCATGGGGGACCTCGCCGCGCGACAGCGCCCGGGGATCGTGCCCCGGGGCAAGCGTGCCCAGCCCGCGCCCCGACGCACGCCGAACGGCCTGAGGTAGTCGGCTCTACCGAACCGGGGGCAGCGACCAGCCGAGCTGCTTGAGGACACCCTTGAGGATGCGTTCCTCCTCCTGAGCGCGCAGCTGGTAGATCAGGAACTTCTCCGCTTTGCCATCCTTGGCGAACTCCGCCGCGCGCTCGTAGTTCTCGAGCACGAGCAAGAGGTGCGGGTGCGCCTGAGTCACCTCTTTGGGCACGATCATGTGACTGGCGGCGTCCACCCGGGCGCTGGCCATCTTGTGCACCACCCGCGCGAGCTCCTTGTCGGACAGCCGAGCACGGAGGAAGTCCGCATCCGTGGCGGCCTGCTGCAGCATCAGCGCGGCGCGATCGAGGTAGCTGCCGGCAAACGCCGGCACGGCCCAACACAGCGTTGCCGTCCCCAGCAGCGCGACGAATCCTCGACGGGTGACCCGGCTCATGGCTCCTCCGCTTGCCACGCGCGCTGCTCCAGGGCAACCCGAGCCGCCGCAAACTCCGCCTGCCGCTTGGATCGCCCGCGTCCGCGCCCCAGCTCGCGATCGCCGAGACGAGCGCTCACCTCGAACCAGCGCTCGTGGTCCGGCCCGCCGCTGTCCACCACCTCGTAGGTTGGCGGCGAGTGTCCCTGGGCCTGTACCCGCTCTTGGAGCTCGCTCTTGGGGTCGCGGCCGCCGCTCACGGCCAGCTCCGCAAGCCCACCTTCCACCACGCGAGCACACGCTGCGCGCGCCGCTTCCAGCCCCACGTCCAGATAGGTGGCGGCGAGCAGCGCCTCCACCGCGTCGGCCAGCACGTTGGTGCTCTCGCGGAGACCACTGCTGTCGGCGCCTCGCCCGAGCAACAGCGCTCCGGCGAGGGCGCTCTCGCGAGCGAAATCCGCCAGCGCGTCGGCGTTCACCAATCGCGCCCGCATGCGCGTGAGCGCGCCCTCGTCCGCGTCCGGGAAGCGCTGGTACAGAAGCTCGCTGCAACAGAACTCCAGCACTGCGTCCCCCAAGAACTCGAGACGCTGGTTGTCTTGGCCCTTGCCCTGCTCGTTGGCGTAGCTCGGGTGGGTGAGCGCTTGGAGGAAGTGGGGGGCGTCCTCCGGGATGCCGAACAGCTCGGCCAAGGCGGCTCGCATGGGCAACTGCTGTAAGTCCGTTTGGCCCGAGTCTCCAGCTCAGGACCATGCCGCATTGCGTCATCGGGAACTCCGGCGCTCCGGGTGCTGTCCGGGCATTCGTGATCTCGCTCGGATATGCTGCGCCGATGGCGCATCTCCTCGCCTGCCCCTTTTGCCGTGAGCTGTTTCCCGAAGGGGAAACCGAGCGCTGTCCTGAGTGCGGGGTGGATCTGCGCAACATGGCCTCGCTGCCGCCCTCTCTGGACGCCCTGGCGGAGGAGATCGAAGCCGGCGAGGTGACGCCGCCGGAGCACCGCCAGCGGCGCTGGAACGCCTTCGACCGCGGGCGCGGCGCGCTGCTGCTGCTCTCCCTCTTGGGTCTCGCGCTGTTCTTCTCGCCCTGGGTGGAGATGCTGAAACCGAACATCGCCAGTATCAGCGCCTTCGATCTGGCGCGCGGGCGCGCCGGGTGGCTGTGGGGCGGCGCCGTGGGGTGGTTCGTGATGTTGCCCTTGGTGTGGACTCGGAACACCGTGTTCAAGCTGCGAGGAGTTCGCATCATCTGTGCGCTGTTCGCGTCCCTCACGCTGGGCGAGGTGGGCATGATGTTGAGCCTGCCGCCCCACGGCAGCCGCTACGTATCCGTCGAGTTCTCGTGGGGTTGGGGGATCTTCGCGAGCGCTCTCGTGAGCCTCGTCGCGGTGATCGTGGCGGCGCGCTTGGGCGGGCGCATCGACGACTTGCCCGCACTTCCCTACACGGACGAAAAGGGCCGGCGCCGCCGCGAATCCAGCACCGGCGAGACATTGCACTGACGCTTCGACGTCTCGCCCCGACCTCGGGCTCGTGGTAACCCTTGAAGGATGGGTGGAGATGCCGCGAAGCGAGCCTCGCCCGCCAGCGAGGAGCCCCAGGGTCGCGACGAGCTCAGCTCCGCGGAGTTGTTCGACGTGCCCGCGGCGGTGGTGTGCGCCACCTGCGGGGACCCGGGCTGCGCCGGCTGTGCCGGCGTAGAAGAGCCCACCCACGGCTCCGGCGTCGTGGCCATCATCCCCTGGGAGCGCCCCGGAGAGGGCGCCCTGCGGCGCTTCTGGAACACCGCCAAGCTGGCCACCACTCAGAGCACGGCCTTCTTCGCCGCCCTGCCGGACGGCGAGGTGTTGCCCGCGCTGCGCTTCGCCATCCTGGCCGAGCTCGTCGCCGCCACGGGACTCTGCGCCGTCGCTGCCGCGGTGCTGCTCGCCATCGCCCCGGGCGCCCTGGACGCGACCCTGGCGGACGCAGCGTTCCGTGACTTGGTCCTGCGCGCGGTGAGCTGGGGCATCCCCACCACGGCCGTCGGCATGGTCGCGGTGCACGCCCTCCATGGCGCCGGCCTCGACTTCGGCGCGCGCCGCATGGGCTCCACGCGACGCTCGAACCGCGGGCTCCGCTTCGGCTTGTACGCCTGCGCCTGGGATCTGCTCACTCTGCCTGTCGGGCTGCTACTGCTCGCCTTGGACGAAGGTCCGCGCGCCGCGCTCAAAGCCGCACCCCTCGCCCTCACGGTGCCGTCTCGCGCCGCCATGGCGTATCTCCGCGGCGTGCATCGCTTGGACGAAACGCGCGCTCACGAAGCGGCGCGCTTCGCCGTGGCCGTCTCCGCCGCCCTGGTGTTCGCGACGATCTTCAGTGTTGCCGCGGGCGTCGTGCTCTACGCGGTGCTGTGACGGGGCTCGCGCCGGACCAACAGAAGAAGACTCAGAACATCGCGCCGGCTTCGAGCACGATCGTCCACTGGCGCTTTTCGCCCTCGAGATCCTTCTTGTCCTGGTCGCTGTTCTGAGCGGCGGAAGGATCCACGATGTCCGTGATGAACTGGCCGCCGATCATCACCATTTCGTAGCGATAGTTGGCGCCGAACATCAGCCGCTGGCGCTCGAGGCGGACCTTGTCGAACACCACGTTGTTGTTGAAATCCAACGGGGAGCCGCCGGTGCACACGGGCTGGCCGTCGGGCTGGCTCTTGTTCGGGTCGAGGTTGCCCGGCACGTTCTGGCCGGCGTAGTTGCAGTAGCCCACGGGGTCCGTGGCCGGCGTCAGATCCACCAGGCCGGAGTCGCCGAAGATCCACAGGTACTGGTAGCCGATCCAAGGCGTGATGATGGACGAGTCGGCGATGGGTAGGGGCTTGGAGATCTGCACGTCCAGACCCACGGTGGTGAGCTGGAACTGCGGCGTGCCCGTGATGGTGCGCACGCCACCGCCCACGGCGATGTCCGGCAAGATGCCGGGGATGCCTTCGCGGAAGCCTTCCAAAAGCGACATGCGCACGTCGGCGCCGCCGCTCACGATGCTGCTCTTGGGCATGAAGCCCACGGTGCCCGTGAGCTCGAGACCGAAGCCGAAGCTCTTGCGGATCTTGGCGGAGTACAGCGCGAGGATCGGCTGCGGGCTGGTGTTGCGCACCGATGCCTTGTTGCTCGAAGGATCGATCGTGCCCTGGGTGCCGTTGTGCCAGTAGTCCGCGCCGTCGTCGATCTTGGTGTACGCCGCCTCGATCGACAGGTGGAAGCCACCGAAGCCGGTGGTGCGCGCCGAGTGCATCGCCGTGGGTGCCAAGGCGAAGCCGTACTGGTTGATGAGCTTCTTGAAGGCGACGTTGTCGGGCGAGCACCAGTTCTTGCCGTTGCCGGAGAACGTCGGGTTGATCGAACCGTTCGCCGTGCGGCAATTGCTGTCGAGCACGAGACGATCCAACGCCGGGTCCATCGGCTCCGCCGATGCCGTCAGGCTCGCCGTGAGCGCCAGAGTCCCAGCCGCTAGGGCAATGAAGCGTGCGGTCAATCCCACGTAATCCAACTCCGCCCGGGCGAGGCTACTTGCCGCCTGGGATTTTCGTCAAGCTCGCGAGACACCCAAGGTTTTTTGTTGTCGCGGGATCGCGCAATCGCGGCAAAAAGGCCCCCTCCCGAAGCTCCGGGGTAGGCTCCCCCAATGGTCGCTGCCACTGAACGCCTGCGTGCCCCGGCGCTGGACCGGCCCTTTCAGGTCGTCCTGGTGGAGCCCGAGATCCCGCCCAACACCGGCAACATCGCCCGCCTGTGCGCGGCCACCGGCGCGCCCCTCCGGCTCGTGGGCAAGCTCGGCTTTCGCATCGACGAGCACGCCGTGCGCCGCGCTGGTCTCGACTACTGGCACCTGGTGAGCGTGCACCAACACCCGACCTTGGCCGAAGCAGAGGCCGCCGCGCAGCGCGATCAGCCCCAAGGCCGCGAGGCACCGCGGAGCTGGCTCTTCAGCGGCAAGGGCACGCGGAGCATGTTCGACGTTCGGTTTCAGCTCGGCGACATCTTGGTGTTCGGCAAGGAGAGCGTCGGCTTGCCAGAAGATCTTTTGTTGGAGCGCCGCGGAAACGTCGTGGCCATTCCCACGCTGGGCGAAGTGCGCTCGCTGAACCTGGCCAACTCCGTCGCGATCGCGATGTACGAAGCATTGCGACAAGTGGGCGCGCTCAGCGTACGTACACCTTCGCCGTCGAGCCGGTGAAGTCGGCGACCACGGTGCGCGTCTGCCCCGTGGACAGCGTGACGGACGCCGACACGCGCTCGCCGAGCAGCGGACTCTCGAACACCACGGAGTGAGGACCGGCGGACAGCTCGAGGCCCATCACCGGCGTCATGCCGCGGCCGCGGCCGTCCACGCTCACGCGCGCCCCGGGCTTTGCCGACAGATTGAGCCGCGCCTTGCCCGCCGGCTCCATCGCGGTGGCGCTGGGCATCGTGTGGGGCTTGGGCACGGGGGCCGCGCTGGCGGAGGGCAGCGCGCTGGGCGTGGGCACGGGCTTCGGCGTGGGCGCGGGCGTGGGGTCCGGCGCCACGGGGACTGCGCTCGGGGCGCTGCTGGCGGCGGGCGCCGGTGGCGTGCTGCCGCGAAAGCGCACCGTGATCACCCCGGCGATGACCACTCCGGCGAGCAGCACCGCAATCAGCCGCCAGCCGCCGCTGCTGCGGCCGCTGGGCGCCGTGCCGTTGCTGGCGGTGGTGGGCGTCGGCTCGTCGGAGGGCGGCGGCACGCTGGGGAGCTTGCGCGTCCATTCCGTCATCTCGCCGCGGGCGGCGAAGGTGCGAGTGACGGCCGGGGTCTCCAGCTTGGCGGTGGAGCCCGGCTCCGCCGTCACGTCCTCGAGGGCGGGGCTCGACGCGAGCAGACGACGACGCGCGCGCCGCACGCGCTCGCCCAAGCGTCGCGCGACATCCCCGAGGTCCGCTTGCTTCACGAAGTCCCGCAGCGGCCGCGCGAAGGCTTCCGCGCTCTCCGGCCGTTCGCGCGCGTCCAAGCTCATGGCGCGGGCAACGAGCTCCGCCACGGGAGCGAGCTCCGGCTCTTCCGCGTCGATCGCCTTGGGCGGCGTGTCCATCGCCGCCAGGCACTCTTCCGGCGTGGAGCGCCGGAACGGCGCGTCGCCGGTCCACGCCTCGGCGAGCAGCACCGCCACGGCGAACACGTCCGTGGCCGGCGTCAGCTCGCCGCCCTCGATTTGCTCCGGCGGCATGTGCCCCGGGGAACCGAACAGGTCCGTCCGGCGCTTGGTCACCGTGGCGGGCGCCGCAATGCCGAAGTCGATCAGGCGCACCGCGCCCTCTTCGTCCAGCATCACGTTCCGCGGTGTGACGTCGCGGTGCACGATGCCGCTCTTGCGATGCGCGTAGTCCAGGGCGCGGCAGATCTCGATGCCCACGTACGCCCCTTCCACGGGGGAGAGCGGCCCCGACTCGTTCAGGATCTCCGCCAGGGTCACCCCGACGCAGAACTCCATCGCGAGGTAGTACACCCCTTGCTCGACGCCGAGCTCGTAGACGGGCACGATGTTGGGGTGACTGAGCTCGACCGCGGTCTTGGCCTCGTCCACGAAGCGCCGCACGAACGCGTCCTCCGAGGCGAGCTCGGGGCGGATCTGCTTGACCACCAGCTTCTTCTCGAACCCCACGGCGCCGCGTAGGGTCGCCAGGTACACCCGCGCCATGCCTCCCGCAGCGATCTCGCGCTCGAGCACGTACTTGCCGAAGATCTGCGGAAACATGAGCCTCGGACATGGTAGCGCCCTCTGTCTGCTACTGCTGCTTTCTGGCTGTGGTTCCGGGGCGGAACCGGACGTGGTGCACCGGGTGGCGCTGCACCTCCCGGAGCGATGTGCCGAGAATCTCGGGCCCTTGAGCATCCAGCTCGAAGCGCTGGGGGACTTCGAAGCGTCGTCTCTGACCAGCGAGACGGTGGCTGGGGATGGCCGGGGCATCGAGCTGCGCTTTCCGGACGGCACCCAGAGCGTGGACGCCCAAGGCGTGGCCGGCCGCAGCAAGTGGCAGGGCATCGGGGATCGAACCCCGGGGGGCGACGTGGACGTGTTGCTGTGGCCGGATCGGAGCGCCTGCCCCCTGTGGCGCGGTTCGGACGCGGACAAGAGCCCCTTCCCCGCCGTGACCGACGGCGTGGCCGTCGGCATCTCGGAACGCGAGCGGCTGCTCTTGGCGGTGGGCGGTCTGACGCCCAGCTCCGACGCGGCGCGCGCCGTGTGGATCCACCTCGACACCGGGGAAGCCGCCGAGGTGGCGGACGGGCTCCTGCCCGGGCGCGCCTTCGCCAGCGTGACGGAGCTGGGCAAGGGCGCCTTGGTGGTGGCGGGCGGCGTGGACCCGACGGTGAGCCAGGACCTGACGTTGTCGCCACCGCTGGACAGCGCCGCGGTGTTCTACGTGGACGAGCGGCGCTTCGATCGCAATCGTCCCATCCAGCTGAGCGTGGCGCGCGCGCGCCACGGCGCCGCGGTGCTGTCCGACGGCTCGACGCTGTTGGTGGGCGGCAGCGGACCGACGGGAGTGGCACTGTCCACCGTGGAGACGATCTCGCCCACGGACCTGGCCGCCAAGGTCGCCGGGCTCGCCACTCTGACGCGGGCGCGCATCTGGCCCACGGTGCTCACCCTGGACGACGGCAGCGTGTTCGTCGGCGGCGGGACGGACAGCACCGGACATCCGGTCCACGTGCTCGAATGGCTGTCCCCGGACGCCAGCGACACGACGCCCAAGACGTCTCTGGGAATCGCGCCGGTCCATGCCTTCGCGGCGCTCCCGGGCGGCAGCGTGGTGGGCGTCGGAGTGTGCGCCAGCGAGTCGAGCTGCAGTGACGACGCGTGCTTGGCCGCCGAGTGCGGCACGGCCGTGACTTGGATTCGCGAGAGCGGCGCGACGGACGCGCTGCCGCCCCTCGACTTCGCGCCCAGCGCCGCCGCGTTGATCGACGCCAGCGACGCCGCGCCGTGGCTCAGCGCCGAAGGACCGAACGGCCGCGTGCTGCTCCGCTTCGATCCCTGGAGCGGTCGCTTCGCGGTGCCGGCGGACCTGCCGGATCGCCTGCCCTCGCCGCTGTCGCCCCACGTGACCACCGATCCGGGCGCCTTCGCCTGGATCGACGACGTGGACGGCACGCCCACGGTGCTCGGCTTCCGCCACGACGTTCGCGGCGTGTTCACCCGGGACATCACGCCGTTGTTCCTGGTGGACGCGACCCATGCCGTCGCCGATCGCGCGCCGTTGGGAGTGCCTCAGACGGGTATTGGTTTTGACGGCGCGGGACTGTCGCTGACGAAGGGAGCACGTGCGTCGGTCACCGAAACCCGGTACGGCGCCCTCACCCTCGAGATCACGGTCACGTCGGGGCCGGCGCCCATCGTGCGGCTGGGCGGCGCCGCCTTCGGCGCCGGCGACTGCCCGTGGCCCAACGGCGACGGCGGCACGCTCACCCTGACGCGCTCGAACCAGTCCGTCACCCTCTCCCGCGACGAAGCGTCCACCACGTGCACGGGACCGTCGGGGCTCACCACCGTAGCCCTCGAAGGCGCCGGCGACGGCGTCACGGTGGTGCGCTCCCTCACGGTGCGCCGCGCGAAGGAGTAGTGAGGCACGTGCAGCGAGGTAGTTCGCCAAATGCCACAATCAGACGCAGTGCCCACGGCGATTCGACCGTCAACATCGGCGAGCCCTCCCCCGCGCGACGCACGCGGGAGAGAGATCGACTTGGCAAAGCTTCGGCCGCTCCTCGACCAGATTATCGCCGCTTGGAGGCCCGATCAGATCTGGTTGTTCGGGAGTCGCGCCCGCGGCGAAGCGGAGGACGTCAGCGACTGGGATCTCTTCGCTGTGGTTCCAGACGACCTGCCAGATGCGGATCTGGATCCCATGGCCGCTTGGAAGCTCCGCAGGGCAGCGCGAATTCGCGCGGACATCATCCCGTGCCATAGGTCCGACTTCCGCACTGGCCGCAACACGCCAAACACCATTGCCTACGACGTGGATCGAGAAGGCGTGCTCATCTATGAGCGCTGAGATCGTCATCGCCAACTTCCTCAGGGTCGCCGGTCAGGATCTCGAAGGTGCCAAGCTTCTGTTGGCGGGGGGCAATCGAAACGCCGCCTATCTTTGCGAGCAAGCGGCCGAAAAGGTAATCCGCGCGGTCCCCACCTCCGAGGGCAAGCACGCAGGTGTCAGACACCAGCTCGACGAGATGGTCGACGCCATTCCGGACGAAAACCCCATCAAGCCGTTGCTCGCCGCCATCCAACACCTCGCGGCCTTTGCCACGACCTTCCGCTACCCCAGCCCTACCGGGAAGATCAAACCACCTCCTTCGGGTGCACAGGTCGAGGCTGACATCGCGAAGGTGCAAGAAGCACTGAGCCAAAGCACTGCCCACTTTGGCGTGGATCTCGGCAAGCCAAACGAACCCGCGGCTACGCCTGGCCCCATCCGGAGTTGACCCCGCGCGGCCGTGGCTGAGTCACTTCTGCCAGGGCTCGAGCTTGGTGGGCGCGACGCTGCGGTCCAGCGCGGGCGTGTGCCACGCGGGCTCGAGGATCTCGGTCACGATGCGGGGCATGTTGAAGAGCTGGGCGCAGTGCGCCTTTTCGTCGTTGCCGCGGAAGCCCCACACGTGGAGCCCGTGATCGTCAACGCCGCTGAGCTGGGCGTAGGCCTCGCCGCCGGGTGAGGCGACGGGCTCTTCCTTCAAAGACAGCTCGTTCAGGAGCGACGCCGCGGTGGTGGTGGTGGACGGGAACACCACCGGATCCACTTCGCTGTGGGTGAGCACAAACAGCGTCTGACCGGCGCGAGCGCGCTTCGCCCAATCGATCTCGTGGCTCACGAAGCGAGGATCGACCGAGTCGATGCTCTGCTCGTGCTTCTTGCCGTACTTCCAGGCGCCGTGCAGGCCATCCAAGATGATCACGGCGTCGATGCCGTCTTGCTTCTGTTTCAAGAGCTTGTCCACCGCGATACCACCGGCGCTCCAGGCGCTGATGGCGAGGTGGCGGATGTGGGCGCGCTCGTCCTTGGAGTGACGGCGGAGCGCCGCCTCGATGGAACGCCGCAAGAGCGGGAACATCTGCGGCGTGCCGAAGGCGTGGGAGTAACTCTTGCCGCTGCCCTTGTCGACCAGCACCAAGGAGACGCCGCCGGCGGTTTGCACCAAGAGCTTGCGCACGGCATCCGCTCCGTTGAAGTGGATGACGACGTCGTAGCCCATGTCCGCGGTGTGGCCGCCCTTCTGCGGGATCAACATGCGACCGAGGGACACGCGTTCGTAGAAGGAGTACGGACCGAGGTCGATCGGGTCGTAGGGGTTGCACTCGGAGAAGCCCTTGTCGCGCAGCTCGTCCGTCAAGGGGGCGATCGTGAGCTTGGGCGGGGGAGCGACGTGTTTGGACGTGATGGCGCCCACGCGCGAGAGCTCCGGTGGAGGCGTTTTGGAGCACGCGCACAAGAGCAGCGCGACGGCCGTCAGGATGGTTCCGCGGCGTGCCGACATGCCCTCGATGATGGCGCTCTCAACGCTTGAAGAACTTGCCGAAGAAGCCGGAATTGGCCTCTTTCCCGCCTTTGCTGCTCTTCGGCGCGCTGGACGGACGCTGGGAGGCCGGACCGCCCTTGCGCATGTTGTAGAGACGCACCTCGCGGGTGGCTTCCAGATTGCGCGGGTTCTGCTGCGCCACCCAGCGGAAGTCCTTGATGGCGAGATCGTTGCGGTTCATCCGCTTGTAGATCTGACCGCGGGCAAAGCGCGCGCGCTCCGCCTTGGGATCCCGGCGAATGGCGCGGTCGAGGAGATCGATGAGATCGTCCATGCGTCCGTTGCCGCGGCGCTGGGCGGCAACGGTGGTGTACAGCGCCACGTAGTCCGCTTGCTCGGGGTCGTCCTGCATCGCGCTCTTGGCGGCGGCCTCTGCCAGATCCATCTGGCCCTTCTTGTAGAAGACCTCCGCCTTCTGGAACTCCGTAATGGCGCGCACCACGGCTTGCACCTGCTCTTGCTCTTCGGCGGTGCCGCCACCATCTGCGATGACCTGATCGTACTCCGCGCGGCGCTCGGCATCCGACAGCACCTGGTGTGCTTCGTTCATGCGCGCGAACATGCCAACGGCGACGCTCTTGAGCTCGGGGTCGTCCATGCCCAGGCGATCGGGATGGAAGCGCTTGGCGAGCTTGAAGAAGGCCGCGGAAATCTGCGCCGTGGGGGCGTCCTGCTCCACGCCCAAGAGCTGGTAGTAGTTCTGCGAGGGCGCCTTCTCCGCGCGCTCCCGCACTTCCGCGACGAGCTCGTGGTTGGCGGGTGGCACGCTGCTCGTGGGGCCTGGGGGCGCCGCCGGCGTGCGGTGCGACTCCGGCATGGTGATGGAGGGCAGCGCAGAGCGGCGGTCCTGTCCGGGCTCGGGCGTGACGGAGCGCAGCGTACGCACCGACGAGGGTGCGGGATCCGACGGGTGCGTGATGGGCGGCTGCGACGCGCGCACCGCGCTCGGCGTGGACGGCGGCGGCGAGGGAGTCAGCGGTGGCAACGGCTGCGGCGCGGCGGCGGACGCAATCGCCCGAGATGGCGCCGGGGGAGGAGGCGCGACCGGTGTGGCGCGGTCTCGAGCGACGGCCTGGGCGGAGGAGGCCACGGGCGACGAGCGCAGCGGTGCGGCCTGGGGCGACGAGCGCAGTGGCGGTGGTGCAGCCTGCGGGGACGATCGATTGGCGGCCTTGGGCGGGGACACCGGCCGCGGACGGGTGGCGCTCTCGGAGCGGCGGGAATTGGGGGAGCGGTCCGAGGCGGCGCCGCCGCTCTGAACGCCGACCGGGCGCGTTCCCGCGCCCAGATCCAGGCTGCGAGTGACGGCCAGGGCATACACCATGCGCTTGATGGTGACCTCGTCGCTGACCCCGCCCCCCAAGAGCTGGGCCAGCGTTTGAGGCCGCGCCCGGATCACGTCCAGCACGCCCCAGTCCCGCGACGCGAAGCAGAAGCGTGACAGCTGCGCTTGGGGATGGAGCCGCAGCTGCCGAGCGCCGACCCGCGCCAGCGTGGCTTCCACGCGCCGGGCGTCCTCGTGGTTGCGCACCCCGCGCCAGATGAGCGACATGGGCTCCAGGGTGATGAGCTCCGGCGCCCCGAAGCGCTCCAGGAAGTTCACGTCTTCGTAGTAGGCGTACACCGTGGCCGGCGGCAGCGTGAACAGCCACAGCACCTTGCGCATCAGCTGCTCTCGGAGCGCGTCCTCCAAGATCGCCTGATCGATCACTTCCTCCTCGATCAGGATCTGACCGTGGAGCCGCCGTTCCTTCGCGCAGCGCGCGAGGGTGCGATTGAAGTCCTCCTCCGAGATCGCCCCCAGCTCCAGCAGCAGGCGACCGAGGTGAATCACGGGATCCGCCGTCTTGGCCTTTGCGGGGGCGCCCTCGTTGAAGAAGACCGCGCTCCGCCCGCCCCCCGGAGGCTCGAAGATCATCGTGCCGGTGAGCCGCTTGTCGAGGGCGTACACGAGTAGGTTCGCCAGGGGCGTCGACTCGAGCGTGCCGCTCGCGGTGGCCTTGGGCTTCGACATGCGACGGGAGCGAAACAGATTAGCAGAGGCTTGGGGCAGAGCGATGCGGGATGTCGGATCAGCAGAAAAACTGCGCGGTGGCGGCATGCCAAAAAG
The DNA here is from genome assembly GCA_020633235.1 of Polyangiaceae bacterium. Taxonomy (NCBI): domain Bacteria; kingdom Pseudomonadati; phylum Myxococcota; order Polyangiales; family Polyangiaceae; species Polyangiaceae bacterium. Next base: position 19,263 of record JACKEA010000008.1, on the reverse strand, counting down.
CTCGGTAGCGTCGCAGCATGCCTCGCGGGCACATTCTGATCGTCGACGACGAGCCTTCGATCCTGAACACCTTGAAGAAGGCGCTGTCGCTGGAAGGCTACTCGGTGGACGTGGCGGGCGGCGTGGGCGTGGCCCAAGAACGCCTCGCGAAGCGTAGCTACGACATCTTGCTCTTGGACGTGTCGCTGCCGGACGGCAATGGCATCGAGCTGCTCGAGAAGCTCCGGGGCGCGGGCAACGACGCTCCGGTGATCATGATGAGTGGACACGCAACGGTGGACACGGCCGTGCGCGCGACCAAGCTCGGGGCGCTCGACTTTTTGGAGAAGCCGGTGTCCACGGATCGCCTGCTCTTGGTGCTGGAGAACACCCAGCGCCTGGTGCGCGCGGAAGAGGAAGCCCAGGAGCTCCGAGCGGAGGCCGGATACTTCGAGGAGCTGATCGGTCGCAGCCGTGCGATGCAGGACCTCAGCGCCAACGTCAGCAGAGCGGCCCGGGCCAACGCCAGCGTGTTGGTCACCGGGGAGCGTGGTACCGGCAAGGAGCTCGTGGCGCGCGCCATTCATCGCGCGTCACCGCGGGCCAAGGCGGCGCTGGAAAAGCTGAACTGCGCCGCGGTGCCGGCAGAGCTGATCGAGAGCGAGCTGTTCGGCCACGAGGCGGGTGCCTTCACCGGGGCCACCAAGCAGCGGCGCGGCAAGTTCGAGCGGGCTCACGGCGGCACGCTGTTCCTCGACGAAGTGGGCGACATGCCCCTGAACATGCAGGCGAAGCTCTTGCGCGTGCTCCAGGAGCAGGAGATCGAGCGCGTGGGCGGCAACGAGACGCTGAAAGTGGACGTCCGCGTGGTGGCCGCCACCAATCGCGATCTGGTGCTCGCCTGCCAGAGCGGAGAGTTCCGTCCGGACCTCTACGATCGTCTCAACGTGCTGCCCCTGGAGCTACCGCCGCTGCGTTCGCGGCGAGACGACATCGAAGAGCTCGCGCGCCACTTCCTGCAGCTCGCCGCCAAGAGCAACGCGCGCCCTGGGGTCACGCTATCGGACGACGCCGTTCAAGCGTTGATGCGCCACTCGTATCCCGGCAACGTGCGCGAGCTGAAGAACCTCATCGAGCGGCTGGTGATCCTGTCGCCGGACGACAGCATCACCGCGGGCGAGGTGGAGCGCGCCCTCGGCATGTCGGCATCGCCCAGCAACGCGGGGCTGTATCGCCCCGGCGTACCCTTTCGGGTGCTGGCGGAGGAAGCCGAACGCACCATCCTGGAGGAAGCCATCGCCCACCATGGCGGGCAGATGGCCGCTACGGCGCGGGCCCTCGGTCTCGAGCGCAGCCACTTGTACAAGAAGACCCGCGCCCTCGGCCTGCGCGGCGACAAGGACGACGACAGCGGCTGAAAAGCGTCGCCAGCCGCGGACAATTCGACGAAACGGCCGAAGGCTCGTAAAATTCGGGGGTGAAAGCCAAGAGCTTGCTTGCCGCCGCGATCGCCTCGATCGCGGTCATCGCTTCGATTCCGGCCTGTGGTTCCCGCATCGGCCTACGGGTGGACGAAGACGGCGGCGTCTCCGGCTCCGGTGGAACTAGCGGCACCGGAGGCATTGGCGGCCACGACGGCGGCGCCCCCTGCGGCGACGGCACCTGCGCCGCGAACGAGAGCTGCACCAGCTGCCCGCTCGACTGCGGCCTGTGCGACACGTGCAAGAACGGCGTGTGCGACGCGGGCGAGAGCTGCAGCTCGTGTCCGGAAGACTGCGGCCTGTGCACCGCCTGCGGCGACGGCAGCTGCACTTCCGACGAAACCTGTCTCTCGTGCCCGGAAGACTGCGGCTCCTGCGTCACCTGCGGCGACGGCTTTTGCGAGGATCCGGAGACGTGCCTCTCCTGCGCGCCGGACTGCGGCGCCTGCGAGACCTGCGGCGATGGTCAGTGCAGCGCCGCCAACAACGAAAACTGCTTCACGTGCCAAAAGGACTGCGGCGTGTGCGCCGGCTGCGGCGATGGCAAGTGCACCGGCAGCGAAACCTGCGCCTCGTGTCCCAACGACTGCGGCGTGTGCTCCGTGTGTGGCAACGGCAAGTGCGAAGCGACGGAGTTCGAAACCTGTAGCAACTGCCCCTCGGACTGCGGCGAGTGCGAGCTCCTGAACTGCTTCCAAATCGTGACCTGCGCCCTCGGCTGCGTGGAGCTGAACCAGAATCCGCCGAAATTCTCCGTCAGTTGCGTCGCCAACTGCGTGAGCAAGGGTTGTGCGGACGTGCAGTTCTTCGTGGATCAGGCGCTCAACTGCGCCTTCCAACACCTCGACGACCTGTCGAACTGCAACGGCAGCCCCATCTCCTGCCTCGAGAATTCCTGCGGCCCCGAGCTCTCGGCCTGCCTCGGCGCCAGCTGCTTCTGATTGGGTTTGTCGGTCCGCCGCAAAACCGCGCGTTACGCCGCGTAGCGCAGCACGGCCACGACGTGGCACGCCGTGCCGGCAATCACGAACAGGTGCCAGATCAGGTGATGATGCGGGATGCGCTTGGCGGCGTAGAACGCGACGCCGGCCGTGTACGCCACGCCCCCCGCAACGAGCCAGAAGAGTCCCCACGGTTGCATCAGCTGGATCATGGGCTTGGCCGCGATCAGCACCAGCCAGCCCATGCCGATGTACAGGGCGAGGGATAGCTTCGGATATCGCATGCGGCCGAAGGTCTCGAGCAGCACGCCGGCCAGCGCCAGCGTCCATACCAGTCCGAACAACGTCCAACCCCAGGCGCCGCTCAGCACGCCCAAGGTGAAGGGCGTGTAGGTACCGGCGATGAGCAGGAAGATGGCGGCGTGATCCACGGTGCGCAGCACGCGCTTGGCGGAGGGCGCGGGCAGCGCGTGGTACAGCGTGGACGACAGGTACAAGAGCACCATCGTCGCGGAGAACACGCTGGCGCCGACGATGGTCTGGGCGCTGCCCCCCGAGGCGGCGCTCGCGATCAGGAAGGGCGCCACGGCGATGGCGGCGAGCAGGCCGATGCCGTGACTCACACTGTTTTCGATCTCCTCGCGGGCGGTGGGCCGAGACAGCATACAGACACCCATAACCGTTACAGTGCACACTGTCAACGTTCAGCCGCGGGGTTACCGCGGCGGACCGACAAACCCATGTAGAACGGGAGATTCGGGCTCAGATCTTGAGCTTTTTGACGCGCGGATTGTCGGGGTCGAGCTTGCGCGCCGCCTTGGCGTGCTCCCGCGCTTTGCCGGGGTTCGGCACCATCATGTACGTCTCGGCGAGCTGGGCGTGGAGCTCCGCCTGCTCCTTGGGGCGCGCGGGACACATCAGCGCGCTCTCGAGCTCGTAGATGGCGCGGGGCACCATCTTGAGGTGCGCAAGGGCTTCGGCGAAGAGCGCGTGGGTCTGGGCGCCCTCGAGATCCGCCCACAGGCCCATCTCGCCCACGTCCTTCGCTTCCTTGTAGAGCTTCTTGTCCATCAGCGCGCGCATCAGGCGGCGATAGATGCGACCGTCGTGCTCTTCCAGCTTGGAGAGCTTGCGCAGGCCGTCGAGCTCACCGTCCTTGTCGCCGGTCTTCTTGGCGAGATCCACCAGCGCTTGCAGCGGCTCCGCTTGCGTCGGGTCGAGCTGGTGGGCGCGTTCGAAGGCTTTCTTCATCCCGGCTACGTCGCCCTTGGCTTCGGAGATGTCCGCCAGGGCCATCTGCACCATGTAGCCGTCGCTCTTCTGCGTGAGCTTTTGCAGCAGCGTGCTGGCGCTGGCCATGTCGCGCTTGGACATGGCCAGGCGTGCCTCGAGCCACAGCGCATCCGGGTAGTCCGGAGAAGCGGCGAGGGCCGCCTCGAGCGCCTTGTGCGCTTCCTCCACCTTGCGCTCGCGCAGCGCGGCCAGGGCGAAGGCGGCCTGCTTCGCGGGATCTTTCGGCGCTTTTTCCGCGGCTTCTTTCGCCTTTTCGTAGCCCCCGGTGCGGGAGATGGGAACGAACTGCGTCTTGTAGCGCGCGAGCTTTTGGTCGGCCCAGGTGCGAAACTCGGTATCGAAGGCGTCCGTGGACATGCCCAGGGCGGTTTGCACTACCTCTGGCGTGCCCTTGCCCTCGCCCCACAGCTTCAGCATCTGATCCGCTGCGGGCATGCCGTGCTTGTCCACCAGCATCACCATGATCTGGCTCGACGCGTAGTAGGCCGTCGCCACGTCGCTCATCTCTTCCGCGCGGGTGAAGGCTTGGCTCATGGCGCCCACCTTGGGCAGCCGCCCGCTACGCAACGCCTCGTACAGCGCGGGATCGTGCTCGCGGCTCCACTCCGGACGCTCCGCCAGGGTTTCGTACTCCGCGAGCCCCTCGGTGAACCAGCGGGGCACGTGGCTCTTGGACATCTGGATGTGGAACACGTGGGCGAGCTCGTGCCACACCGTCATGCCGATGTTGAACTTCTCTTCGTGTGGGCTCATGGCCGCCAGCGTCTTGCCGAAGCACACACCCTGAATCGCGGTAGACGGGAGGCCGCTGGTGCGGATCGCGAAGTTCTCGCGCTCGCCGTAGAGCTCCACGCCAATGGGCGTGGACGGGGTGAACGCGTACTTCTTCGTGAACTTGCGCCAGGCGCTGTCGAGGAGCCCGGGAATGTAGCGTTCGAGCAGATCCTTCTCGTCCTTCCGATAGCGGAAGGTGAAGGTCTTGTGCGCGACGGTGACGTAGTCCTTCGGGATCACCTTTTCGTAGAGGTTCAGCGTGTTGTACACGCGCACGTTGAAGGGATCCTTGTCGAAGGCGGTGTTCAGCGCCTGCACGCCCTCTTTGTCGTTGCCGGCGCGGATCAGGTTCAGGCCCAGCTGGGCGTAGGCCTTGGCGTCGTCCGGATCGATCTGCACCGCCTTCTTCATCATCGCGACGATCTCGTCGTAGCGGTGCTCCCAATCGGCAAACTCCCCGATGATCTGATACATCCGCGAGTACTGGGGATTGAGCGCGAGCACCTTCTGCGTGGCCGCGTTGAAGCCAGCGGTGTCGTCCGCCAAGAAGCGCGCCGTGGCGTGCATGCTGAGCAGATCCAGGTCCCGCGGGTTCACCGCCAGGCCGAGCTTCACTTCGTCTTCGGCCTTGGCGAGGTCCATGTCGCGCAGCGCGATGCCCGCCAGCACGAAGTGCGCGGAGGTGATCTTCGGGTTGATGGACAGTGCCTTCTTCGCCAAGCGCTCCGCTTCGTCGAAGTCCAGCGCCTGGGCCAGCTTCACGTGGGCCATCCACACCAGCGCTTCCGGCCGGTTCGGCGCCTTGGCCAGCACCTCTTTGATGACTTCTTCTGCGTGGCCCGGGTCGTACTTTTCGAGGAACAGCTCGCCGCGCCAGAGCAGCGTCTGTACGTCGCCGTCCTTCGCGCGCTCGGCCTGGTTGAAGGCGTCGTTCGCGTCTCGCGGCGAGCGCAGCAGGTGCGCTGCGCGGCCCACCATGGCCAGACCCGGACCGTCCGTGTCCTTGATCTTGTCGTCGTTGTAGTCCTCGATGATGGTCATGAGGACCGGGGTGGCGTCCTTCTGCTTGCCGCGCTCGAGCAAGAGCTCTCCGAGCTCGAGCCGCGCTCGCCGCGCTTCCGGCTCGCTCTCCACCTTGCGCAAGCGCGCCTCCGCCTCCGCGAGCTTGCCCTGACGGCGCAGCGCCTCCGCACCAATCCACGCCGAATCGAGCTTGGCTCCCTTGATGCCGTCCGCCTGCTGCGCCGTCTTCAGCGCGTCGTCGTAGCGCCCGGTCTCGAGCTGCAAGCGCGCCAGCGCCACCAGGGCGTCGCCCCGTTGCTTGCCCACGGCCGCGCCCTTGAGCAGCGGCTCCGCTTCGGAATAGCGCGTCCCCTCCAGTGCTTCGATTCCCGCCGCGAGCTTGTCCGCGGGGGAGCGCGCCGGCTTCTTCGCCGCCGTGGATTTGGCGGCAGGCGCTGCTGCGGGGCGCGCCACCGCGGGGGAGCACGCCGCGAGGGAAACGACGAGAGACAGATTGAGAGCGAGGGCTCGCATGTACGGCATCTTTACCGCCGATCCGCGCGTCGGCCAGAGGTTTCTCGGCTTCAGACGACGCGCACTTCCGCGCCCACGCGCGCGCTGAGCAGCGCGCTCGCATTGCCCTCGCGACAGGCGATTTCCAGCGTGTCGAAGGAGCTCGTGAGCGCCAGGAGCTCGCCCACGGCCACGTCGGAATAGGTTCCGCGCACCGGGATGCGGCGCCCCGCGATCTCCACCGCCACGGCGCCGTCGGCCTCGAGGTCCGTGATCAGGTTTCCGAAGTGATCCACGACCATCACGCGCCCCTTGGCCGCGGGCGGCAGCTTCACCGGCTCGTGCGGCGGCCCCACCTCCGCCGGCGCCACGCGCCCGCTGGCGATCTCCGCGCCCACCGGCGCGAACAGGTCGCGGCCGTGAAACGTGCGGCTCCGCGGCGCGATGCCCATGTCGATGCGATGCACCCGCGCTCCGCTGAACAGCGGCGTGCACAAGCCATTGTCCGGCGCCACGAACACGTGCCCCTGTGCCTCCACCACGATGCCCGCGCGCTCGCTGCCCACGCCCGGGTCCACCACCGCCACGTGTACGCTCCCCGGCGGGAACCACTCGTAGCTGCGCGCCAGCAGGAAGCTCGCTTGCCGCACGTCCTGCGGCTGCACGCCGTGCGTCAGGTCCACGATCTTCGCCTCCGGACAGCGCGAGAGGATCACCCCGTGCATCTGCCCCACGAAGGGATCTTCCAGCCCGAAATCCGTGAGCAAAGTGATGATGGCCATGCCCTGCTTGGATCGTAAGTTTGTTTGTAGCGGCGCGGAACCACTCAACGCAGCGCGAGGGTATCCCAGCAAGCGGATTCCGCCCCTGCGATGGCCGCGTCGTCGAGCGGGATCCGACCCTCCCACTGCGCTCGGATCATTCCATTGAACGCGCCGAACACGAGCTCCATCAAGAGCTTCGCGTCGAGGGGCTTCACGACGCCTCGAGCCTGAGCATTCGCCACCATGAGCTCGGCGAAGTCCTTGATGGCGTGATCCACCGCGCGGCTCTCGTCGTCCAGGTAGCTGCTGTGGTTGTGGAGCTCGATGAAAGCGAAGGCCTTGGGATGCTCTTGCGCGAATGCGACCATCTCGTGCCACATCACGCGGAACTGTTCCCGCGGAGGCGCGCCGTGTTGGAACGCAGCGAGCACCCGCTCGGACACGGCCCCTTTCCACTTTCGATAGAGCACGTTGACCAACGCCTCCTTGCTCTCGAAGTAGTGGTACAGCGTGCCGGTCGCGATCTCGGCGCGCTTCGCGATGTCCGGGATCACCGTCCCGTGAAAGCCGCGTTCCACGAAGCAGGCCAGGGCGGCGTCGAGGATCGATTCCCTCCGGTCGAGGAGCCGCGGCGGTCGACCCCGCTTCTTGGTCCCTGCCTTCCGCTGCGCCATTTACCGAATGATTATTCGAGTATTGTCGCTGGGTTGTCAAGCTGGGGAGAAGTACTGGTTGACGGCGTAAATACGGCAAGTACCAATTACCGAATGAACGTTCAATCCTTTACCGATTGAGCGTTCGATAGGGAATGCGCTCTTCTCGGCGGCAAGGGGGTCGGCGGTGAGGAGCGCCCAATCAGAAAGACGAATCCGACATGAAACGCTCCTATCGCTTCATTGCCATCTCTGCGCTGTCCGCCATCACGCTGGTCGCATGTGACATGCCCAAGGGGGACATCAAGGACCCGCACACCTGGGGCAACTACTTCCTCGAAAAGTTCGCGAGCGAGCGAGCCGCAGCGATGAACCTCGAGCCAGGGCACACGCCACCCGCGACGCCACGCACCGTGTTGCTCATCACGGGTGTGACGATCCCCGCGGTTTGGTTCGACCCGATCAAAGCGCGCCTGCAGCGCGACGGCTTCAACCCCGTCGTGTACGAGCCGCCGGAGCTGCTGAGCGGTGACCTGACGGAGAATTCACATGCGCTCGCCAAGGTCGTCACGGGTCTCCTGGCCAAGACCGGCGAGCAGCGCCTCGACATCCTCGCCGAGTGCACCGGCGGCCTCATCGCCCGCGAGTACGTCCAAGCGCTGGGCGGTGAAGCGCACGTGCGTCGCCTGGTCACGTTCATCTCTCCGCAGCACGGCCTGCCGAAGGCACCGTGGGCGAAGTCCATCGTCGGTTGGGACGCCCTCGACGACCTGACGCCGGGCAGCGCGTTCCTCCATGAGGTCAACGACGCGCCGCTCCCAAAGACGGTGCCGATCACGTCCATCTACACGTGCACCGACGAGTACATCCAGCCCTACGAGACCTCCAAGATCCCCGGCGCCAAGAACATCGAGGTGTGCAACGGCTTCGTCGGTCACTTCCAGTTCTTCTACGACCCGAGCCTGTACGACATCATGTGGAACGAGCTCACGCTCCCGGCGCCCACGGACGCGACGGATCCGGGCGATCCTCCCGCTCAGACCGATCCGCCCGCCGATCCCACCGATCCGACGGCTCAGACCGATCCTACCGATCCGACGGCTCAAACCGATCCCACCGATCCGGCGGCTCAAACCGACCCGGTCGAGGATCCCGTCGACCCATCGCTGGATCCCTCGGCAGATCCGGGCGAGCCCCCGGCAGCGGGCTGCTCGACGACGAGCGGCCGGCAACCCAGCTGGTTCGGGCTCGTGGGGCTGGCGGCATGGGTCGGACTCGGCGCACGCCGGCGTCGTCGGCTTCACGCATAGCCGAACCGAGCGCGGCGGCGATCGCAACGTTCGCCGTCGCGCGTCTCGCCTATTCGGTGTCCAAGATGTGCTTCACGTTGTGTTGCGTTCGCTGCCCGGTGGTCACCATCAGGTACGCGGCGCTGCCCAGCACGAGCACGATGAAGATCCAGAACAGCGGGCTCGACTTCTTTGGCGTTCGATTGCGAAAGGCTTCCTCGACGTCGAGCTTCATGGAGGCTTCGCGCCGAGCGTTGGTGACGTTGGGCGTACCCTGCAGCACGATCCAGAAACGCCGCGCCTTCCGGTCGAGAGCCGCCGCGTCGAACGTCAGCTCGGCCCCGTACACCTGCTGCGCCGTGTGCGTCATCATCCGGAGCCACGAGGGTGCCGGCATGGTGGGCATCGGCGCGCCGCACTTCTGACAGAAGACCTGCCCCGACTCCCCGGGCTCGATCTGCGGCACCGGCGTGTCGCACTGCCGACAGAGCGGCTCCGACAGCACCCAGGCGCAGGCGAGCTGCACGCCTTCCGCGTCCACCCGCACGCCGGAGCCTTGTCCCTCGCCGACCTGAAAGCTCAGCTCGTCGATCTCGCGCAGCAGCTTGGCCCACGCCAACGGCGGGATCTCCACGTTCGTCTGACACGCGTTGCAGCGGGCCTCGCGCACCGGTCCTGCGAGCTCCACCGTGGCACCGCAGTGGGTGCAGCCGACGGCCGCGTCGAGCCGCACCGGCCGCGGCCGCGCCACACGCTCGCCGAAGCTCATTGTCGGGAGCTTAGCGCTTCAGGGCAGCGGCGTCGGGCTCTTGAAGTACTGAGTAACGGCGTTCTTGAACTGGCCGCCGTCGGTCGTGATGTAGGTCTGGTTGCCGGCGCCGGTGCCGAACACCGCGCCCAGGCCGCCCGCCGCCACGAACTCGTCGGTGTGCTCGAACAGGTACTTCACGCGGTTGTCGCGGTACTTGCCGGCGCTGCCGCCGGGCGTCGAGCTGGGCACGCCGAAGGGCATCTGCCACCACAAGATGGGCCGCCCCACGCCGGTGCCGATGCTCTTGGCCCAGGCCAGGTGCTCTGAGAAGTTCGGGCTCGTCTTGTTGGTCTCGTCCCAGTACCACGGGCCGTCGTTGCGTTGACAGTTCGGATCGACGTGCTCTTCGAAGCAGCCGGCATCGCGATCCAGGGTCTCGAGCACGACGATGTCGGCTTCGCCGGCGCCGATGTCGACCAAGAACTTCGCGACCTTGCTCGCATCAGGATCTGCCCAGCGTGAAGCGTGGAAGCCGATCACGGCCTTCGGTGCGTACTTTCGCGCGAGCGCCACGAGACAATGCCCCATGCCGACGAGGTTGTCCGGTTGCCCCGAGCAGTCAGCAACCAGGCCGCTCACGTGGACCGGCAACGAGCTCGGGTTCCCCTTCGAAGCCTGTTGCGCATAGGCCCAGAAGTCCGGTTCGAAATGCACCACCGCGGGGTCGCCGAACGCACCCAGCCGCTCGAAGAGCAGCTTCGCGCCGTCCCAATAGGGTTGCATGTACTGGTCGTTCACCAGCGTGTCGGTGTTGGCTTCGCCCCAGGCGGCCATCGAGTACAGCGTGAACATCGGCGTCACGCCGTGCTTCTTCGCGCTGTCCGTCAGGATGTTCACGAACGTGCCGTTCGCGTTCCAGTCGGGCCAGCCCCCCTGCCCCTTCAAGCCCACCAAGTAGGCGTAGTGCAGGTCGAGGGTGACGCCGAGGGTGTAGGCGCCGTCCTTGTCGTGGTCGTTGTCGAGATCGTTGCCCATCCCGATCAAGAAGTTCGGGCTGCGTCCGAGCTTCGTCGCCACGTCCCGCGCCTGGCTGGACAGCCCGCCGCCACTGCCGCCCGCGCCGCCGGTCGCTCCGCCCGTACCCGCCGCGTTGCCGCTGCCGCCGGTGCCGCCACCGGTCCCTGCCGCGTTGCCGTTGCCCCCGGAGCCCGATGCGTTGCCGCCACCGCCGGAGCCCCCCGATGCGCCGCCTCCGCCACCGCCGCCGTCGCTGCTTCCGGAATCACTGCAGCTCATGCTCAGACAAGCCGCCACCAACCCGACACTCGCCCAGCGCATCATGCGTCCTCCAACTGCTGCGGTCAGGCAAGAAACGGTATCACTCCACCGTGCAAGCGTCCACGCGCCGCCCTCACGCGGCGCGCACGGTGTCGACGATGATCTCCGCTAGACGCGGACCGGACACTTCTTGCACGAAGTGCCCACCACGAACCGTGTGATGGCCCAAGAGCGCCGCCCCCGGAATGCGTCGTTGCAGTGGGCGATCCAATCCCCGTGTGATCGGGTCTCCATCGGAGAATGCGGTCACGAAGGGCTTGTTCCAGCGCTCCAGTACCTTCCATGCCGCGCGATTCGCCGCCACCGCGGGGTCCCGCGGCGAGATCGGCACCAACCTGGGAAAGGCGCGGGCGCCGGCCAAGCTCGCTTCGTCGGTGAAGGGCGCATCGTAGGCGCGCCGTTCTTCCCGGCTCAGCTTTCGCCCTGCGCCGATGCTCACCACCGCCGAAGCGCGAAACCGCGGCGTGTAACGCGCAAAGGTCCGCCACGCGAAGAACGCTGCGATGTTCGCCATGCCCTTCACGCCCGCCGCCATGGGTCGACCATCCGGCAAGAAGCCGTTGCTGATCACGATGGCAGAAAACCGCTGCTCCATCTCCGCCGCCAGCCGCAGGCCGATGAGCGATCCCCAATCTTGCGCAAACAGCGTGATGTCCTCGAGCTCGAGCGTCTCGATCAACGCACGCACCCAGTCGCAGTGCAGCGCGTAGCTGTAGTCGTCCACGCGCGTGAGCTTCGACGACTTGCCGAAGCCGACGAGATCCGGCGCGATCACCCGGTGCCCCGCTTTCACCAACGGCGGGATCATGAAGCGATACAGGTACGACCACGACGGCTCGCCGTGCAGCAGCAGCACCGGACGTCCGTCCCGCGGCCCTTCGTCCACGTGGTGCATGCGAATGCCGCGCGCATCCACCTCCACGAAGTGCGGCGCAAAGGGATAGTCCACGAGCCCCTCGAAACGATGGTCCGGCGTATCCACGATCTGCATGGCCTTCCACCTTATGCCGGTCCGCCGCGGAACCAAGGTTCGCGGCCGTCCCACGCCGTCACGCCGAAGTCGCGTTCGTCCGCGAGGTTCCGCGGCGGACCGACATGGGTTCGATGAAACCGACGCGGCAGGGTTGAGCTTTGCGCAATTTGCCGGCATTCTCTCGCGGGCCGGCTAGCCGACCCATGGAGGAGATGATGAGAACGGGCAGACGCGTGGTGGGCGCTCTCGTCGCGTGCGCGGGCATCGCGAGCGTGGCGGCGTGTGGAAGCTCGTCGGAGGGCGGCGCGACGCAGCACGACGCGGGCAGCGACGGCAGCGCGAGTGGCGGCACTTCGAGCGGCGGCAGTGGCGGCACTTCGAGTGGCGGCACTTCGAGTGGCGGCACTTCGAGTGGCGGCACTTCGAGTGGCGGCGTGGCCGGCGTGTCGGGCAGCGGCGGCAGTGTGCTCGACGCGAGCACCGACGCCGCGGGCGGCGCGGCGGGGTCGGCCGGAAGCGGCGCGGACGCCGGACCCCTCGGCGTCGGCGGCTGCAGCGCGGATCCTCCGGTCGGCGCGCCGCAAGCACCGGACCCGCCGGCGTACAGCGGCGGCACTTGCCCCGCACTGCCCACCACGGCCGACGCGGCCGGCGCGAACAATCCGATCACGATCAAGACGTCGGGCAACAACCGCACCTTCCTGCTCGCGCTCCCGCACAACATCTTGCCCACGGAGAAGCTCCCGATCATCTTCTTGTGGCACTGGCTCGGAGGCAGCGCGAAGAGCTTCTACGACAAGGGCGAGGTGCAGGCCGCGGTCGACGCGCAGCGCTTCATCGCCGTGATCCCCGAAGCGGATCCGTCGTCCCTGAACGTGTTCAAGTGGCCGTACTCGCTGATCGCGCTGCCGCAGCAGGTGCAGGCCGAGCTCACATTTTTCGACGACATGCTCTCGTGCGTGTCCCAGCAGTTCAACGTGAACAAGAACTGCGTTTCGAGCGCGGGGGTGAGCGCCGGCGCGCTGTGGACGGACCAGCTCGTAGGTCAGCGCAGCCAGTACCTGTCGAGCTTCCTGTCTCTCTCGGGGGGCGTCGGCACGCCGCAGAACCAGACCATCAAGCCGTGGACCAAGCCGGTCCATCCCATCCCGGGCATGGTGCTGTGGGGCGGCCCGCAAGACATCTGCGTGCTGCAGCAGTTCCAGGTGCTGAGCCTGACGCTGGAGCAGAACCTGACGCAGGACGGCTCCTTCTTCCTGGAGTGCATTCACAACTGCGCGCACGCCGAGCCGCCCTTCGAGCCTCCGGCGGGCTACAGCAAGTACGCCGGTCTGTGGCAGTTCGCCCTGGACCACCCGTACTGGCTGCCGAAGGGCTACTCGCCCTACACGTCCCAGGGCTTGCCCGTCTCGGTGCCGCCGTGGTGCGGCATCGGTGCCGGCAGCGCCACGCCCCGCACCGGCGCGTGCCCGCCGCCCTCGTGCCCGATCTGAGTGCGCGCTCAGCTCGGCGGTGTTCCTGCGCCGAGGGAGTCCAGGCGAATGCGGACGATGGTGCTCACGTCATCCGGGAACTGCGCCGGCGCGTCGAAGCAACGAGCTGCGAGTCCCGCCCACGTGACCGAGTGTAGCGGAAGCGAGGCGTGAGGTTCCGCGGCGGGCCGACATGCTGCTGGAAAAATCGGGGGAAGAGGCGGAGCATGGAGGCGTGACGTATCGGGTGTTTGCGCAGCGCACGGAGCCGCGGGTGGATCTCGCCGCGCTGGTGCAAAACGCGCGGAAGTATTTCGAAGCGCGGGTGGAGGTGCTGGCGGAAGAGGGCGCGCGGGCGACGCTGCGGCTCGAGAGCGCGAAGTACGGCTATGTGCAGGAGCTCGCGGTGCACGCGCGGATGCGCACGGCGGCGGACGTGGAAGACGCGCGGGCGGCGGAAGTGCGTGGGCGCGCGGGCGGCATGGCGGCACTGGCGGAGCGCTGCGGCGTGGTGTGGGAAGTGCACCCGGTGGGCGACGCGACGGAGCTCTCCGTCTTGACGCTGTGCGCGCTGCTCGCGGCCACGGGTCTTGGGCCCGTGTTGCCGCCGGACGGCTCCACGCTGTTCGGCGTGCGCGGATCCCGCGAGCGCATGGAGGCCCTGGGCGGCGGCCGCACGCTGTCGCGCTGACGCCGATCGTTCAGCGGATCAACTCGAGCATGTGCGCGAGCAGCGCTTCGATCTCTACGGCGCCCTCCTCGGACGGCGCGGGCGCTTCCGACAGCACGATGAGTCTGCGACTCCAGCGCGGATCGAGCTCGTGGGCGCAGCGGGTCACGCGGGCATGGCCCAGATCCGCGAGGGAGGTTCCGATCACCACGAAGTCCGGCGGACGCGTGGAGCAGATGCGGCGCAGGGCCTCCGCCCCGGAGTCCGTGTTGCTGACCATGAAGTGATTGGCCAAGGACGCCTGCAGCCGGCCGGCGGTGGACGGAGCGCAGGCGAGCAGTAGCTCGGGCAGCAGCCCGATCTTGCGCACGCCGGAGCTGGGCCCTCGGGGTGCAGGGCCACGCCGGCGCGGAGAGGCAACCCAGTGGCGCACGAGCTTCACCAGCGCCGAGGCGTCGTCGGTCTTCTCGAGCCAGTCGTCCGCTTTCCATTTGCGGGCCAGCTCCGCCAGCTCGAGGCGCGGCGTCGACGAATGGAGCAACACGACGGTGTCGTGCAGCGCCGGGTGCCGTCGAACCCCCGCGATCACGTCCTCCGCGGAGAGGAGCGGCATGTGAATGTCCAGCACCACCACGTCGGGGCGCTCCCGCAAGATGGCGGCCAGGGTGCCGACGGCCATCGTGCGCGTGACGACCTCGAAGCCCGCCTGCTTCAGACCGGCGCCAGAGGAGCCGTCGTCGACGACGAGGACCTTGCGCGGTCGAGCCTGGGAAGCGGCGGCGCTTCTGGACATCAGATGGCTTGGTCTACCCGGCCCAGGGGCGCCGAGCCATAACCCCTAGGGGTGAAGGTGACGCAGGTCAGTACGCCGGGGCGGCGGTGTAGGTGCGGTGCTTCTCGAGGAAGTGCCCCTCGTGGAACGCCGTGGGGCTGATCTCGCGGATGCCGTCTTCCGTCATCTCCAGGATCCGCGTGGCCACGCGGTCCACCATGTTGCGGTCGTGGGTGATGAAGATGGCGGTGCCCTCGTACACGCGGAGCGCCTCCGTGAGAGCGCGGATGGCTTCCAGATCCAGATGGTTCGTGGGCTCGTCCAGCATGAGCACGTTGGGCTGCTCCAGCATGAGCTTGGCCAAGATGAGGCGAACCGTTTCGCCACCGGACAGCACCTTGGTGGGCTTGAGGGGCTCGTCCTTGCGGAAGAGCAGGCGGCCGAACAGCGCGCGCAGGTTCTCTTCGTCACACTCCGCCTTGAAGCCCCGGAGCCAGTCCCGCGCGCTCACGTCCGAGCGCTCGATGACCTCGGAGTGCTCCTGCGGCATGTAGCCGATGCGGGTCTCGTAGCCCCACTCCACGTCGCCGCTGTCACGCTCGAGCTGCTCCAGCATCAGTCGCATCATCGTGGTCTTGCCGATGCCGTTGCGACCCACGATGGCGATCTTGTCGCCGCGCATGACGCTGAGGTTGAAGCCTTTGCAGATCTCGAGGTCGTCGTCGAAGGTCTTGCTCAGGTTGATCACGTTCAGCGGGTTCTTGCCGCTGGCGCGCTCCTGCTCGAAGCGAATGAAGGGCCGCTCGATGTTGGAGCGCTTGAGATCGACCATGGCCTTCTTCTCGCGCTCCAGCGCCTTCTCGCGGGACTTCACCTGGCTGGCGCGGGAGCCCGCGCGGAAGCGCTGCACGAACTCCTGCAGCTTGGCCACCTTCTTCTGCTTGGCGTCGTTGGCCAGCTCCAGGGACGAGCGCGCCTCCGCCTTGGCGCTGATCATGTCGTCGTAGCCGCCGGGGTAGACGATGATGGTCTCGTAGTCGATGTCCGCGATCTTGGTGCACACCTCGTTGAGAAAGTGGCGATCGTGGCTGATCACGATGAGCGCGCCGTCGTAGGCCGCCAAGAAGCCTTCCAGCCAGCGGATGCTGGCGATGTCCAAGGTGTTCGTGGGCTCGTCGAGCAGCAACGTGTCCGGATGACCGAAGAGCGCCTTGGCCAGCAGCACGCGCACGCGATCTCCACCTTGTAGGATCTCGAGCTTCTCCGTGTGCAGCTTCTCGGGAACGCCGAGGCCTTCGAGCAACGCGGTGGCTTCGTTCTCGGCGGTGTAGCCGTCTTCCTCCGCGATGGTGACCTCGAGCTCCCCGAGGCGCATGCCCTCGTCTTCCGTGATGTCGTGACCCTTCTCGAGCAGCTGGTGCTTCTCCGAGAGCGCCTCCCACAGCTTGGGATTGCCCATCAGCACCACGTCGATGATGCGGTCGTTCACGTACAGCGAGTGGTCCTGCTCCAACACACCGAGACGCCCGCGATGAGTCACGTGCCCCGAGGTCGGCTCGGCGACGCCGGCGAGGATGCGCATGAACGTGGTCTTGCCCGCGCCGTTGGGCCCCGAGAGGCCATAGCGCTCACCATCGTTGAAGGTGACGCTCACGTGATCGAAGAGGACCTTGCTCCCGAATCGCATCGTTACGTCGTTGGTCGTCAGCATTTCGTGCTCGCTTCTCGGGCGACTCGCACCGGGCGGCGCGAGCGCAGGGGGTCGACCTGGCTTTTGGGTGCGTCGGGAGGGATGGGACGCGGGTGCCGGTCGTGGAGGCGGCGGAACCTATCAGAGGCTGGCGACATTTCCAGGAACCAATCGAAAATCCCGCAGTTTTCAGGGCAAGCCTTGACGGAATTGGACGGCGCCTTAATATGACTGACTAGTCAGTCATATTAATCATGGCCCGCATCGACTCGAAGACGAAATCCGAAACCCGCCTCCGCCTGCTGGAGGCCGCCGCCGCGCACTTCGCCACTCACGGCCTCGACCGCGCGAACCTGGACGAGCTCACCCGCGCCGCCGGCGTGGCGAAGGGCACGCTGTACAACTACTTCCCGTCCAAGGAAGAGCTGTTCTTCGCCGTCATCGCCGAGGGCGCCCGGCGCGCCGCCGAGCGCTACGCCACGGTCGAAGATCGAGGTTCTGCGCGCGAGCGCCTGCGTGCGTTGGCAGAAGCCGACGTGTCCGTGCTCCGCGAGGAAGAAGCGTTCATCAAGGTCGTGGTGCGCGAGGCAATGAGCTTCCGCGAAGAGACGTACCCGAAGATCTTGGAGCACCTGGGACCTTACGTCGCGCGGGTGGAGAGCGTGATCGCCGAGGGTGCGCGGGACGGCGAGCTGCGACAGGACGTTCCCTCGGTGCAGCTCGCGCTGATGTTCGTTGGGACGCTCACCATGCTGTACGTGCAGCACTGGGGAAGTGACGGAGCCTGGCCCGCCCTGGACGACGTGCCGGACCTCGCCGTGACGGCATTCGTGGAAGGAGCAGGGAAGAGATGAGCAGCTTCGTTTGGATGAAAGTGTTGGAGTCCACGCCGGAGAGGTACGACCGCGGCGTGCGCATGCTGTCCCGCGGGCGCATCGCGGCGGTGTACGAGCGCATTGCCGAGATCGCCGCAGCGCCCGGGCGCCGCGTGTTGGACGTGGGCACCGGCACCGGAGCCGTGGCCCTCGCCTGCGCGGCCCGCGGCGCCGACGTCATGGCCATCGATATCGACGCCGGAATGCTGGAAATGGCGCGCCAAAAGGCAGACTCGCGGCGGACCGACATCCAATGGAAACAGGCGAGCGCTGCCGAAATCGAGGACGTCGTGCCCGAGCGCTCCCTCGATGCCGTGGTGAGCTGCCTGGCCTTCAGCGAGCTGTCGCAGGACGAGCAGAGCTACGCGCTCCGGGTGGCGCGCACGCGCCTTGTGCCGGGCGGCGTGCTGGTGATCGCCGATGAAGCGAAGCCTGAGGGCGCCCGAGGTGCGCTGCACGAGCTCGCGCGCTTGCCGCTGGCCGCTGCCACCTACTTGCTCACGCAGACGACGACGCGACCGGTGAAGGGCCTCGTGGAGCGCGTGCGCGAAGCGGGCTTCGTCGACGTTCGCGAGGAGCGGCGCTGGGGCGGCTCCTTCGTGATCGTGGAAGGGCGGGCGCCATGATCCGCGATCTGCTCTTCGGCATGCTGCCCCACCGCGCGCGCACCGGCCTCTTGGCCATTGGCAACCCGGGGCGCGACGCCCCGGTGCTGCTCACCGGAAACTACACGGAGACGATCCGCCAAATGCGCCGCGCGCTGGCGGGCCAGGACGTGTGGCTCCTGTGTGCCAACAGCAAAGGCATCAACGTGTGGTGCGCCGCCGGCGGTGGCCACCTGACCCATCACGACGTGATCAGCGCGCTGCGTACCAGCGGCGTGGAGGAAAAGGTGGATCACCGCGAGCTGATCTTGCCGCAGCTGGCAGCCACCGGCGTGGAGCGCACGGTGATCACCGAGCGCACCGGCTGGGAAACCCGCTGGGGTCCTGCGCGCCTCGAAGACTTGCCGGCGTTCCTCGCCCGCGGGCGCCGCGTGCACAAGGGCGAGCGCTTCATGCGCTTTCCCCTGGGCGAGCGGCTGCGCATGGCCGTGATGTGGGGCACGCCCATGTTGCTCGTGGCAGGTCCCATCCTCGGGTTTCTTGGGGGTTTGCGCGTCGCGGCAGCCGGCGCGGTGTGCATCCCGGTGCTGGTCGCCGGTCCCTTCGTCGCGCTGCCCAAGCTGGGGCTCCGGCGGCGCTGGGTGTCGTTGGGACTCTTCGCCCTGTGCGGCGTTGCCGCGGGGAGCGGCGTGCTGCTCTCGTTGTCGGCGCTGACGCCGGGGAGCCTCGCGACGCTCGCCATCACTGGGGCGATCCTCGCCGGCATTCTCTCGGTCGACATTGCCGGCACCACGCCCTGGTATCCGTCGACCGTCGCGGCCGGCAAGAACCCCGCGACCATCGAGCTGGTGGAAGATCGCTGTACCGGCGCCGCAGATTGCGTCCAGGTCTGCCCGCGCGAGGTGCTGCGCATGAACGGTCAGCGTCGCAAGGTCGAGATCACGAAGCCGGAGCAGTGCATCCAGTGCGGCGCGTGCATCGTCCAGTGCCCGGACGACGCCCTACGCTTCCGCTACCGCGACGGCAGCGTCGTCGAAGCGGACGTGATTCGCCGCACGCGCATGAACATGCTGGGCAAGCGCAAGGAAATGCTTCGCTAAGCCCACTGTTCGCCTGGGTTGACCATCACGGACGCCACCCCGGCGAGAGCGCTGACGGCCGCGCGTGGCAGCAAACTCGACCGAGCCGCGCTGGACCAAGGGCGTGGGCTTTGCCGGGGTAGACCCGCGGAATTGATGGGGTCTGGGGTGCACGGAAATCGGTTTACATAGCAACTGATCTGGGGGCGTCCGAAGCCCCTGATCGTTGCATTCGACAGGGTTCGGCAGGCTAGAGAAGGGCAGAAGGGGGTCGCGCGGGGGTCTTTGGCGCAGGAAAATCAGTTTACATAGCAACCGATTTGGGGGCGACCGATCCCCCCTGATCGGC